>NZ_JBEAFZ010000018.1:0-34434 GCF_040062415.1 Klebsiella sp. GG_Kp173
TGGCTAAGCCGGGCACCATCAACCCGCACACCAAGTTCGAATCTGAAGTGTACATTCTGTCCAAAGACGAAGGCGGCCGTCATACTCCGTTCTTCAAAGGCTACCGTCCGCAGTTCTACTTCCGTACAACTGACGTGACTGGCACCATCGAACTGCCGGAAGGCGTAGAGATGGTAATGCCGGGCGACAACATCAAAATGGTTGTTACCCTGATCCACCCGATCGCGATGGACGATGGTCTGCGTTTCGCAATCCGTGAAGGCGGTCGTACCGTTGGCGCGGGCGTGGTTGCTAAAGTTCTCGGCTAATCGCTGATAACATTTGACGCAATGCGCAATAAAAGGGCATCATTTGATGCCCTTTTTGCACGCTTTCACACCAGAACCTGGCTCATCAGTGATTTTATTTGTCATAATCATTGCTGAGACAGGCTCTGAAGAGGGCGTTTATACACCAAACCATTCGAGCGATAGTGCGACGGCAATCAGCATCCTCCTTTGCGTTAGCAGGGCAGGGGCGACAGAGCCGTCAGCGTTGAAGCAATTTGAATAGTTAAGTGTATAATCCGAAACTTAATTTCGGTTTGGATCGCCTCGCCCCCGCGGGGTGAAATTGTTTGTAGAATACTTCTGACAGGTTGGTTTATGAGTGCGAATACCGAAGCTCAAGGGAGCGGGCGCGGCCTGGAAGCGATGAAGTGGATTATCGTTGCCGTGCTGCTGATCGTGGCGATCGTGGGCAACTTCCTTTATCGCGACATTATGCTGGCGGTGCGTGCGCTGGCCGTGGTTATTCTTATTGCTGCTGCCGGTGGCGTCGCGCTGTTGACGACGAAAGGTAAGGCGACCGTTGCTTTTGCTCGCGAAGCGAGAACCGAAGTTCGTAAAGTGATTTGGCCGACTCGCCAGGAAACGCTGCATACTACGCTGATTGTTGCTGCTGTGACTGCAGTAATGTCACTGATCCTGTGGGGACTGGATGGTATTCTGGTTCGCCTGGTCTCCTTTATCACTGGCCTGAGGTTCTGAGATGTCTGAAGCTCCTAAAAAGCGCTGGTACGTCGTTCAGGCGTTTTCCGGTTTTGAAGGTCGCGTAGCCACGTCGCTGCGTGAACATATCAAATTACACAACATGGAAGAGTTATTTGGCGAAGTCATGGTCCCGACCGAAGAAGTGGTTGAGATCCGTGGCGGCCAGCGTCGCAAAAGCGAACGTAAATTCTTCCCAGGCTACGTTCTGGTCCAGATGGTCATGAACGACGCAAGCTGGCACCTGGTGCGCAGCGTGCCGCGCGTGATGGGCTTCATCGGCGGTACCTCTGACCGTCCGGCGCCGATCAGCGACAAAGAAGTCGACGCCATCATGAATCGTCTGCAGCAGGTTGGCGATAAGCCGCGTCCGAAAACGCTGTTTGAACCGGGCGAAATGGTTCGCGTTAACGACGGTCCGTTCGCTGACTTTAACGGTGTGGTTGAAGAAGTGGACTATGAGAAGTCCCGCCTGAAAGTTTCCGTTTCTATCTTCGGTCGTGCGACTCCGGTAGAACTGGACTTCAGCCAGGTTGAGAAGGCGTAAGCCGGCGATCAAAAAAGCAGCGATTTAATCGTTGCATAGGGCGCGAAATTGGCATACAATTTCGCGCCTTTTGTTTTTATGGGCCCGGCCCGTAAAACGATGTTTAATCACGGGGAGCTTCTCTGAAGCGTTAATACCCAATTTGAGGATTTAAGAATGGCTAAGAAAGTCCAAGCCTACGTCAAGCTGCAGGTTGCAGCTGGTATGGCGAACCCGAGCCCGCCGGTCGGCCCAGCACTGGGTCAGCAGGGCGTGAACATCATGGAATTCTGCAAAGCGTTCAACGCCAAAACTGATTCCCTGGAGAAAGGTCTGCCGATCCCGGTTGTTATCACCGTTTACGCTGACCGTTCCTTTACCTTTGTTACCAAGACTCCGCCGGCTGCTGTTCTGCTGAAGAAAGCTGCAGGCATCAAGTCTGGTTCCGGTAAGCCGAACAAAGATAAAGTGGGTAAAATCTCCCGCGCTCAGCTGCAGGAAATCGCGCAGACCAAAGCTGCCGACATGACTGGTGCCGACATTGAAGCGATGACTCGCTCCATCGAAGGTACTGCACGTTCCATGGGCCTGGTAGTGGAGGACTAAGAAATGGCTAAACTGACCAAGCGCATGCGCGTGATCCGTGAGAAAGTTGATGCAACTAAACAGTACGACATCAACGAAGCCATCGCTCTGCTGAAAGAGCTGGCCACCGCTAAATTTACCGAAAGCGTAGACGTTGCCGTTAACCTCGGCATCGACGCTCGTAAATCTGACCAGAACGTCCGTGGCGCAACTGTACTGCCGCACGGTACTGGCCGTTCCGTTCGCGTAGCCGTATTTACCCAGGGCGCAAACGCTGAAGCTGCTAAAGCTGCAGGCGCTGAGCTGGTAGGTATGGAAGATCTGGCTGAGCAGATCAAAAAAGGCGAAATGAACTTTGACGTTGTTATTGCTTCCCCGGATGCAATGCGCGTTGTTGGCCAGCTGGGCCAGGTTCTGGGTCCGCGTGGCCTGATGCCGAACCCGAAAGTGGGTACCGTAACTCCGAACGTTGCTGAAGCGGTTAAAAACGCGAAAGCAGGTCAGGTTCGTTACCGTAACGACAAAAACGGCATCATCCACACCACCATCGGTAAAGTGGACTTTGACGCTGACAAACTGAAAGAAAACCTGGAAGCTCTGCTGGTTGCGCTGAAAAAAGCAAAACCGACTCAGGCGAAAGGCGTGTACATCAAGAAAGTTAGCATCTCCACCACCATGGGTGCAGGTGTTGCAGTAGATCAGGCTGGCCTGAACGCTTCTGCAAACTAATGCCTTTACGTGGGCGGTGATTTTGTCTACAATCTTCGCCCACGTTTGCTAACTAAGGTTAGCAGGTAACCGAATTGTTCGTTGGAGTCTGGCCTATCCAGACCTCCGTCGAAGACCGCAGGTGTTTCGCAAGAAACTTAATGCCCTGCGTAGACGGTGACAGAACGCTAAGATTATTTTTGGATATTCTGGCTTGTTTCTGCTCACCGTATTTAGACGCTCTTTTCGTTGAATTGAGTGAAGTGAGTTCCAGAGCATAGGCTCTGGCAAACATCCAGGAGCAAAGCTAATGGCTTTAAATCTTCAAGACAAACAAGCGATTGTTGCTGAAGTCAGCGAAGTAGCCAAAGGCGCGCTGTCTGCAGTAGTTGCGGATTCCCGTGGCGTAACTGTAGATAAAATGACTGAACTGCGTAAAGCAGGTCGTGAAGCTGGCGTATACATGCGTGTTGTTCGTAACACCCTGCTGCGCCGCGTCGTTGAAGGTACTCAGTTCGAGTGCCTGAAAGACACGTTTGTTGGTCCGACCCTGATTGCATACTCTATGGAACACCCGGGCGCTGCTGCTCGTCTGTTCAAAGAGTTCGCGAAAGCGAATGCAAAATTTGAGGTCAAAGCCGCTGCCTTTGAAGGTGAGCTGATCCCGGCGTCGCAGATCGACCGCCTGGCAACTCTGCCGACCTACGAAGAAGCAATTGCACGCCTGATGGCAACCATGAAAGAAGCTTCGGCTGGCAAACTGGTTCGTACTCTGGCTGCTGTACGCGATGCGAAAGAAGCTGCTTAATCGCAGTTATCTTTGTAAAGCATTCGCTTACGTATAAACTTATTCTGATATTCAGGAACAATTTAAATGTCTATCACTAAAGATCAAATCATTGAAGCAGTATCCGCTATGTCCGTAATGGACGTTGTTGAGCTGATCTCTGCAATGGAAGAAAAATTCGGTGTTTCCGCTGCTGCTGCTGTAGCTGTAGCTGCTGGCCCGGTTGAAGCTGCTGAAGAAAAAACTGAATTCGACGTAATTCTGAAAGCTGCTGGCGCTAACAAAGTTGCTGTTATCAAAGCAGTACGTGGCGCGACTGGCCTGGGTCTGAAAGAAGCTAAAGACCTGGTAGAATCTGCTCCGGCTGCACTGAAAGAAGGCATCAGCAAAGACGACGCTGAAGCTCTGAAAAAATCTCTGGAAGAAGCTGGCGCTGAAGTTGAAGTTAAATAAGCCAACCCTTCCGGTTGCAGCCTGAGAAATCAGGCTGAGGCTGGTGACTTTTTGGTCACCAGCCTTTTTGCGCTGTAAGGCGCCAGTAGCGTTTCACGCTGTTTGACTACTGGTTTGCCTCTCAATGCTTGTTTCTATCGACGACTTAATATACTGCGACAGGTTAGGGTTCCTGGGCTGTGTAAATCGCAATGAAATGGTTTAAGCGTGATAGCAACAGGCATTGCGGAAAGTGTTCCATTTTCCGGTCAACAAAATAGTGTTGCATAAAAAACTGCCCTCTGCGGGCAGATGGGTCGACTTGTCAGCGAGCTGAGGAACCCTATGGTTTACTCCTATACCGAGAAAAAACGTATTCGTAAGGATTTTGGTAAACGTCCACAAGTTCTGGATGTGCCATATCTCCTTTCTATCCAGCTTGACTCGTTCCAGAAGTTTATCGAGCAAGATCCTGAAGGGCAGTATGGTCTGGAAGCTGCTTTCCGTTCCGTATTCCCAATTCAGAGCTACAGCGGTAATTCCGAGCTGCAATACGTCAGCTACCGTCTGGGCGAACCGGTTTTTGACGTTAAAGAATGTCAGATCCGTGGCGTGACTTACTCTGCACCGCTGCGCGTAAAACTGCGTCTGGTGATCTACGAGCGCGAAGCGCCGGAAGGCACCGTCAAAGACATTAAAGAACAAGAAGTCTACATGGGCGAAATCCCGCTCATGACCGACAACGGTACCTTTGTCATCAACGGTACCGAGCGTGTTATCGTTTCTCAGCTGCACCGTAGCCCGGGCGTCTTCTTTGACAGTGACAAAGGTAAGACTCACTCATCCGGTAAGGTTCTGTATAACGCACGCATCATTCCTTACCGTGGTTCCTGGCTGGACTTCGAATTCGACCCGAAAGACAACCTGTTCGTTCGTATCGACCGTCGTCGTAAGCTGCCGGCTACCATCATCCTGCGCGCGCTGAATTACACCACTGAGCAGATCCTTGACCTGTTCTTCGAAAAAGTGGTCTTTGAAATTCGCGACAACAAGCTGCAGATGGAGCTGATTCCGGAGCGTCTGCGCGGCGAAACCGCCTCCTTCGATATCGAAGCCAACGGCAAAGTGTACGTTGAGAAAGGCCGTCGCATCACGGCTCGTCATATCCGTCAGCTGGAAAAAGACGATATCAAGCATATCGAAGTGCCGGTTGAATATATCGCGGGCAAAGTGGCGGCTAAAGACTATATCGATGAAGCGACTGGCGAACTGATCTGCCCGGCGAACATGGAGCTGAGCCTGGATCTGCTGGCTAAGCTGAGCCAGTCTGGCCACAAGCGCATCGAAACGCTGTTCACTAACGATCTGGACCACGGTCCATACATCTCTGAAACGGTACGCGTCGACCCGACTAACGATCGTCTGAGCGCGCTGGTAGAAATCTACCGCATGATGCGCCCTGGCGAGCCGCCGACTCGTGAAGCCGCTGAAAGCCTGTTTGAGAACCTGTTCTTCTCCGAAGACCGCTACGATCTGTCCGCGGTTGGTCGTATGAAGTTCAACCGTTCTCTGCTGCGCGACGAAATCGAAGGTTCCGGTATCCTGAGCAAAGACGACATCATTGAAGTGATGAAGAAGCTCATCGATATCCGTAACGGTAAAGGCGAAGTGGACGATATCGACCACCTCGGTAACCGTCGTATCCGTTCCGTTGGCGAAATGGCGGAGAACCAGTTCCGCGTTGGCCTGGTACGTGTAGAGCGTGCGGTGAAAGAGCGTCTGTCTCTGGGCGATCTGGATACCCTGATGCCTCAGGATATGATCAACGCCAAGCCGATTTCCGCAGCAGTGAAAGAGTTCTTTGGTTCCAGCCAGCTGTCTCAGTTTATGGACCAGAACAACCCGCTGTCTGAGATCACGCACAAACGTCGTATCTCCGCACTCGGCCCAGGCGGTCTGACCCGTGAGCGCGCAGGCTTCGAAGTTCGAGACGTACACCCGACTCACTATGGTCGCGTATGTCCAATCGAAACGCCTGAAGGTCCGAACATCGGTCTGATCAACTCCCTGTCCGTGTACGCGCAGACCAACGAATATGGCTTCCTTGAGACGCCGTATCGTAAAGTGACCGACGGTGTGGTTACTGACGAAATTCACTACCTGTCTGCTATCGAAGAAGGCAACTACGTTATCGCTCAGGCGAACTCCAACCTGGATGAAAACGGCCACTTCGTAGAAGACCTGGTGACCTGCCGTAGCAAAGGCGAATCCAGCTTGTTCAGCCGTGACCAGGTTGACTACATGGACGTATCCACCCAGCAGGTGGTATCCGTCGGTGCGTCCCTGATCCCGTTCCTGGAACACGATGACGCCAACCGTGCATTGATGGGTGCGAACATGCAACGTCAGGCCGTTCCGACTCTGCGCGCTGATAAGCCGCTGGTTGGTACCGGTATGGAACGTGCTGTGGCCGTCGACTCCGGTGTTACTGCGGTGGCTAAACGTGGCGGTACCGTTCAGTACGTGGATGCTTCCCGTATCGTTATCAAAGTTAACGAAGACGAGATGTACCCGGGCGAAGCAGGTATCGACATCTATAACCTGACTAAGTACACCCGTTCTAACCAGAACACCTGCATCAACCAGATGCCTTGCGTGTCCCTGGGCGAACCTATTGAGCGCGGCGACGTGCTGGCCGACGGCCCGTCCACCGACCTCGGTGAGCTGGCGCTGGGTCAGAACATGCGCGTAGCGTTCATGCCGTGGAACGGCTACAACTTCGAAGACTCCATCCTCGTTTCCGAGCGTGTTGTCCAGGAAGACCGTTTCACCACTATCCACATTCAGGAACTGGCCTGTGTGTCCCGTGACACCAAGCTGGGGCCGGAAGAGATCACCGCTGACATCCCGAACGTGGGTGAAGCTGCGCTCTCCAAACTGGATGAGTCCGGTATCGTTTATATCGGTGCGGAAGTGACCGGCGGCGACATTCTGGTTGGTAAGGTTACGCCGAAAGGTGAAACCCAGCTGACGCCGGAAGAGAAACTGCTGCGTGCGATCTTCGGTGAGAAAGCGTCTGACGTTAAAGACTCCTCTCTGCGCGTACCGAACGGTGTCTCTGGTACCGTTATCGACGTTCAGGTCTTTACCCGTGACGGCGTAGAAAAAGACAAACGTGCGCTGGAAATCGAAGAGATGCAGCTGAAGCAGGCCAAAAAAGACCTGTCTGAAGAACTGCAGATCCTCGAAGCCGGTCTGTTCAGTCGTATCTACGCGGTGCTGGTCTCCGGTGGCGTTGAAGCTGAGAAGCTCGACAAACTGCCGCGCGATCGCTGGCTGGAACTGGGCCTGACCGACGAAGAGAAACAAAATCAGCTGGAACAGCTGGCTGAGCAGTACGACGAACTGAAACACGAGTTCGAGAAAAAACTCGAAGCGAAACGCCGCAAAATCACCCAAGGCGACGATCTGGCACCGGGCGTGCTGAAGATTGTTAAGGTATACCTGGCCGTTAAACGCCGTATCCAGCCTGGTGACAAGATGGCGGGTCGTCACGGTAACAAGGGTGTTATCTCTAAGATCAACCCGATCGAAGATATGCCGCACGATGCTAACGGTACGCCGGTAGATATCGTCCTCAACCCGCTGGGCGTACCGTCTCGTATGAACATCGGTCAGATCCTGGAAACTCACCTGGGTATGGCTGCGAAAGGCATCGGCGATAAGATCAACGCCATGCTGAAACAGCAGCAGGAAGTCGCGAAACTGCGCGAGTTCATCCAGCGTGCCTACGATCTGGGCGCTGACGTTCGTCAGAAAGTTGACCTGAATACCTTCAGTGATGAAGAAGTTCTGCGTCTGGCTGAAAACCTGCGTAAAGGTATGCCGATCGCAACGCCGGTGTTCGACGGTGCGAAAGAAGCGGAAATTAAAGCGCTGCTGCAGCTGGGCGACCTGCCGACTTCCGGTCAGATCACCCTGTTCGACGGCCGCACCGGTGAGCAGTTCGAGCGTCCGGTAACCGTGGGTTACATGTACATGCTGAAACTGAACCACCTGGTCGACGACAAAATGCACGCGCGTTCCACCGGTTCTTACAGCCTGGTTACTCAGCAGCCGCTGGGTGGTAAGGCGCAGTTCGGTGGTCAGCGCTTCGGTGAGATGGAAGTGTGGGCGCTGGAAGCATACGGCGCAGCTTACACCCTGCAGGAAATGCTCACCGTTAAGTCTGATGACGTGAACGGTCGTACTAAGATGTATAAAAACATCGTGGACGGCAATCACCAGATGGAACCGGGCATGCCGGAATCCTTCAACGTACTGTTGAAAGAAATTCGCTCGCTGGGCATCAACATCGAACTGGAAGACGAGTAATTCTCGCTCAAACAGGTCACTGCTGCCGGGTTAACGCCCGGCAGCGGAATGTGCTAACTCCGACGGGAGCAAATCCGTGAAAGACTTATTAAAGTTTCTGAAAGCGCAAACTAAAACCGAAGAGTTTGATGCGATCAAAATTGCTCTGGCTTCGCCAGACATGATCCGTTCATGGTCTTTCGGTGAAGTTAAAAAGCCGGAAACCATTAACTACCGTACGTTCAAACCTGAGCGTGACGGCCTTTTCTGCGCCCGTATCTTTGGGCCGGTAAAAGACTATGAGTGCCTGTGCGGTAAGTACAAGCGCCTGAAACACCGCGGTGTGATCTGTGAGAAGTGCGGCGTTGAAGTGACCCAGACTAAAGTGCGTCGTGAGCGCATGGGCCACATCGAGCTGGCATGTCCGACTGCCCACATCTGGTTCCTGAAATCTCTGCCGTCCCGTATCGGCCTGCTGCTGGATATGCCGCTGCGCGATATCGAACGTGTACTGTACTTTGAATCCTATGTGGTTATCGAAGGTGGCATGACCAACCTCGAACGCAACCAGATTCTGACGGAAGAACAGTACCTGGACGCGCTGGAAGAGTTCGGTGACGAATTCGACGCGAAGATGGGTGCGGAAGCGATCCAGGCGCTGCTGCGCAATATGGATCTGGAGCAGGAGTGCGAGCAGCTGCGTGAAGAGCTGAACGAAACCAACTCCGAAACCAAGCGTAAAAAGCTGACCAAGCGCATTAAGCTGCTGGAAGCCTTCGTACAGTCTGGCAACAAGCCGGAGTGGATGATCCTGACCGTTCTGCCGGTACTGCCGCCAGATCTGCGTCCGCTGGTTCCGCTGGATGGCGGTCGTTTCGCGACGTCTGACCTCAACGATCTGTATCGTCGCGTGATCAACCGTAACAACCGTCTGAAACGTCTGCTGGATCTGGCTGCGCCGGACATCATCGTACGCAACGAAAAACGTATGCTGCAGGAAGCAGTAGATGCCCTGCTGGACAACGGTCGTCGCGGTCGTGCGATCACCGGTTCTAACAAACGTCCTCTGAAATCTTTGGCCGATATGATCAAAGGTAAACAGGGTCGTTTCCGTCAGAACCTGCTCGGTAAGCGCGTTGACTACTCCGGTCGTTCTGTTATCACCGTAGGTCCATACCTGCGTCTGCATCAGTGCGGTCTGCCGAAGAAAATGGCGCTGGAGCTGTTCAAACCGTTCATCTACGGCAAGCTGGAACTGCGTGGCCTGGCCACCACCATCAAAGCCGCTAAGAAGATGGTTGAGCGCGAAGAAGCTGTCGTTTGGGATATCCTGGACGAAGTGATCCGCGAACACCCGGTTCTGCTGAACCGTGCGCCGACCCTGCACCGTCTGGGTATTCAGGCATTCGAACCGGTTCTGATCGAAGGTAAAGCCATCCAGCTGCACCCGCTGGTTTGTGCGGCATACAACGCCGACTTCGATGGTGACCAGATGGCTGTTCACGTACCGCTGACGCTGGAAGCCCAGCTGGAAGCGCGTGCGCTGATGATGTCTACCAACAACATCCTGTCCCCGGCAAACGGCGAACCAATCATCGTTCCGTCTCAGGACGTTGTACTGGGTCTGTACTACATGACCCGTGACAGTGTTAACGCCAAAGGCGAAGGCATGGTGCTGACTGGCCCGAAAGAAGCTGAGCGTATTTATCGCGCCGGCCTGGCCTCTCTGCATGCGCGCGTTAAAGTGCGTATCACTGAATACGAAAAAGACGACAATGGTGAGTTTGTCGCGAAAACCAGCCTGAAAGACACGACCATTGGCCGTGCCATTCTGTGGATGATCGTACCGAAAGGTCTGCCGTTCTCTATCGTGAACCAGGCGCTCGGTAAGAAAGCGATCTCCAAGATGCTGAACACCTGTTACCGTATTCTGGGCCTGAAACCGACCGTTATTTTCGCGGACCAGACGATGTACACCGGCTTTGCTTACGCAGCGCGTTCAGGTGCATCCGTTGGTATCGATGACATGGTCATCCCGGAGAAAAAATACGAAATCATCAGCGAAGCGGAAGCGGAAGTTGCTGAGATTCAGGAACAGTTCCAGTCCGGTCTGGTGACCGCGGGCGAACGCTACAACAAAGTTATCGATATCTGGGCTGCGGCGAACGATCGTGTATCCAAAGCGATGATGGATAACCTGCAAACCGAAACCGTGATTAACCGTGACGGTCAGGAAGAGCAGCAGGTTTCCTTCAACAGCATCTACATGATGGCCGACTCCGGTGCGCGTGGTTCTGCTGCACAGATTCGTCAGCTGGCCGGTATGCGTGGTCTGATGGCGAAGCCGGATGGCTCCATCATCGAAACGCCGATCACCGCGAACTTCCGTGAAGGTCTGAACGTACTCCAGTACTTCATCTCCACGCACGGTGCGCGTAAAGGTCTGGCGGATACCGCACTGAAAACAGCGAACTCCGGTTACCTGACTCGTCGTCTGGTCGACGTTGCCCAGGACCTGGTCGTCACTGAAGACGACTGCGGCACCCTGGAAGGCATCACCATGACGCCGGTTATCGAAGGTGGCGACGTTAAAGAGCCGCTGCGCGATCGCGTACTGGGTCGTGTGACTGCGGAAGACGTGCTGAAGCCGGGTACCGCGGATATTCTGGTTCCACGCAACACGCTGCTGCACGAGCACTGGTGTGACCTGCTGGAAGCGAACTCCGTTGACTCCGTGAAAGTGCGTTCCGTTGTATCCTGTGACACCGACTTTGGTGTATGTGCGCACTGCTATGGTCGTGACCTGGCGCGTGGCCACATCATCAACAAAGGTGAGGCTATCGGCGTTATCGCGGCACAGTCCATCGGTGAGCCGGGTACACAGCTGACGATGCGTACGTTCCACATCGGTGGTGCGGCATCTCGTGCGGCTGCTGAATCCAGCATCCAGGTGAAAAACAAAGGTAGCATCAAGCTCAGCAACGCGAAGTCGGTTGTGAACTCCAGCGGTAAACTGGTTATCACTTCCCGTAACACCGAGCTGAAACTGATCGACGAATTCGGTCGTACCAAAGAGAGCTATAAAGTGCCTTACGGTGCGGTTATGGCGAAAGGCGACGGTGAGCAGGTTGCCGGCGGTGAAACCGTCGCAAACTGGGATCCGCACACCATGCCGGTTATCACCGAAGTGAGTGGTTTCATCCGCTTCACTGACATGATCGACGGCCAGACCATTACTCGTCAGACCGACGAACTGACCGGTCTGTCTTCGCTGGTGGTTCTGGACTCTGCAGAACGTACCGCAGGTGGTAAAGATCTGCGTCCGGCGCTGAAAATCGTTGATGCTCAGGGCAACGACGTTCTGATCCCAGGTACCGATATGCCTGCTCAGTACTTCCTGCCGGGTAAAGCGATTGTTCAGCTGGAAGATGGCGTACAGATCAGCTCTGGTGACACCCTGGCGCGTATTCCGCAGGAATCCGGCGGTACCAAGGACATCACCGGTGGTCTGCCGCGCGTTGCGGACCTGTTCGAAGCACGTCGTCCGAAAGAGCCGGCAATCCTGGCTGAAATCAGCGGTATCATTTCCTTCGGTAAAGAAACCAAAGGGAAACGTCGCCTGGTTATCACCCCGGTAGACGGTAGCGAACCGTACGAAGAGATGATTCCGAAATGGCGTCAGCTCAACGTGTTTGAAGGTGAACGTGTAGAACGTGGTGACGTGGTTTCCGACGGTCCGGAAGCGCCGCACGACATTCTGCGTCTGCGTGGCGTACATGCTGTGACCCGTTACATTGTTAACGAAGTCCAGGACGTATACCGTCTGCAGGGCGTTAAGATTAACGATAAACACATCGAAGTTATCGTTCGTCAGATGCTGCGTAAAGCCACCATCGAAAGCGCAGGCAGCTCCGACTTCCTCGAAGGCGAGCAGGTGGAATACTCCCGCGTCAAGATCGCGAACCGCGAACTGGAAGCGAACGGCAAAGTGGGCGCAACGTTCTCCCGCGATCTGCTGGGTATCACCAAAGCGTCTCTGGCCACCGAGTCCTTCATCTCCGCGGCATCGTTCCAGGAGACCACTCGCGTGCTGACCGAAGCAGCCGTTGCGGGCAAACGCGACGAACTGCGCGGTCTGAAAGAGAACGTCATCGTGGGTCGTCTGATCCCGGCCGGTACCGGTTATGCGTACCACCAGGATCGTATGCGCCGTCGCGCTGCTGGCGAACTGCCGGCGGCACCGCAGGTGAGCGTGGAAGAAGCATCTGCCAACCTGGCAGAGCTGCTGAACGCAGGTCTGGGCGGTTCTGACAACGATTAATCGTTGATGTACTGCTGAAAAGCCGGTCAGGTTTCCTGACCGGCTTTTTTATTGCCTGTTCTCCGCGGTACCCGTCTTTAATTACATTTACGCCATATCCAGGCTGCAATTTTTTAGCAATTAATTCATACAAAATATCCATTAATCTATCACCTCAAAAAACCTTTCTTTATATATGGGTAAAACTTCTACTCATATCAAAAAATAATCAATTCAAAGAGGATATATTCAAAATACCTGATGAATCATGGGATTACTGCTGCTGCTTTATCTTCGGCGCGACGGCTCTGGAGAGGGATCGCTGCATCTCATGCTTCCCCCAACAAGGCGCAGAAATAACCCCGGCAGACAGGTATGGATCATTACTTTAGGTCTGAGCGGACAGGCTCTGGGGGCTGCATGGAATTCGCGATACAACTCATTATTATCTTAATTTGTCTGTTTTATGGTGCCCGAAAAGGCGGTATTGCGCTGGGGCTGCTGGGCGGCATCGGTTTGGTGATCCTCGTTTTTGTTTTTCATCTCCAGCCGGGCAAACCGCCGGTTGATGTGATGCTGGTGATCATTGCGGTGGTGGCGGCCTCGGCGACGCTGCAGGCATCCGGCGGTCTGGATGTCATGCTGCAGATTGCTGAGAAGCTGCTGCGGCGTAACCCAAAATATGTCTCTATTGTGGCGCCTTTCGTCACCTGCACGCTGACCATCCTCTGCGGTACCGGTCACGTGGTGTATACCATCCTGCCGATTATCTACGATGTGGCGATCAAGAATAACATTCGCCCGGAGCGTCCGATGGCCGCCAGCTCCATTGGCGCCCAGATGGGGATCATCGCCAGCCCGGTCTCGGTGGCGGTGGTTTCGCTGGTGGCGATGCTGGGGAATTTTACCTTTAACGGTAAACATCTGGAGTTTCTCGATCTGCTGGCGATAACCATTCCGTCCACGCTGCTGGGCATTTTAGCGATCGGCATCTTCAGCTGGTTCCGCGGCAAAGATCTGGATAAAGACGAAGCCTTCCAGGCGTTTATTGCGGTACCGGAGAACCGCCATTACGTCTATGGCGATACGGCGACGCTGCTGGATAAAAAGCTGCCCACCAGCAACTGGATAGCGATGTGGATTTTTCTGGCCTCCATCGCTGTGGTGGCGCTGCTTGGCGCCTTCTCTGAACTGCGTCCGGCCTTTGACGGTAAACCGCTGTCGATGGTGCTGGTGATCCAGATGTTTATGCTGCTTTCCGGGGCGCTGATTATCATCATTACTAAAACCAACCCGGCATCGATTTCCAAAAATGAGGTCTTTCGTTCGGGAATGATCGCTATCGTCGCGGTGTACGGCATCGCCTGGATGGCGGAGACCATGTTTGGCGCGCACATGACCGAGATTAAAGGCGTACTCGGGGAGATGGTCAAAGAGTATCCATGGGCCTATGCCATCGTTCTGCTGCTGGTTTCGAAGTTTGTGAACTCGCAGGCGGCAGCGCTGGCGGCGATTGTGCCGGTGGCCCTGGCCATCGGCGTTGACCCGGCCTATATCGTGGCTTCTGCGCCGGCCTGCTATGGCTACTATATACTGCCGACCTACCCAAGCGATCTGGCGGCGATCCAGTTTGACCGCTCAGGGACCACCCATATTGGCCGCTTTGTGATTAACCACAGCTTTATCCTGCCCGGGCTCATCGGCGTTGGCGTCTCCTGCGTGTTTGGCTGGGTATTCGCGGCGATGTACGGCTTTCTGTAAGCGGGGACGGGCGCCGGCAGCGACGCCCGTTAAATTCGAGAGATTATTGTGCGAGGGGCAGGCGACGGTATAGTTCAATCATATCGGTCGCCAGATCCTGAATGACCATGGCGTTCATCAGATGGTCCTGAGAATGCACGGTGATCAGGTTGACCGGTAACTTACCGCTGCCTTCATCCAGGCCGATAAGCTGGGTCTGAATTTTATGCGCATGTTTGACGAACTCATGGGACTCGGCCATGGCCTGCTCCGCTGCGGCAAAATCGCCTTTCCGCGCCAGCTGTAGCGCCGTGAGCGCCGCGCTGCGCGCAGAACCCGCGTTAACCAGCAGCTCCATGATGATCGTTTCTAAATCTTCCATCGATTACTCCAGCATCTTAAGGGCTTTATCCAGAACGGCATCACCTTTCATCATGCCGTAGTCCATCATATCGATCACGGCGACCTTTTTGCCGAACGGGTCGGCCAGCGCCTGCAGCTTCGCCTGTTCATATTTCACCTGCGGGCCGAGCAGAATAATGTCGGCGGCGGCCAGATTATCTTTAAACTCGGCGACCGGTACGGCCTTGATGGAGACTTCAACACCTTTCTTCTGCGCGGCATCTTGCATACGCTGAACCAGCATGCTGGTAGACATACCGGCGGCACAGCACAAAACGATATTCTTCATAGTCAGTGGCCCTTGTGTTCCGTGATGTCCTATCTTTATCGCGGCCCTGGCGATGCGACAACCGCTTTACCGTGATTGTGTGTAAGTCATCACACAAAAATTGAAACCGGTTTCATTTTTGCCGAAAAAAATAAAAAAGCCCACCGAAGTGGGCGGTTGCGGCGCTGAAGACCTAGGCGCGCAGGATGCGGTTTTTACCCTGCTGTTTGGCTTTGTACAGCGCTTCATCGACGCTCACCACCAGCTTATCCAGCGGCTCCATGTTCCATTCCCCCAGCCCGGCGCTGAAGGTGACCGTCAGGCCATCTTCGCGCCAGGTGCGCCGTTCGACGTTTACCCGCCATGTTTCCAGCAGCGTGCGGGCGTTATCAATATGTTCGGCAGGAAAGACCACCGCGAACTCTTCGCCACCATAGCGATAGAGGGATATCTCCAGCGGCTGGAGGACCTGAAGTCCTTCGCGGGCGACGTTTCGCAGAACGATATCGCCGTTGAGGTGACCCCAGGTGTCGTTGATCGATTTGAAGTTATCGATATCGACCAGCGCGAGGGCGAACGGCTGATGATCGTTCATCAGCGCGGCAATATCGCTATCGAAGGCGCGGCGGTTCTTGCAGCCGGTGAGCGCGTCGATGGTCGCCTGGCGGACGTAGGTCAGCTCGCGCTGCTTATTGGTTTCAATGGCTTTACTCAGCATCGCCTCGAGGCGGGGGGCGCGTTTGACGTCGCCGGTTTTAATCGCATTGATGATATTCATCAGCACGGTGCGGGAGGCATGACGCAGATAAAGGCCGAACAGGATGATGATGATCGCCGCGAGGGCAAAACCGCCGATCACTAAATTGGTTTCATGGCGCGTCAGATTGACCAGGGTGGTGTTATCAACACGGAAAATCACAAACCAGTCGGGATTGGTAAAGGAGTAATAGTAATACCAGGTGTCGCTTCCGGGATCGTAAAGCTGCCCCTCGCCGCTGGTCATTTTATCCATCAGCTCATTGCTGACGAAGGGTTTAAACAGCGCACCAGGGTCGGAGTGCAGGACCACTTTGCCATCACGCTGTACCACAAAAAACTCGCCCTGTACGGGGGCCACCATCTGACGCAGCGCGAAGCCCATGGAGGTGAGATCAAGATGAAAGGCCAGGCTGCCCTTGAGTTTCCCTTCCGGGGTGATGATGGGTTTGAAAATGGTAATCGTCGGATGGTGGGTAAAAAAATCCATATATGGGCTGGTGTAGTGGCTGAAGGTGCTGGCTTCCGCCTGTTTGATAAACCAGGGCCGCGTTCTGGGATCGAAAGCCCGGCTGTCTTCATTTTCCAGCACCTCCGGGGCGCGCAGATAGTGGCCCTCGGTATCCGCCAGTGAGATGGATGAGACGCTCGGCATCATGTTCTGTAACTGCATCAGCGTCGTTAATCCTTTCTCCGGCTCCACATTGACTGCGCGATTCAGTTCGTCATTGCGGGCAAAGAAGGCGACCGCGCGCCCAAGGATAAAATCATTTTCCCGCAGCAGGGTTTCCGTATAGTTGATCGCCAGGTTGTGGGTAAAGTTGCGGTTAATGTCGTGATAATCTTCAAGAAAATCTTTCCGCTGCGCCAGGGTGACAAAAATAGCGATCAGCATAAAACTGAGCAAGATGCCGGCAAACCCCACGACGATCGGCGTCGTGAAAGAGAGCTTTCTGTTGTGTAGAGCCATGAATCGTTAATCGTCCCGGATGTATAAACCATGGGTCCGAACGCAGGTTGTGACTGCGGCGCCTGCCGATCGAATCAGTTAACTATTGCTCAATTATAACTCTGAGGCCTTCATGTATCGTGATTTATATTCGGCGATAATGCACAGGCCCTCGTTCAGCGCGGAGAGGCAGGGCGAAAATGAGGAAGAAAAGGTTCGCCCTGGTCAGCGTCCGCTGCTGACCCGGGCAGAATAGAAAAAGGGCGCCTGGCGGGCCAGCCTCAGTTTTTCATCTCTCGTGCAGGCGCGCAAAAATATCAGGCACTTACACTGTTCATCATGAGGTTTGCGAGGCGCGTCCCAGCCAGCTGTCCCAGTCTTTCCATACCGGCTGCAGTCCGCGGGCAGCCAGCGCGCTGGCGACTTCTTCAGGTCGACGGCCATCGTGCGGCGCGAACTGCTCAAGCTCCGGATGATCGTCGGCGTAACCCCCGGGCTGGGTTTTGGAGAAGGCGCTGACGTTATTGATCGCCAGCGGGATCACCCGGTCGCGGAACCAGGGGGATTCGCGGGTGGATAGCGACAGCTCAACCTCCGGCGCCAGCAGGCGGAAGGCGCAGATGGTCTGCACCAGCTGACGTTCATCCATTAGCGAGGCTGGTTCAATGCCGCCGGCGCAGGGACGCAGACGCGGGAAGGAGACCGAATAGCGGCTGCGCCAGTAGCGTTGCTGCAGCCACAACAGGTGCTCAGCGACCATAAAGCAGTCCACTCGCCAGCTGTCGGAAAGGCCGATCAGCGCGCCAAGGCCGATCTTATCGATCCCCGCCTCGCCCAGGCGATCCGGCGTATCCAGCCGCCAGAAGAAATCCTGTTTTTTCCCTTTCAGATGGTGCTGGGCGTACATACCTTCGTGATAGGTCTCCTGATAGACCATCACCCCGTCGAGCCCCAGGGTTTTCAGCTCGGCATACTCGTCGGTCGCCAGCGGCTGTACCTCCATCTGCAGCGAGGCAAACTGGCTGCGGATTGCCGGCAGGTGCTGGCGGAAATAATCCATTCCCACCTTGCCCTGATGCTCACCAGTTACCAGCAGCAGATGCTCAAAACCCAGGTCGCGGATCGCGGCGCACTCGCGGGCAATCTCGGCGGCATCCAGCGTCTTGCGCTTAATGCGATTGCTCATCGAGAAGCCGCAGTAGGTGCAGTCGTTGGCGCACAGGTTGGAGAGATACAGCGGCACGTAGAAGCTGACGGTATTGCCGAAGCGCTGGCGGGTAAGCCGCTGCGCGCGCTGGGCCAGAGGTTCAAGATACCCGGCCGCCGCTGGCGAAAGCAGGGCCATCATATCGTCGCGGGTCAGCTGTTTGGCCGCCAGCGCCTGTTCGACATCGGCGGCGGTTTTACTGTTGATGCGCAGGCGGATGTCGTCCCACTCCAGCTGCCGCCAGCGATCGCTAAAGGTTTTCATGCCAGCGCCTCCAGGAATCCGGTGAGCGGGCTCGTGGCCTGCGCCTGCGCGCTGCGCGCCCCCGGTCCGGCCTGACGGGCCAGCAAGCCGGCCTCGACCGCCATACGGAAGGCGTGGGCCATGGCCACGGGATCGTCGGCGACGGCAATAGCGGTATTGACCAGCACCGCGTCCGCGCCCATTTCCAGCGCCTGCGCCGCATGGCTCGGAACGCCGATGCCGGCGTCGACGACCACCGGCACCGTCGCCTGTTCGATAATAATCTCCAGCATGGCTTTGGTTTCCAGCCCCTGATTTGAGCCGATCGGCGCGCCCAGGGGCATCACCGCCGCGCAGCCAGCCTCCTCCAGTCGTTTACACAGCACCGGGTCGGCGCCGCAGTAGGGCAGCACCACGAACCCTTCGCGGACCAGCAGCTCCGCCGCTTTCAGGGTTTCAATCGGGTCGGGCAGCAGCCAGCGGGCGTCCGGGTGGATCTCCAGTTTCAGCCAGTGGGTGCCCAGAGCCTCCCGTGCCAGGCGGGCGGCAAACACCGCCTCTTCCGCCGTCTTGGCACCCGAGGTATTCGGCAGCAGGCTGACCCCCGCCGCCAGCAGCGGGGCGAGGATGGCGTCATTGTGCTGACGTAAATCGACGCGCTTCATCGCCAGGGTGACCAGCTGGCTGCCCGAGGCGCGAATCGCCTCAACCATCACCTCCGGGGCGGCGAATTTGCCGGTACCGGTGAAAAGATGGGATTCAAAGGTTTTGTCTGCAATACGTAACATGTCAGCCTCCAGCGATAACCTGAAAAAGCAGGACTCGATCGCCTTCCTGCAAGAGATGATCTTCCCACCGATCGCGCGGCAGAATGTGTTGATTGAGCGCCAGCGCGACGCCCGGCTGCAGCTGTTCGAGCTGGGTCAGCAGGGCGCTCACGCTGAGATTGTCGGCGCACGCCAGCGGCTCGTCGTTAAACCAGATCTGCATGTCGCCCTCCGCACACCGGGCAGCCCCGGGAGCGCTGTAGCGCCAGGTTACGCCAGCTGCTGGTGCGGGCGTCGAACAGCCGCAGTGTGTTGCGCGGCGTCGTCATGCCGCTGAGCAGCTTAATCGCCTCCAGCGCCTGCAGCGTGCCCATCATGCCGACCACCGGGCCGACGATCCCCGCGGTGCGGCAGTTGCGCTGCGGTTCGTCGCTATCCGGCCACAGGCAGCGATAGCAGCCCTGTGTCCAGGGCGGGGTGAGCACCATCAGCTGACCGCCGAAGCCGACGGCGCTGGCGGTCACTAACGGGATGTCGAGGGCCACGCAGGCGGCATTGATCGCCTGGCGGGTGACCATGTTATCGGTACAGTCCAGCACCACGTCCGCTTTCGCCACCTCGGCGCGCAGCGCCTCGCCGCTTAAGCGCTGCTGGAGCGCAACCAGTGTGATCTGCGGATTTAGCTGGCTGAGCCGCGTCTTTGCCGCCGCGGCTTTTGGCCGATCGATATCCGCGCTGGTGAACAGGATCTGCCGCTGCAGATTGCTGAGATGCACGGCGTCGTCATCGGCCAGGGTCAGCGTCCCGACGCCAGCCCCGGCCAGATAGAGCGCCGCCGGGGAGCCCAGCCCGCCAAGGCCGATAATCAGCACCCGGCTGGCTAACAGCTTCTGCTGACCCTCGATGGCAATATCCTCCAGCAGCAGCTGGCGGCTATAGCGCATAAAGTCGTGATCATTCATCGCCCGCTCCTGCCAGCGCCAGCAGCTGGTCGGTCGCTGCCCGCCAGTCCGCCGCCTGGGTGATGGCGCTGACCACAGCGATGCTGCCGACGCCGGTCGCCAGCACCGCCGGGGCCTTTTCAAGGCTAATTCCGCCGATCGCCACGGTGGGGTAATCCGCCAGGCGTTGGATATGTCTGGCAAGCTGCTCGAGTCCCTGCGGCGCGGAGGGCATCTGTTTGGTTTGCGTCGGGAAGACGTGACCCAGAGCGATGTAAGAGGGACGCGCCGCCAGGGCGATATCAATCTCCATATCGTCATGGGTGGAGACGCCAAGACGTAGCCCGGCTTTGCGGATGGCGCTCAGATCGGTGGTTTCCAGATCTTCTTGTCCGAGATGTACGCCGTAGGCCTGGTGCTTGATCGCCAGTCGCCAGTAATCGTTAATGAACAGCCGGGCGTGATAGCGGCGGCCAAGGGCGATGGCGGCGATGACGTCATCCTCCACCTCGCTGTCGCGTCGGTCCTTGATGCGTAACTGAAGGGTGCGTACTCCAGCTTCGAGCAGGCGTTCAATCCACGCCACGCTGTCCACTACCGGGTAGAGCCCGAGACGAAACGGGACGGGTGGAAAATCAGGCTGATACATCAGACTTCCTCCTGTTTCAGGTAGATTTCGCCGCCGCGGGCGCGGAAGTGATGCGACATATCGGCCATGCCGGCGTCGATGGCCTGCCTGGCGGCGTAGTCGCGGACTTCCTGAGTGATCTTCATTGAGCAGAACTTCGGACCGCACATGGAGCAGAAGTGGGCAACTTTGCCGGATTCCTGCGGCAGGGTTTCATCGTGATAGGCCCGAGCGGTGAACGGATCCAGCGCGAGGTTAAACTGGTCTTCCCAGCGGAATTCGAAGCGCGCCTTCGACATGGCGTTATCGCGGATCTGCGCCCCTGGATGGCCTTTCGCCAGGTCAGCGGCGTGGGCGGCGATTTTGTAGGTAATCAACCCCTGCTTCACATCCTCTTTGTTGGGCAAGCCGAGATGCTCTTTCGGCGTGACATAGCACAGCATGGCGCAGCCGAACCAGCCGATCATCGCCGCGCCGATGCCGGAAGTGAAATGGTCGTAGCCCGGCGCAATGTCGGTGGTGAGCGGCCCGAGGGTGTAGAACGGCGCTTCGTGGCAGTGCTCCAGCTCTTCGGTCATATTGCGGCGGATCATCTGCATCGGCACGTGGCCGGGACCTTCGATCATCACCTGCACGTCATACTCCCAGGCGATTTTCGTCAGCTCGCCGAGGGTGCGCAGCTCGGAGAACTGTGCTTCGTCGTTGGCATCCTGAATGGAACCGGGGCGCAGGCCATCGCCCAGCGACAGCGAAACGTCATAGGCGGCGCAGATTTCGCAGATTTCGTGGAAGTGCTGGTAGAGGAAGTTTTCCTGATGGTGTGACAGGCACCATTTGGCCATGATCGAGCCGCCGCGCGAGACGATGCCGGTCAGACGCTTCGCGGTCATCGGGACGTAGCGCAGCAGTACGCCGGCGTGAATGGTGAAGTAGTCGACTCCCTGTTCGGCCTGTTCCAGCAGGGTATCGCGGAAGACTTCCCAGGTGAGGTTCTCGGCGATGCCGTTGACCTTCTCCAGCGCCTGGTAAATCGGCACGGTGCCGATGGGGACCGGACTGTTACGCAGGATCCACTCGCGGGTTTCGTGGATATAGCGGCCGGTAGAAAGATCCATCACCGTATCGGCGCCCCAGCGGGTAGACCAGACCAGTTTCTCGACCTCTTCTTCGATGGAAGAGGTCACCGCCGAGTTGCCGATATTAGCATTCACTTTCACCAGGAAGTTGCGCCCGATAACCATCGGCTCAGACTCCGGGTGGTTGATATTGGCCGGGATGATAGCGCGCCCGGCGGCCACTTCATCGCGGACGAACTCGGGGGTAATGTTTTCCGGCAGGCGGGCGCCGAAGCCTTCTCCGGCATGCTGCTGGCGCAGAACTTCGCTGCGAATACGTTCACGGCCCATGTTTTCGCGTATGGCGATGAACTCCATCTCCGGGGTGACGATCCCCTGGCGGGCGTAGTGCAGTTGGGTAACACATTTGCCGGCAACGGCGCGTTTTGGCGTCAGCTGGCTATTGAAGCGCAGCTCATCGAGGCCGTCATCGGCCAGCCGCGCTTTGGTATAGGCCGAGCTGCGTTCGCTGAGCGGGGCGCAGTCATTACGTGCGTCGATCCACGGCTGGCGCAGCCTGGCCAGCCCCTGGCGGACATCACTGCCAATATCCGGGTCGCCATAAGGCCCGGAGGTGTCATACACCGGGATCGGTTCGTTGGCTTCGTAATGGGGGTTATCGTTATCGCCGCCGACGAGGGTCGGGCTGAGCTGGATTTCACGCATTGGGACGCGGATATCCGCTTGTGAACCTTGAATGTAGATACGGCGCGAATTAGGAAAAGCAGCGCCTTCCAGCGTATCGATAAATCGCTGCGCGTGCTCGCGTAGCTCACGACGGGTCAGTTTGGTAGTAGACATAGCGCATTCCAGATATAAAGGACATGGCTTGTCAGACGACGGATGGAGTAACAGATGCGATCGGCCCTGACGGACTGACGCGAACAGCAGTTTACTCTTGTTCCCTTCGCAGGTATTAGCCTGATCAGGTTCCGCGGATCCCGAATTAACGGTCTCAGCCTTTTCCATGTAGCCTTCACATGGAAAATAAGCACTCCGACAAGATGACATCCCCTCCGGGGAGGGGGAATGGAGGTAAACTACTCGTTAATTGCGCACAACTCAAGCGGTCGGGGCAATATTATCGCGCACCTCATCGCTCAGGTGATGGGCGACGGCGAGGGCGATCAGTTTATCTTCCAGGGCGAAACGCGCTTCCAGCGACTCGCCGATATCCGACAGCGCCTGCTGAAATTCAAGGTAGTTATCATGATCAATGGCGTTTTCGAGGCAGGTATCGTAGTAGTCCATCATCTGCTGGGTATTGGCTTCCAGCTGCGGGTAAAGCCGGGTGGCGGCTAAAAGTGGGGTATCGCCTTCCATTTCGCCAATAATGCGTTCATAAATACTAAAATGACCGGACGAGAGGTAATCCACCAGACTTTGGCAAAAGTCATCCAGCGCCTTTTCGTTTAGCCGCATAAACGACTCTTTGCCCGGTTTCAGGCCAACCAGATTGTAGTAAGCCACGAGCAGATGCTTACGCACTTGTAGCCAGCGATCGACCAGTTCATTACTACCGCCAACGCGCTCCGTCAGATTTTCCAGCTGGTTTAGCATGATTGACTCCGCTAGTTTTGATTTAAATCTGCTCACCAAAATGTAAATATAATGTTAACAACATGCCAGTGAAGCAAAGGTAGTGCAATAGATATGGATCGTATTATTGAAAAATTAGATCGCGGCTGGTGGGTTGTCAGTCACGAACAAAAATTATGGTTGCCTGGTGGAGAATTACCACATGGCGAAGCGGTTAATTTCGATCTTGTCGGCCAGCATGCGCTGCATATTGGCGAATGGCAGGGGGAGCCCGTCTGGATGGTGCGCCAGGATCGCCGCCATGACATGGGATCGTTACGCCAGGTGCTGGATCAGGATCCGGGTCTATTCCAGCTGGCGGGGCGAGGGATCCAGCTTGCCGAATTTTACCGATCGCATAAATTTTGCGGCTACTGCGGCCACCCGATGCATGCCAGTAAAAGTGAATGGGCGATGCTGTGCAGCCACTGCCATGAACGTTACTATCCGCAAATCGCCCCGTGCATAATCGTCGCTATCCGTCGCGACGATGCGATCCTGCTGGCGCAACATACCCGACATCGCAATGGGGTACACACCGTGCTGGCCGGGTTCGTCGAAGTTGGCGAAACCCTTGAGCAGGCGGTCGCCCGTGAGGTGATGGAGGAGAGCGGTATCAAGGTGAAAAATCTGCGCTACGTGACTTCTCAACCCTGGCCGTTCCCGCAGTCGCTGATGACTGCCTTTATGGCGGATTACGCAGAGGGCGATATCGTGGTGGATAAAAAAGAGTTACTCAGCGCGGACTGGTACCGCTATGACGATCTGCCGCTTCTGCCGCCGCCAGGTACGGTGGCGCGCCGGCTTATCGAAGATACCGTCGCGATGTGTCGGGCAGAGTTCGAGTGACATGTTACACTGGGCGTATCAACGCTAAAGGAATGTAAAAATGACCGAACTGAAGAACGATCGTTACCTGCGCGCGCTGCTGCGTCAGCCGGTTGATGTCACCCCGGTGTGGATGATGCGCCAGGCGGGCCGCTATTTACCGGAGTACAAAGCCACCCGTGCGCAAGCGGGCGACTTTATGTCGCTGTGTAAAAATGCCGAGCTGGCCTGCGAAGTGACGCTCCAGCCGCTGCGTCGTTATCCGCTGGACGCGGCGATCCTCTTTTCGGACATCCTGACCATCCCGGACGCCATGGGACTGGGGCTGTACTTTGAGGCAGGCGAAGGCCCGCGCTTCACCTCGCCGGTGAAAAGCAAAGCCGACGTCGACAAGCTGCCAGTCCCGGATCCCGAGCAGGAACTGGGCTACGTGATGAATGCCGTGCGCACCATTCGCCGTGAACTGAAAGGCGAAGTGCCGCTGATCGGTTTTTCCGGTAGCCCATGGACGCTGGCGACCTACATGGTGGAAGGTGGCAGCAGTAAGGCTTTCACCGTCATCAAAAAGATGATGTACGCCGAACCGCAGGCGCTGCACGCGCTGCTGGATAAACTGGCGAAGAGCGTCACCCTGTACCTCAACGCGCAGATCAAAGCCGGCGCGCAGTCAGTAATGATTTTTGACACCTGGGGCGGGGTGCTGACCGGTCGCGACTATCAGCAATTTTCCCTCTACTATATGCATAAAATCGTCGATGGCCTGCTGCGGGAAAACGAAGGCCGCCGCGTGCCGGTGACCCTGTTCACCAAAGGCGGCGGTCAGTGGCTGGAAGCGATGGCGGAGACCGGCTGTGACGCGCTGGGTCTCGACTGGACCACCGATATTGCCGATGCCCGTCGTCGCGTGGGCGACAAAGTCGCGCTGCAGGGCAACATGGATCCGTCCATGCTCTATGCGCCCCCCGCGCGTATTGAAGAAGAAGTCGCGACCATCCTCGCCGGCTTTGGTCAGGGGGAAGGCCACGTCTTTAACCTCGGCCACGGCATCCATCAGGACGTTGACCCTGAGCATGCGGGCGTCTTTGTTGAAGCGGTGCATCGTCTTTCCGCACCCTATCACCAGTAGGAGATCAGCCATATGGATTTAGCCGCACTCCGTATCCAGCAGCAACAGTTAGCCGCGTCGGTAGAGCGCGCGGATCGACTGGATCGTGACCCACCGACGTTGATCGGCGGCGCGGATGTCGGGTTTGAGCAGGAAGGGGAGATCACCCGGGCTGCGATGGTGCTGCTGACCTGGCCTGAACTGGAGCTGGTGGAGTATCAGGTGGCGCGCGTCGCCACTTCCATGCCCTATATTCCCGGCTTTCTCTCGTTTCGCGAAACCCCTGCGCTGCTGGCGGCGTGGGAGCAGCTTTCGCAAAAACCGGACCTGTTGTTTGTTGACGGCCACGGTATCTCCCATCCCCGGCGGCTCGGCGTCGCCAGCCATTTTGGCCTGATGATCGACGTGCCGACCATCGGGGTGGCGAAAAAACGGCTGTGCGGCAAAATCGGCGACCTGGGTGATGAGCCCGGTGCGCTGGCCCCGCTGATGGATAAAAATGAGCAACTGGCCTGGGTCTGGCGCAGCAAAGTGCGCTGCAACCCGCTGTTTATTAGCACCGGCCACCGGGTAGGCATGGACAGCGCTTTAATGTGGGTCGAACGCTGCATGCGAGGCTATCGTCTGCCCGAACCGACGCGCTGGGCCGATGCGGTGGCTTCCCGCCGTCCGTCGTTTGTGCGTTGGCAAGCAAATCACAGCTGATTCAGGTACACTGCGCCTAATTTCTGACTTCGAGAATTCATCATGTTACAAAACCCGATTCACCTGCGCCTGGAGAAGCTGGAAAGCTGGCAGCATGTCACTTTTATGGCCTGCCTGTGCGAGCGTATGTACCCCAACTACGCGATGTTCTGCAAGCAAACCGAGTTTGGCGACGGCCAGCTGTACCGTCGTATCCTGGATCTGATCTGGGAAACGCTGACGGTCAAAGATGCGAAGGTGAATTTCGATAGTCAGCTGGAGAAACTGGAAGAGGCGATCCCGGCGGCAGATGATTTCGACCTGTACGGTGTTTATCCGGCCATAGACGCCTGCGTGGCGTTGAGCGAACTGATCCATTCGCGTCTGAGCGGCGAAACGCTTGAGCACGCGATCGAGGTGAGCAAAACCTCCATCACCACCGTGGCGATGCTGGAAATGACCCAGGAAGGTCGCGAAATGACCGACGAAGAGCTGAAGGCGAACCCGGCGGTAGAGCAGGAATGGGACATTCAGTGGGAAATTTTCCGCCTGCTGGCCGACTGCGAAGAGCGTGACCTTGAGCTGATAAAAGGCCTGCGCGCGGACCTGCGTGAGGCCGGCGAGAGCAATATTGGTATAAATTTTCAGCAGTGAGACCAGAAAACGTGATTTACCGCCTGAATTGTAGCGTCTGAAGGCTTCCATTCCGCCCCCCGTCTGGTCTACATTTGGAGGGCGAAAAAAAGTGGCTATCGGTGCGTGTATGCAGGAGGGTGCTTTTTTGGCATTTCCGTCGCACTCGATGCTTAGCAAGCGATAAACACATTGTAAGGATAACTTATGAACAAGACTCAACTGATTGATGTAATTGCGGACAAAGCTGACCTGTCCAAAGCACAGGCTAAAGCTGCCCTGGAATCTACCCTGGCTGCAATTACTGAGTCTCTGAAAGAAGGTGATGCTGTTCAACTGGTTGGTTTCGGTACCTTCAAAGTGAACCACCGCGCTGAGCGTACTGGCCGCAACCCGCAGACCGGTAAAGAGATCAAAATCGCTGCAGCTAACGTGCCGGCATTTGTTTCTGGCAAAGCACTGAAAGACGCAGTTAAGTAAGACCGCGTGGCAGTGAACAGTTTTATCGAAGGGGCTATTAAGCCCCTTTTGTCTGTCTGGCGCCGGCCTCTGGCGCTGGCGGGCATCCTGTTGCTGACTGCCTGCAGCCATAACGCGTCGCTACCACCATTTACCGCCAGCGGTTATGCGGACAACCAGGGGGCGATGCGTATCTGGCGTAAAGATTCTGGCGATGAAGTCCATCTTCTCGCCGCCTTCAGCCCGTGGCGTCACGGGGACACCTCGACCAGCGAATATCGCTGGCAGGGCGATCAGCTGACGCTGATTGAACTCAATGTCTACGGCAAGCCGCCGGAACATATTCGCGCCCGCTTCGACGCGCAGGGCGATCTTAGCTTTATGCAGCGGGAAGTTGACGGGCAGAAGCAGCAGCTCTCCAGCGACCAGGTCGCGCTGTACCGTTATCGCGCCGAGCAGATCCGCCAGACCAGCGACGCCCTCCGCCAGGGACGGGTCGTCCTGCGTCAGGGACGCTGGAACGCCGCTGCGCATACCGTGCTGACCTGTGAAGGGCAGACGGTCACGCCCGACCTCGATAGTCGGGCTCTGGCGCACATTGAACGTCGGCAGAGCCACGCTTCCGCCGCGGTGAGCATTGCCTGGCTGGAGGCGCCGGAAGGCTCTCAACTGCTGCTGGTGGCCAATGAAAACTTCTGCACCTGGCAGCCGACGGAAAAAAGCTTCTAACCTTTACCAGTGATTCATGCCCATATGACCGCTGCCGCTACCGCGACAGCCGCCATATCCCATTCCTGCGCCGCGGGGAACACCAGCCTCAGCCAGGGCGAGATCAAATTTCACTCGCTGCTGATCCAGCTTCTGGCGTAAGCCTTCCATCTCCTGAGCGACGGCTTCAATCTTGCCGCTATCCGGCTTTTGCGCCGTGAGCAACGCATTGTACTCATAGCGTTTGGACTGCAACTGCTGGCGCAGGGCGCTGGTTTGCGCATAGTAATCGTTATGCAGCTTTTGCGCGGTAGCCTGCTGCTCCTGGGTCAGCTGACTGAAGCCCTGGTTGCCTATCCCGTTATTGTTGCCCCAGTGGTGGTTGGCCCAGGCCGTGTTGCTGCCGAAGGTCAGCGCGGCTAAGGTAACGAGGGCGAGAGGTAAGGTACTGTTCCGTTTCATGGCATTTTCTCCTGTGTGGTTTCTCTCGGTACTGCATCTTTCATGCCAGCCTGTAAAAGCCCGTCCATACAGGCCTTCCGAGGCCGTTAAAGAGAAGAGCGAGTAAAAATGACCCGTTCCGCCCGGGACCGGCGAGTCATTTTTACTCGCTAAAGCGCAGGCGATATGTTTGAGAGCAGGTTTGGCCGCGCGGAAACATGGCATGATTTCTGCTGAAAGATCCTGCTGATAGCGAAAAGGAGATGACAAGGACTCGCCGATGAAGATCAAACCTTTTTCCCGGGACGCTGCCGCTGGCGCGCTAAGCTGGCTGCTGACCGGTACGGTAGTGCTGCTGGTGGTGCTGTTCTCCGCGATGATCGTCCGCGACTACGGTCGTGAGACGACCGCCGCCCGACAAACTATCGAGGAGAAGGGGAGCGTACTGATCCGCGCGCTGGAGTCCGGCACGCGCGTTGGCATGGGAATGCGGATGCACCACGCGCAGCTGCAGGCCCTGCTGGAAGAGATGGCCTGGCAGCCGGGCGTCCTGTGGTTCGCGGTGACTGATGACAATGGCGCCATCATCGCCCACAGCGATCCGCAGCAGGTGGGTCAAACGCTCTACAGCCCCGCGCAGATGCGTGCGCTGGCGGTTGGCGAACAGGCTCGCTGGCGGCGGCTTAGCGAGCCGCAGCCGGCCATGGAGATCTATCGCCAGTTTCGCCCGCTCAATCCGGCCCGCGGCCACCATATGGGCATGATGAATCGCGGCAACAGCGCCCTGGCTCAAGCCAGTGTCCCGCAGGTGATTTTTATCGCCTTTGATAGCCGTGAGCTGGATGCCGCGCAGGCCAGGGGGCAGCGTAATATGGCCATCATGCTGGGCGCCGCCGCGTTGGTGACAGCGGCAACGATCCTTGCCCAGTTCTGGTTCCGCCGCTATCGCCGCTCACGGAAACAACTGCTGGAGGCGATGGCCCGCAAAGAGAAACTGCTGGCACTTGGCCATCTGGCGGCAGGCGTGGCGCACGAGATCCGCAATCCGCTCTCGTCGATTAAAGGGCTGGCAAAATATTTTGCCGAGCGCACGCCGCCGGGCGGTGAGTCGCATCAATTAGCGCAGGTGATGGCCAAAGAGGCCGACCGCCTCAATCGGGTGGTCAGTGAGCTGCTGGAGCTGGTCCGGCCCGCGCATTTAAATTACCAGCCGGTGGATATTAACGCGCTTATCCACCACTCATTGCAGTTGGTTAGCCAGGATGCGCAGAGTCGCGGGATCGCGCTGCAATTTACTCCGCGCCCGGAGCTCTCCACGATCAACGCCGATGCCGACCGCCTGAACCAGGTGCTGTTGAACCTGTACCTGAACGCGATGCAGGCGATTGGCCGCGACGGCGTCATTCACGTATCGGCAAGTGAAGCCGATCGGCGACGTATCAAAATAGTCGTTAAGGATAGCGGTAAGGGGATGAGCGATGAAGAGCTACAGGCCATCTTCACTCCTTATTTCACCACCAAGGCGGACGGCACCGGGCTGGGGCTGGCGGTGGTGCAGAATATTATCGAACAACATGGCGGGACGATCCGCGCCGAAAGTCAGCCGGGGGCTGGAGCGATATTTACGCTTTGGCTACCGCTGGATGCTCAACGGAGGGAAGATGAGCAGCGATAAGGTACAGATTCTGGTTGTCGATGACGACATCAGCCACTGCACGATCTTGCAGGCGCTGCTGCGCGGCTGGGGCTATCAGGTGGCATTAGCCCACAACGGCCGGCAGGCGCTGGAGCAGATCCATCATCAGGTTTTCGACCTGGTACTGTGCGATATTCGCATGGCGGAGCTGGACGGTATCGCAACGTTAAAAGAGATAAAAGCCTATAACCCGGCGATCCCGGTGCTGATCATGACGGCGTTCTCCAGCGTCGATACGGCGGTGGAGGCCATTAAGTCCGGGGCGCTGGATTATCTGATTAAACCGCTGGATTTTGACACGTTACAGCAGATGTTAGTCCAGGCGCTGGCACACACCCGTCATAGTGAGGGCGAGCCCAGCGTTGCGACGGATTCACGGTGGGGCATGATTGGCGACAGCCCGGCGATGCAGGCGCTTCTTAACGAAATTATGCTGGTAGCCCCTTCGGACGCGACGGTGCTGATCCATGGGGAGTCGGGAACCGGTAAGGAACTGGTGGCGCGCGCCATCCACGCCTGCAGCGGGCGCGGTGATAAGCCGCTGGTGACGCTCAACTGTGCGGCGCTGAATGAGTCGCTGCTGGAGTCGGAACTCTTCGGCCATGAAAAAGGGGCGTTTACCGGCGCGGATCGGCGACGTGAGGGGCGCTTTGTCGAAGCGGATGGCGGCACGCTGTTCCTCGATGAAATTGGCGATATCTCGCCATTGATGCAGGTCCGGCTACTGCGGGCGATTCAGGAGCGGGAGGTGCAGCGTGTCGGCAGCAACCAGACGCTTGCCGTTGATGTGCGGCTGATCGCCGCCACCCACCGCAACCTCGCCGAAGAGGTCAGCGCCGGGCGTTTTCGCCAGGATCTCTATTACCGCCTGAACGTGGTGACTATTGAGATGCCGCCGCTGCGCCGGCGCCGGGAAGATATTCCGCAGCTGGCGCAGCACTTTCTCAAACGCTATGCCGAACGCAATCGTAAGGCGGTAAAGGGGTTCACGCCACAGGCGATGGACCTGCTGATCCACTACTCCCGGCCGGGCAATATTCGCGAGCTGGAAAACGCGGTGGAGCGGGCGGTGGTGCTGCTGACCGGGGACTATATCTCCGGGCGGGAACTGCCGCTGGCGATCGCCGGTACGCCGCTGCCGTCAGGCGGGAGCGAGGAGGGGCTGATTCAGCCGCTAGTGGAAGTCGAAAAAGAGGTGATTCTGGCGGCGCTGGAAAAAACGGGCGGCAACAAAACCGAAGCCGCCCGTCAGTTAGGCATTACGCGGAAAACGCTGTTGGCGAAACTTAGCCGTTAGCCTTTTCACGCTCAATGGCACGCCAGCCGATATCGTTTCGGCTAAAGCTGCCATCCCAGCGAATATCGGTCAGCAGCTGATAGGCGCGCTGCTGCGCCAGCGCTACGGTATCGCCCAGGGCGGTGACGCACAGTACGCGACCGCCGTTGGTGACCACGCGCTGGTCGTCAGACAGTTTCGTGCCGGCGTGGAAGACTTTACCGTCTGCCGCTTCCTGCTGCGGCAGACCATGGATCTCATCGCCCGTGTTGTAGTTGCCCGGATAGCCGCCGGCGGCAACCACCACGCCCAGCGACGCGCGGTCATCCCACTCGGAGGCTTTCTCATCCAGCTTGCCCGCGCAGGCGGCGAGGCACAGCTCTACCAGGTCGGATTTCATGCGCAGCATGATTGGCTGGGTTTCCGGATCGCCAAAGCGGCAGTTGAACTCAATGACCTTCGGGTTGCCCTGCTTGTCGATCATCAGACCGGCATACAGGAAACCGGTATAGGTGTTGCCTTCCGCGGCCATGCCCTTCACGGTTGGCCAGATAATCCGCTCCATGGTGCGCTGATGGACTTCATCAGTCACGACCGGCGCCGGAGAATAAGCGCCCATCCCACCGGTGTTCGGGCCGGTATCGCCGTTGCCGACGCGCTTGTGATCCTGGCTGGTGGCCATCGGCAGGACGTGCTCGCCGTCGACCATCACAATAAAGCTAGCCTCTTCGCCATCGAGGAACTCTTCAATGACGATGCGGTGTCCGGCGTCGCCGAAAGCGTTACCGGCCAGCATGTCTTTGACCGCCGCTTCGGCTTCCTCGAGGGTCATCGCCACGATAACGCCTTTACCCGCCGCCAGACCGTCGGCTTTGATGACGATCGGTGCGCCTTTCTCGCGCAGATAAGCCAGCGCAGGCTCAACCTCGGTGAAGTTCTGGTATTCCGCCGTCGGGATATGATGACGAGCAAGGAAATCTTTGGTGAAGGCCTTCGAACCTTCCAGCTGCGCGGCGCCTTCGGTTGGCCCGAAGATGGCCAGCCCGGCGGCACGAAACGCGTCAACCACGCCAATGACCAACGGCGCTTCCGGGCCAACGATGGTCAGGTCGATATTTTCATCCTGGGCGAAGCGAAGCAGCGCCGGAATATCGGTAACGCCGATGGCGACGTTTTGCAGCGACGGCTCCAGCGCGGTACCGGCGTTGCCCGGCGCGACGTAGACGGTATCAACCAGCGGCGATTGGGCCGCTTTCCAGGCCAGGGCGTGTTCGCGCCCGCCGTTGCCGATTACTAATACTTTCATCTGCTGCTCCATGAATTAATGGCGGAAGTGGCGCATGTCGGTGAAGATCATGGCGATGCCGTGTTCGTCAGCGGCGGCAATCACTTCGTCGTCGCGGATAGAGCCGCCCGGCTGAATAACGCAGGTAATGCCGACCGCTGCCGCGGCGTCAATCCCGTCACGGAATGGGAAGAAGGCGTCAGAGGCCATGGCGGAGCCTTTCACTTCCAGACCTTCGTCACCGGCTTTAATCCCGGCGATTTTCGCCGAGTAGACGCGGCTCATCTGGCCGGCACCTATGCCGATGGTCATATTGTCTTTGGCATACACGATGGCGTTGGATTTGACGAATTTCGCCACTTTCCAGCAGAACAGCGCATCGCGCAGCTCTTGCTCGCTCGGCTGACGTTTGCTGACCACGCGCAGTTCACCCGCGGTGACCATACCGAGATCGCGGTCCTGAACCAGCAGACCACCGTTAACGCGTTTGAAATCGAGACCGGCAACGCGCGCATCCCACTGACCGCAGGTCAGTACGCGGACGTTCTGCTTCGCGGCAGTGATTTTCAGCGCTTCTTCGCTGGCGGACGGGGCGATGATCACCTCGACAAACTGGCGAGAGATGATCGCCTGCGCGGTGTCGGCATCCAGTTCGCGGTTGAAGGCGATGATACCGCCGAACGCGGAGGTCGGGTCGGTTTTGTATGCGCGATCGTAGGCGTCGAGGATCGAGTCGCTAACGGCAACGCCGCATGGGTTAGCGTGCTTAACGATCACGCAGGCCGGTTCGTTGAACTCTTTCACGCACTCCAGCGCCGCATCGGTATCGGCAATGTTGTTATAGGAGAGCGCTTTGCCCTGCAGCTGGGTAGCGGTTGCCACGGAAGCTTCTTTGACATTCTCTTCTATATAGAAGGCAGCCTGCTGGTGGCTGTTTTCGCCGTAGCGCATATCCTGCTTCTTAATGAAGTTCAGATTCAGGGTGCGTGGGAAGCGGCCAGCGGCTTCTTTGCTTTCGCCGTGATAGGCCGGAACCATGCTGCCGAAGTAGTTGGCAATCATGCTGTCGTACGCGGCGGTGTGTTCGAAGGCTTTAATGGCGAGGTCGAAGCGGGTGTCCAGCGTCAGGGAGCCTTCGTTGGCATCCATCTCATTAATGATGGCGGTGTAGTCGCTGCTCTTCACCACGATGGCGACGTCTTTGTGGTTCTTCGCCGCGGAGCGGACCATGGTCGGGCCGCCGATATCGATGTTTTCCACCGCGTCTTCCAGCGAGCATCCTTCGCGAGCGACGGTCTGGGCAAACGGATAGAGGTTAACGACCACCATATCGATAGGCGCGATCCCGTGCTGCTGCATGATGCCGTCATCCTGACCGCGACGGCCGAGGATGCCGCCGTGTACTTTCGGATGCAGGGTTTTCACGCGTCCATCCATCATTTCCGGGAAACCGGTGTAGTCAGAGACTTCGGTTACCGGCAGGCCTTTATCTGCCAGCAGGCGAGCGGTGCCGCCAGTGGACAGCAGCTCGACACCACGAGCGGAAAGCGCCTGCGCGAATTCGACGATACCGGCCTTGTCAGAAACACTGAGCAGAGCGCGGCGGACTGGACGACGTTGTTGCATGGTATTAAATCCCCAGGATTTGAACATTACAGAGAGCGTTAGGTGAGTTTTTGCCTAAAAACTCACCTAACGCACCCAACCGGGCATCCGTGTCATAGCGCGGCATTGTAACGAAAACGTTTGCGCAACGCTCGCGAATTTTTATCTTTCTCTTTAGGCCGATGGTTCTTCTTCTATATAGCTGCCGATCCACGGCGCTTTCGGTCCTGGTTTGACGCTCTCCTGTGGATAATTCTGTGTGTAAATGGGTATAAAGCGGGGTTTTGCTGGGGAATGCAGCAGTCAGTCATTTTTCTGCCATTTTTCTATTGCGGGCGCTCGAGAACTCCCTATAATGCGCCTCCATCGACACGGCGGATGTGAATCACTTCACACAAACA
>NZ_JBEAFZ010000088.1:0-327576 GCF_040062415.1 Klebsiella sp. GG_Kp173
ATCTGGTTAAACGGCAAACTAAGTGGTGGTAAAGACTGACATCGGCATTATTACTGACGCTGTGGAAGAAACGCTCGGTGTGGCTGCTGCTGCTGTTCGTGGCCGAAGCCTACACCAGCAGCGTGCTGCAGCATTTCGAAGAAGCCCTGGAATCGGCCATTGCGCTGGCCTTCTTTATTCCGTTGCTCATCGGCACCGGCGGCAACAGCGGAACGCAGATCACCTCGACGCTGGTGCGCTCGATGGCGCTGGGGGAAGTGCGGCTGCGCGATATGGGGCGGGTGATCCGCAAAGAGGTGTCGACCTCGTTTCTGATTGCCTTAACGCTGGGGCTGGCGGGCTGCCTGCGCGCCTGGATGATGGGCATCGGTATGGAAATCACGCTGATCGTCAGCCTGACGCTGGTATGCATTACCCTGTGGAGCGCAGTTGTCTCGTCGGTCATTCCGATGGTGCTTAAACGGATCGGCATCGACCCGGCGGTGGTTTCCGCGCCGTTTATCGCCACGCTGATCGATGGCACCGGACTGATTATCTATTTCAAAATCGCCCAGTATTTTCTTGGGTTGAACTGATCATATACGTTCGGGCGCCAGGGCGCCCGAACGCTTAGATTACCCTTCCACCAGCGCCTGCGCGCAGGCCCAGGCGCTTGACCACGCCCACTGGAAGTTATACCCGCCGAGCCAGCCGGTGACGTCCATCACTTCGCCGATAAAGAAGAGGCCCGGCGCCTTACGCGCCTCCATGGTACGCGACGAGAGCTCATTGGTGTCCACGCCGCCGAGGGTCACTTCCGCCGTCCGGTAGCCTTCGGTGCCGTTCGGCTGCACGCGCCAGGCGGTCAGCGTCTCCACCAGCGCTTGCTGATCGCGAACGTTCAGCTGCTTCAGCGTGACATCAGGAATTTGCCCCAGCTGCTGCAGACACTCCACCAGCCGCTTCGGCAACTGCATCGCGAGGGTGTTTTTCAGGCTCTGGTTGGGATGCGCGCCGCGCTGCTCGTTAAGGAATTCCTCAAGATTGCAGTCCGGCAGCAGATTCACGGTGACGAACTCACCAGGCTGCCAGTAGCTGGAAATTTGCAGCACCGCCGGTCCGGAAAGGCCGCGATGGGTGAACAGCAGATTTTCGCGGAACAGGGTGCCGTTCTCGGCGGTGATGGTCGACGGCACCGAGACGCCGGAGAGAACCTGGAGCTGCTCAAGCAGCGGCTTGTGCAGGGTAAACGGCACCAGACCCGCACGGGTCGGCAGCACCTTCAGGCCGAACTGCTCGGCGATTTTATAGCCAAACGGCGAGGCGCCGAGGCCCGGCATCGACAAGCCGCCGGAGGCGATCACCAGCTTTTTGGTCGCCAGCGTTTCGCCGTTCACCTGAAGCCGATAGCCTTGCTCGTCGCGCTCCACGCTGAGAATTTCGCTGCGCAGGCGGATCTGCACGCCGCCCTTTTCGCATTCCGCCAGCAACAGAGTGACGATCTGTTCCGCCGAATCATCGCAAAACAGCTGACCGAGGGTTTTCTCATGCCAGGCGATGCCATATTTGCCGACCAGCTCGATAAAGTCCCACTGGGTGTAGCGCGCCAGGGCTGATTTGCAAAAATGCGGGTTTTGGCTCAAATAGGCCGCCGGCTCGACATACATATTGGTAAAGTTGCAGCGGCCGCCGCCGGACATCAGAATTTTTCGCCCCGGCTTTTTGCCGTTGTCGAGCAGCAGGACGCGACAGCCAAGCTGCCCCGCCTGCGCTGCGCAAAACATTCCCGCCGCTCCGGCGCCAATGACAATGGCATCAAACCTTTCCACACCGCATTCCTCGTTCCCCAATTGTCGGGTTTTGTAAATATTTCACTCTGGTCACACCAGCGGGAAAAATCCCGCATTAGATACATCATTGAAAGATATAGGATTACTCCCAACAGGGTAAAACCTAAACAGGAAGAAAATCAAAAAAAGTCTATATTTCACTTTGCCCGCGCCGCTAAAGTCACTGATAATGCGCCGCGTTCATGTCCTCAAAATGGCGTAACGTCCTATGCTACATTTATTTGCCGGTCTGGATTTACATACCGGACTATTATTATTGCTTGCTTTAGCTTTTGTACTGTTTTACGAAGCGATTAACGGTTTCCATGATACCGCAAACGCGGTGGCTACGGTTATCTACACTCGCGCTATGCGCTCACAGCTCGCTGTGGCGATGGCGGCGCTCTTCAACTTCTTCGGCGTTCTGCTGGGCGGTCTCAGCGTAGCCTATGCCATCGTGCATATGCTGCCGACCGATCTGCTGCTTAACATGGGTTCCGCGCATGGCCTCGCCATGGTGTTCTCTATGCTGCTGGCGGCGATCATCTGGAACCTCGGGACCTGGTACTTCGGTCTTCCGGCATCCAGTTCTCATACCCTGATCGGCGCCATCATCGGTATTGGTTTAACCAATGCGCTGATGACAGGCACCTCCGTGGTTGATGCGTTGAATATCCCGAAAGTCATCGGCATTTTTGGTTCGCTTATCATCTCGCCTATCGTTGGTCTGGTGATTGCGGGCGGCCTGATTTTCCTGCTGCGCCGCTACTGGAGCGGCACCAAAAAACGGGCGCGTATCCACCTGACCCCGGCGGAGCGTGAAAAGAAAGACGGCAAGAAAAAGCCGCCGTTCTGGACCCGTATCGCCCTGATCCTGTCCGCTATCGGCGTGTCATTCTCTCACGGCGCTAACGATGGACAGAAAGGCATTGGTCTGGTGATGCTGGTCCTGATCGGCGTCGCCCCGGCGGGCTTCGTGGTGAATATGAACGCCTCCGGTTACGAAATCACCCGTACCCGCGATGCGGTCAACAATGTGGAAACTTTCTTCCAGCAGCGCCCTGACCTGCTGAAGAAAGCCACCGGCGTTGACCAGCTGGTTCCCTCTCCGGACACCAATACCGCGGCCAACGGCGAGTTTCATTGCCATCCGGCGAACACCATCAACGCCCTTGACCGCGTGAAGACCATGCTGACCGGCGTTGAGAACTACGAGTCGCTAAAACCGGAACAGCGCGGCCAGCTGCGTCGCATCATGCTCTGCATCTCCGACACTACCGACAAAGTGGCGAAACTGCCGGACGTGAGCGCTGACGACCAGCGTCTGCTGAAGAAACTGAAAACCGATATGCTGAGCACCATCGAGTACGCGCCAATCTGGATTATCATGGCGGTCGCGCTGGCGCTGGGTATTGGTACCATGATCGGCTGGCGCCGCGTGGCGACCACCATCGGTGAGAAGATCGGTAAGAAGGGCATGACCTACGCCCAGGGGATGTCGGCGCAGATGACCGCAGCGGTCTCAATCGGTCTGGCGAGCTACACCGGGATGCCAGTTTCCACCACCCACGTGCTCTCCTCCTCGGTAGCGGGGACGATGCTGGTGGATGGCGGTGGTCTGCAGAAAAAGACGGTAACCAGCATTCTGATGGCCTGGGTACTGACCCTGCCGGCAGCGATTATCCTTTCAGGCGTCCTTTACTGGCTCTCCCTGAAGCTGATTTAAGCGTTATTCGTTCAAAACGGGCCAGCTTGCTGGCCCGTTTTTTATTCTGAAAATATCGTTAGTGCCAGATCATCAGCGCAATCAGGCTCACCACCACCAGGCCGCACAGGGCGCTGGTCAGAATAAACTGGCGACGAACACGTTCGCAGCGACGAATAAATTCATCGTCATGATGGTCACGGTAGCGCTGGGCATAGATATACCAGACCAGCCGCATCTGTTTGCTGGGCTGCCCGTGCGAGGTAAAAAAGCCGCCGCCATCGACGTACTGATAGAGCAAGGGATCGCAACCACGTAGCACAACCAATAATGCACGCAACGATGAGAAGTAGCGTGCCATATTCACCACACAAACGACACACAGGGCCCAAAACAGCGCAATAGTGCTGATCATACCTCCTCCCCGGCGACCCGCCCACGGAGAAATCCTCCGCGGCTACCGCTCCCCAAATAACCGACGACAATACCGTAAAGAGTGCGATTCCGATCACATTTATTTTTCCGACCGGCTCATTAAATAGTGTAGGAGATCCATTAATTTTTTTACCACAAGGTTATTCGTTATCAATACGTAAGACGGATAAATTTGTTTAGCTTTTAGGTGAACCCAGTGCATTGACGGAGCGCGGGGGGCGCTATAAGGTAAGAAATATCTTCTACAATGAAGTCCTTAAAGGCTACCCTCCCGCGAATGTAGCACGCAGGACGCGGGCGAAACGGCAGCGCCAGCTGTCAGGTCCAATGGTCATCGACAAACTTATGGAAGGAGTAACACTATGGCTTACAAACATATTCTGATTGCAGTAGACCTGTCCCCGGAGAGTAAAGTACTGGTTGAAAAAGCCGTTTCTATGGCCCGGCCTTATAACGCGAAAGTCTCCCTGATCCACGTGGATGTAAATTACTCCGACCTCTACACCGGGCTGATTGACGTGAACCTCGGCGATATGCAAAAACGCATCTCCGAAGAGACCCATCACGCGCTGACCGAGCTCTCTACCAACGCCGGCTACCCGATCACTGAGACCCTGAGCGGCAGCGGCGACCTCGGTCAGGTGCTGGTCGATGCGATTAAAAAATACGATATGGACCTGGTGGTCTGCGGCCATCATCAGGACTTCTGGAGCAAGCTGATGTCCTCTGCCCGTCAGCTGATCAACACCGTCCATGTCGACATGCTGATCGTCCCGCTGCGCGACGAAGAAGACGAATAACCCTCCCGTTGTGTCATGCCAGACGCCCGCCGCTGCGGGCGTTTTTATTTTCGCTTCCGCCCCGCCAGACAACAGAGCTTAACTCCATAAAAAAGCTATTCAATTAGTGTGATCAGCCAGTTATTCACTAAAACATCTATATAATAATCTACTCATTAAGCCAATAACCGCAGCATGGCGAGTTATCAGACATTTTCGGCGCGTTCTGGCATACGCGTTCATACTTTTTGGGAAAGTAATACAAGGTGAAGGAATATGAATACAACTGCACCTACGGGTTTGCTGCAGCAACCTCGTCCGTTCTTCATGATCTTCTTTGTGGAGCTCTGGGAACGTTTTGGCTATTACGGCGTTCAGGGGATCCTGGCGGTCTTCTTTGTTAAACAGTTGGGCTTCTCTCAGGAACAGGCCTTTATCACCTTCGGCGCCTTCGCGGCGCTGGTTTACGGGCTGATCTCGATCGGCGGCTACGTGGGCGACCATCTGCTGGGGACCAAACGTACCCTGGTGCTCGGCGCGGTTGTGCTGGCTATCGGCTACTTTATGACCGGGATGTCGCTGTTGAAACCGCAGCTGATCTTTATCGCCCTCGGCACCATCGCCGTCGGCAACGGTTTGTTTAAAGCCAACCCGGCGAGCCTGCTGTCAAAATGCTATCCGCCGAAGGATGCCCGTCTCGACGGGGCGTTCACCCTGTTTTATATGTCGATAAACATCGGTTCGCTGCTGTCGCTGTCGCTGGCGCCGGTGATCGCGGAAAAGTTTGGCTACGCGGTGACCTATAACCTGTGCGGCGCGGGGCTGATTATCGCGCTGCTGGTCTACTTCGCCTGCCGCGGGATGGTGAAAGATATTGGCTCCGAGCCCGATCATCGCCCCCTCAGCCTGCGCAATCTGGCGCTGGTGCTGGCCGGTACGGTGGTAATGATTTTTCTCTGCGCCTGGCTGATGCACAACGTGATGATCGCCAACCTGGTGCTGATTGTCCTGTCGGTCGTGGTCATTGCGTTCTTTTTCCGCGAGGCGTTTCGCCTTGATAAAACCGGGCGCAACAAAATGTTCGTCGCCTTTATCCTGATGATCGAGGCGGTGCTGTTTTACATTCTCTACGCCCAGATGCCGACCTCGCTGAACTTCTTCGCCATCAACAACGTCCATCATCAGATCCTGGGTTTTACCATCAACCCGGTCAGCTTCCAGGCGCTGAACCCCTTCTGGGTGGTGGTAGCCAGCCCGGTGCTGGCGGCGATTTACACCCATCTCGGTCATAAGGGTAAAGACCTGACCATGCCGGTGAAATTTACCCTCGGGATGTTCCTCTGCGCGCTGGGCTTCCTGACCGCCGCGGCCGCCGGGATGTGGTTCGCCGACGCCCAGGGATTAACCTCGCCGTGGTTTATTGTGCTGGTTTATCTGTTCCAGAGCCTGGGCGAGCTGCTGATCAGCGCCCTGGGGCTGGCGATGGTCGCCGCGCTGGTGCCGCAGCATCTGATGGGCTTTATTCTGGGGATGTGGTTCCTGACCCAGGCCGCTGCGTTCCTGCTCGGCGGCTATGTGGCGACCTTCACCGCGGTGCCGGAAAATATCACCGACCCGCTGCAGACGCTGCCGGTTTACACCAGCGTGTTCAGTAAAATTGGCCTGGTGACCCTGGGGGTCACGGTGGTGATGGCGCTGATGATGCCGTGGCTGAACCGGATGATTAATACCCCGGCCAGCGCCGAGTAACCGTTTAAGATGGCCGATCCGCACTGGCACCGTTTGTTCAAATATTACGGTTCCCGGCTTGCGCTACGCTGAGCCGGGCTACAATGCGGTAGCCCGGATAAGGCGCGTTGCGCCGCTATCCGGGAGATACCACCACGGTGTAATATTACTCCGGCGTGCCGGCGTAAATATCAAACCGATGCCCTTTGGTCACCACCGCGTTCGGCGTGGCGACTTCCGCCAGCGGCGGCGCGTAATCCGGGCGCTTTACCACCACCCGTTTGGTCGCCAGCTGGCGCGCCGGGGCCAGCAGGCCATCGGCGTCTAAATCAGGCCCCACCAGCGACTGAAAAACGCGCATCTCTTTCTTCACCAGCGCGCTTTTCTGCTTATGCGGGAACATCGGGTCGAGGTAGACCACCTGCGGACGCGGGGTGATATCGGTCAGCGCCGTCAGGCTGGAGGCGTGGATCAGCTGCAGCCGCTCCTGCAGCCAGCCGCCGATTTCCGCATCGGCATAGCCGCGGGCCAGACCATCGTCGAGCAGCGCGGCGACCACCGGATTGCGCTCCAGCATCCGCACGCGGCAGCCGACCGACGCCAGCACGAAGGCATCGCGCCCCAGGCCGGCGGTGGCGTCAACCACATCCGGCAGATAATCGCCTTTAATGCCCACCGCTTTGGCTACCGCTTCACCGCGGCCGCCGCCAAACTTGCGCCGGTGGGCCATCGCCCCGCCGACGAAATCGACGAAGATACCGCCAAGCTTAGGCTCATCGCGCTTACGCAGCTCCAGATGCTCAGCGTTCAACACCAGCGCCATCAGGTTATCGTCATCCTGCTCCAGCCCCCAGCGGGCGGCTAAAACAGATAAGGCGCCGTCTCCGGCGCCCGTTTCATCAATTAAGCAGATCTTCACGTAGCAATCAGCCTTTGATCCCGTAATGCTCAAGCATCGCGTCCAGCTGCGGCTCGCGCCCGCGGAAGCGTTTGAACAGCACCATCGGCTCTTCGGAACCGCCGCGGCTCAGGATGTTGTCGAGGAACGACTGACCGGTTTCGCGGTTGAAGATGCCCTCTTCTTCAAAGCGTGAGAAGGCATCTGCCGCCAGCACGTCGGCCCAAAGGTAGCTGTAGTAACCCGCCGCGTAACCGCCGGCGAAGATATGGCTGAAGGCGTGCGGGAAGCGGCCCCAGGTTGGGCCTGGCACCACGGCGACCTGCTTTTTAATCTCCGCCAGGGTCTCAAGGATTTTCGCCCCCTGCTCCGGCTTGTACTCCGCGTGCAGGCGGAAATCGAACAGGCCGAACTCCAGCTGGCGCAGAATAAACATCGCCGCCTGGTAATTTTTCGCCGCCAGCATTTTCTCCAGCAGCGCCTGCGGCAGCGGTTCACCGGTCTCATAATGACCGGAGATAAAGGCCAGCGCTTCCGGCTCCCAGCACCAGTTTTCCATAAACTGGCTCGGCAGCTCGACCGCGTCCCACGGCACCCCGCTGATGCCGGAAACCCCGGCGATATCGATGCGGGTCAGCATATGGTGCAGACCGTGGCCGAACTCGTGGAACAGGGTGATCACTTCGTCGTGGGTGAACAGCGCCGGTTTGCCGTTGACCGGACGGTTGAAGTTACAGGTCAGGTAGGCGACCGGCTTCTGCAGGGAGCCATCCAGCTTACGCATCTGGCAGACGCAGTCGTCCATCCACGCCCCGCCGCGCTTGTGCTCGCGGGCATACAGGTCGAGATAGAAGCTGCCGCGCAGCTCGTTGTGTTCGTCATACAGCTCGAAGAAGCGCACTTCCGGATGCCACACATCGACATCGGTACGCTCTTTGGCGGTAATACCGTAAATACGCTTCACCACTTCGAACAGACCGTTAACGGCTTTGTTTTCCGGGAAATAGGGGCGCAGCTGCTCATCGCTGATGCTGTAGAGATGCTGTTTCTGTTTTTCGCTGTAGTAAGCGATGTCCCACGGCTGCAGCTCTTCGACGCCGAACTCGGCTTTAGCAAAAGCGCGCAGCTGGGCCAGCTCTTTTTCGCCCTGCGGACGGGCTCGTTTTGCCAGGTCGGTGAGGAAGTCGAGCACCTGCTGCGGATCCTCCGCCATTTTGGTGGCGAGGGATTTAAAGGCGTAGCTGTCAAAGCCCAGCAGCTGCGCCAGCTCGTGGCGCAGAGCGAGGATCTCCGCCATCACCGGGCTGTTATCCCATTTCCCGGCGTTCGGCCCCTGATCGGAAGCGCGGGTGGAGTAGGCGCGGTACATCTCTTCGCGCAGCGCCTGATTGTCGCAGTAGGTCATCACCGGCAGGTAGCTCGGGATATCCAGCGTCAGCAAATACCCTTCCTGCTCTTTGGCCTGGGCCTGCGCCTGAGCGGCGGCCAGCGCGCTTTCCGGCATACCGGCCAGATCGGCGACGTCGGTCACCAGCTTGTTCCAGCCCATGGTGGCGTCAAGGACGTTGTTGCTGTACTGGTTGCCCAGCTCAGAGAGGCGCGCGGCGATTTCACCGTAGCGTTTCTGCGCCTCCGGCGGCAGGCCAATACCGGATAATTCGAAATCGCGCAGCGCGTTATCAACCGCTTTTTTCTGCGCGGTATTCAGCGTGGCGTAGTTATCGCCATCGCGCAGGTCGCGGTAGGCTTTATACAGGCCTTCATGCTGGCCGACCCAGGTGCTGTACTCGGAGAGCAGCGGCAGCGTCTGTTCGTAGGCCTCGCGCAGTTCCGGGCTGTTTTTTACCGAATTGAGATGGCTGACAGGCGAGAAGATGCGTCCCAGCACATCGTCCACTTCCGCCAGCGGCTGGCAAAGATTTTCCCAGCTATACGGCGCGCCGTGCGCCACCGCGCTTTCCACTGCGGCCCGGCAATCCTCCAGCGCTTTGGTGACCGCGGGGACCACGTGCTCTGGTTTGATCGCAGAAAAAGGCGGCAGGGAAAAAGGCGTCAGTAATGGATTGGTCATATGCGCTGTCCTGTTGAAAAGGGTGAGTGAAGCGCGCGTCCGGCGCTTATGCATGAGATCTAGAATGGGGGATAGTTGGGGGAATTTCAATGACGGGCGGTGCGTCAGCCTGGGTATTGCTGCGATAAGTCCGCCCGTTGCCGGAAAAACGCGGCACGCGGTGCAGCGTGCCGGAAACCGCATTAATGCCCTTTTTGCGCCATTTCCCAAGCCGCCGACAGATTCAGCCGCTGCCAGAACTGCTGCTCGGGGGTGGCGCCGGACAGCGGGTAGCCCGCCGGCAGCGCGGTATTGACCATCAGCGCCCGGCGCTGGGCCGCAGACAGCTGCGGCAGGGCAGCCTCCAGCAGCACTTCCGCCCCCTCCGGCACCTGCAGGCGCGGCTGCGGCCCCGTCTGCCGTGGCAGGTCGTAGGTCATGGTGAAACGAGTGAAATCACGCATCGCCGGATCGCGCCAGGGATCGTCTTTCACGCTGCTCTTCGCGCACTCGGCAAGCGATGTGCCGCAGGCTTTCGCCAGCGCGGCGCGCAGCTGATCGCGGGCTTCGTTAAATAATACCCGGTAGCGTGGATCGTTAAGATAATGGGCCACGTTGCGCTCGGCCACCATCCGCGAGCCGATCACATCCAGGGGATAGTGGACACCCAGCACGATGCGCGAATAGCCATAGCGTGCGCCGCGCGCCACCAGCGCGTCGTAGCGCTCCGGGATCATCGCCGCCAGCAGCAGCGCATCAGTATAGCCAGTGTTGGTGTGACCGCTGGGGAACGAGCCGCCGTCGGCGGTATAGGGCTGGTTATCCTTCACCACCACGTCGTCCGGCACCAGGTGAATGGTGTTGCCCTGCACCAGAAACGGCCGCGGATTGTTGTAGTGCTTTTTCGCCTCGCCGGTGCTGACCTCCGAGGCTTTGATCAGCGCCGCCGCTTTCCCTAGCGCGCCCTGGTCATAGGCGGTCAGAAACGCGTTGCCCAGCCGCGGCCCCAGCGCGTCGCTGAGGAAGTAGAGGTAGCTAATCCCTTCCGCATCGGCCAGCGCCTGACGGCGGGTGGTCTTTACGGCGTCGCGGTTAATGGCGGTGACCGTCGCCAGATTCTGCTGCACGACGGTCTCCGGCAGGCTGCTGAACGCCGACAGCAGCGCAATGCCCGCCTGCTGATTGGCCCGGGTCTGGAGGTCATAGCCGCTGGCCTTCAGCCAGGCGGTATCGGCCTGGGTTTTGTTTTGTTTCGCGTGCGCCAGCCGATCGCGTGTCAGCGCGGCGGCATCCCCCTGCAGAGCGTGGCGCAGCTGCGCCAGCGCCTGTTGCTCAAGATCGTCATACGCCTGGCTGGAGGCAGCCGGCGTCACGCTATTGGCGAGGGCCGCCGCCCTGTTCAGCGGGATGTCTTTAGCCAGAACCGGTTGCGCCAGCAGCAGCGCCACGGCCAGCAGCGAGAGTTGATTTTTCATTATTTTTCCTTTTATTCAAACAATTACCTTGCCTGTATCCGACGCTAGCGCGGCCGTTTGACGCTTTTATGACAGCGTTATGTTTTGCAACGCTTTTGGCAGAAATGAAACAGCGCGGCGGCGCAGCGGTAATCTCGGCCGATCTGCGGTAAACTATCGGTTAACTTGTTTATTTCCCGGAATCTCTGTATCCATGCTCAGTTATCGCCACAGCTTTCACGCAGGCAACCACGCCGACGTCCTCAAACACACCGTTCAGAGCCTGATCATCGAAGCGCTGAAAGAGAAAGAAAAACCGTTTCTCTACCTGGACACCCACGCCGGCGCGGGCCGCTATCAGCTGAGCGGCGAGCACGCCGAGCGTACCGGCGAGTATCTTGAAGGCATCGCCCGAATCTGGCAGCAGGACGACCTGCCGGCAGAGCTTGAGCCCTATATTTCGGTGGTCGAACACTTCAACCGTAACGGCCAGCTGCGCTACTACCCGGGCTCCCCGCTGATCGCCCGCCAGCTGCTCCGCGAGCAGGACAGCCTGCAGATGACCGAGCTGCACCCGAGCGACTTCCCGCTGCTGCGCGCCGAGTTCCAGAAAGACAGCCGCGCGCGCGTCGATAAAGCCGATGGCTACCAGCAGCTGAAAGCTAAGCTGCCGCCGGTCTCGCGCCGCGGTCTGATTCTGATCGACCCGCCGTACGAAATTAAAACCGACTATCAGGCGGTGGTGACCGGGATTAACGAAGGCTATAAACGCTTCGCCACCGGCACCTACGCGCTGTGGTATCCGGTGGTGCTGCGCGCGCAAATAAAACGTATGATCAAAGATTTAGAAGCCACAGGTATCCGCAAAATTCTGCAAATCGAGCTGGCGGTGCGTCCGGACAGCGACCAGCGCGGCATGACCGCCTCCGGGATGATCGTCATCAACCCGCCGTGGAAGCTGGAGCAGCAGATGAACAATGTGCTGCCGTGGCTACACAGCAAGCTGGTGCCGGCCGGTACCGGTCACACGACCGTCAGCTGGATCGTGCCGGAGTAATCGCAACCATCGGTGGAACCTTTTACGCCTCGCGCTACAATCGCGGCAATCAACGATTAAGGACATATGGGCATGAGCAAACATTATGATTACCTCGCCATCGGCGGCGGTAGCGGCGGTATCGCCTCGATTAACCGTGCGGCCATGTACGGCCAGAAGTGCGCGCTGATTGAAGCCAAAGCGCTGGGCGGCACCTGCGTCAACGTCGGCTGCGTGCCGAAAAAAGTGATGTGGCATGCGGCGCAGATCCGCGAAGCCATTCATCTTTACGGCCCGGACTACGGTTTCGATACCACCATCAACCATTTCGACTGGGAGAAGCTGGTCGCCAGCCGCAGCGCCTATATCGACCGCATTCATACCTCCTACGACAACGTGCTGGGTAAGAATAACGTCGATGTGATCAAAGGGTTTGCGCGCTTTGTCGATGCCCACACCGTGGAAGTGAACGGCGAGACCATTACCGCCGATCATATCCTGATCGCCACCGGCGGCCGTCCGAGCCACCCGAACATTCCGGGCGTGGAATACGGTATTGATTCCGACGGTTTCTTCGAACTGCCGGCGCTGCCGAAACGCGTGGCGGTGGTCGGCGCGGGCTACATCGCTGTTGAACTGGCGGGGGTGATTAACGGCCTCGGCGCTGAGACCCACCTGTTCGTGCGTAAGCACGCGCCGCTGCGCAGCTTCGATCCGCTGATCGTCGACACGCTGGTGGAAGTGATGAACGCCGAAGGTCCGCAGCTACATACCAACGCCATCCCGAAAGCGGTGGTGAAGCATGCCGACGGCAGCCTGACCCTTGAGCTGGAAGATGGCCGCAGCCAGACCGTTGACTGCCTGATCTGGGCGATTGGCCGCGAACCGGCGACTGATAACTTCAACCTGGAGGCTACCGGCGTGAAAACCGACGATAAAGGCTACATCGTCGTCGATAAGTTCCAGAACACCAGCGTGCCGGGCATCTACGCCGTGGGCGATAACACTGGCGCCGTCGAACTGACCCCGGTGGCCGTGGCCGCAGGCCGTCGCCTCTCCGAACGCTTGTTTAACAACAAGCCGGAAGAGCATCTGGACTACAACAATATTCCGACCGTGGTCTTCAGCCACCCGCCTATCGGCACCGTCGGCTTAACCGAGCCGCAGGCGCGTGAGCAGTATGGCGACGACGCGGTGAAGGTCTACAAATCCTCCTTCACCGCCATGTACACCGCCGTCACCTCGCACCGCCAGCCGTGCCGCATGAAGCTGGTGTGCGTTGGCCCGGAAGAGAAGATTGTCGGCATCCACGGCATCGGCTTCGGGATGGATGAGATGCTGCAGGGCTTTGCGGTGGCGTTGAAGATGGGCGCCACCAAAAAAGACTTCGACAATACCGTCGCTATTCACCCGACGGCGGCAGAAGAGTTCGTCACCATGCGCTAACACGCGAGCGCCGGATGATAAAAAGAAGCCCTGAGGGGCTTCTTTTTTTATGCTCAGGCCACGCCGTTATTGCCATGGCGCATAAATGCCGGGCGCTGATTGAGCGCCATATACCAGCGCTCCACGGCCGGCATTTCCGGATGCGCAAAGGGCGTCATCTTCCAGCGATGCACCGACAGCCCCAGCACGATATCGGCCAGGGTGAAGCGCTCGCCGGCTATCCACGCCCCGGTACGCTGCAACTGCGCCTCGACAATGCGCACACAGTGGGTCCAGGTGGCAATGCTCTCTTTAATCGCCGCCGGATCCTGAAAGCGAGGATCTTTACGCACCAACCCCATAAAGGCATGGCGCCAGGCATTATTGAACTCGGTCGCCTGCCAGTCCATCCAGTGCTCCACCTCGGCGGCGGGCTGCGGCTCAGCGGGCAGCAGATCCCAGCGCTCCGCTTTCCGCGCCAGATAGCGGCAAATGCTGTTCGACTCCCAGAGCACAAAGTCATCGTCCAGCAGCACCGGCACCAGGCTGTTAGGATTCAGGCGCTGAAATTCAGGGGTGTCCAGGGGCTTAAACCCGCTGCCGTAATCCTCCTGCTGGTACGCCAGCCCGATCTCCTCGCAGGTCCACAGCACTTTCCGTACATTGATTGAAGAGCGTTTGCCCAGAATTGTTAGCATCGTCAGCGATTCCTCAGCCATAAAAGACAGTTCATTCACTCTACTCTATTGCCAGCCAGCAACAAGGCAGAGCGCTGGATAATGTGTATAGTTGATTCCAGCCTGTTTGCCGAAAAGGAACCCGACATGTTGACCCCTTTTACCGTTTTGATGCCCGCCAATATTCGTTTTGGCCGCGGTCAGGCCCAGAGCGCCGCCCCCTGGCTGGCGCAGCAGGGTGGTCCCATTCTGCTGGTGCATGGCGCCAGCCCGAAGCGGGCGGCGTTTCTCCGCCAGCAGCTGGAGGCGCTACAGCTTGCAGTCACGACGCTGGCGATAAGTCGCGAACCCTGGCTTAGCGATATTGAGCAGGGCGTCCAGCTGGCGCGCGAGAAAGGGATCAGGGCGGTGGTCAGCCTCGGCGGCGGCGCGGTGATTGACGCCGGTAAGGCGATTGCGGCGCTGGTCCCCGCCACCGGCCCGGTGATCGACTATCTGGAGGTGGTGGGAACGGGCCGTCAGCTGGAAGCCAGTCCCCTGCCGTTCGTGGCGATCCCCACCACCGCCGGGACGGGCGCGGAGGTTACCAAAAATGCGGTGATCAACGTTCCGCAACAGCAGCGGAAGGTGAGCCTGCGCGACGACCGGATGCTGCCTGACCTGGCGATTGTCGACCCGGCGCTAACCGACAACGCGCCGCGGAGTATCACCCTGAGCTCCGGCCTTGACGCCCTGACCCAGGTGATAGAGCCCTGGCTCTGCAGCCGGGCCACCCCTTTCACCGACGCCCTCTGTCAACAGGCGATCCCGCGGGGTATCCGCGCGCTGAAGGTTCTGATGGAAAAAGAGTGCCCGGCCAGCCGCGACGAGATGGCCTGGGTCAGCCTGTGCGGCGGACTGACGCTGGCCAACGCCGGGCTGGGGGTGATCCACGGCCTCGCCGGCCCGTTGGGCGGCCTGAGCCGCGCCTCGCACGGTGCCCTGTGCGGCAGCCTGCTGCCGTTTGGGCTGGCGCTGAATGAGTCGCAGATAAACGACCCCGCCCTGCGCCAGCGCTTCAACGACGTTCGCCGCTGGCTGGCCGACGGGCTGGAGGTTCCGGCGGATCGGGTCTGGGACAGTCTGCGGGAATGGAGCCTTCGCGCCGGTCTCGGCACCCTACGCGACCTCGGCGTGGCGCGCGACGCGCTGGAGCCGGCGGCGCTGGCCGCCAGCACCTCCTCATCCATGAAGGCCAATCCGGTCAGCCTGAGCAGCGAACAGCTGCTGGAGATGCTGGAGGCGGCGTGGGAGTGAGCGCCCCGGGATAAAATTTTGTTGCATAATGAATGCTCCGAATTTTATCTTCGCCCAAGCGCGGACTTATTAATGATTTATCAAGGCTTTACTTAAAAATCACGGCGTCCCCTGCAGGCGGAAAAGCGTGATCTAACGCACAGTTTGCTTCACACTCACCGAAGCGACTGTCTACGCTTAAAAGACAAGGCCGGGTACGCCCGGCCGCGAACTCACGCTATCCGGAGGTCCGTATCGCTATGTTCAGCCAGAAATTACGCCACGTTGAAGACGACGAGTTAAGGATCGACATCGATCCCTGCTACGAAGCCGATCCGTACGAATTAAAGCTGGATGAGATGATTGACGCTGAACCGGAGCCTGAGGTGATCGAGGGGCTTCCGGCGTCTGACGCCCTCACCCCGGCGGATCGCTATCTTGAGCTGTTTACCAACGTGCAGAAATCACGCATTTTTGCCGACAGCAAAACGTTTCCCGACTGCGCGCCGAAGCACGACCCGCTGGACATCCTGCGGAACTACCGGAAGGTCAAACGTCAGCCCGATTTCGATCTACGGCAGTTCGTTGAGGACAACTTCTGGCTGCCGGAGAGCCAGACCGACGTTTACACCTCCGACCCCAACCTGACGCTGAAAGAGCACATCGATAAGCTGTGGCCGGTGCTGACCCGCGAGCCTCAGGATCATATCCCCTGGTCGTCGCTGCTGGCGCTGCCGCAGGCCTATATCGTCCCCGGCGGCCGCTTTAGCGAAACCTATTACTGGGACTCTTATTTCACCATGCTGGGGCTGGCGGAGAGCGGCCGGGAAGATCTGCTGAAATGCATGGCCGATAACTTCGCCTGGCTGATTGAAACCTACGGTCACATTCCGAACGGCAACCGCACCTACTACCTCAGCCGCTCGCAGCCACCGGTGTTCGCCCTGATGGTCGAACTTTTTGAAGAGGACGGCGTGCGCGGCGCGAAGCGCTATCTGGATCATCTGAAGATGGAGCACGCCTTCTGGATGGACGGCGCCGAGTCGCTGATCCCGCATCAGGCGTATCGGCACGTGGTGCGCATGCCGGATGGCTCCCTGCTCAATCGCTACTGGGACGATCGGGACACGCCGCGGGATGAATCGTGGCGCGAGGACGTGGAGACCGCCCGCCACTCGGGACGGCCGGCCAATGAAGTCTACCGCGATCTGCGGGCGGGCGCCGCGTCCGGCTGGGACTACTCCAGCCGCTGGCTGCGGGATATCACGCGGCTGGCCAGTATCCGTACCACGCAGTTTATCCCCATCGACCTGAACGCCTTCCTGTTCAAGCTGGAGACGACCATCGCCAACCTCTCCGGGCTGAAGGGCGATCGCGAGACGGAAGCAGCCTTCCGCCAGAAGGCTCAGGATCGGCGGGCGGCGGTTAACCGCTACCTGTGGGACGATGAGAACGGCTGTTTTCGCGATTATGACTGGCGCCGCGAACAGCTAGCGTTGTTTTCCGCCGCCAGCATTGTCACCCTTTACGTCGGCCTGGCGACCCACGAACAGGCGGAACGCCTTGCCGATGCGGTGCGGGCCCGCCTGCTCACCCCCGGAGGGATCATGGCCACCGAATACGAAAGCGGCGAGCAGTGGGATAAACCCAACGGCTGGGCGCCGCTGCAGTGGATGGCGGTGCAGGGATTTAAACGCTACGGTCAGGATCCGTTGGGAGATGAGATCGCCTGGAGCTGGCTGCAGACGGTCAACCACTTCTACAAGCAGCACCACAAGCTGATTGAGAAATACCACATCGCCACCGGCGTGCCGCATGAGGGCGGCGGCGGGGAGTATCCCCTCCAGGATGGCTTCGGCTGGACCAACGGCGTGGTGCGCCGGCTGATTGGCCTGTACGGTGAGCCAACCTAGTCGGGCTGTTCCCGGCGGCCTTCTCCTGCTATGTTCAGGGGATTCGCCCTGCCCGGAATGACGCTTATGCCTGAACTTCTGACGCCGCGCCTGCGCTGCTCACCGTTGCAGCTGGACGACTGGTCGTTTTTTCTTTCCCTGCAGCAGGATCCGCAGGTCATGCTCTACGTGGCCGACCCCCGGCCGCAGGCGGCCATCCGCGAGGCGTTCGATTCGCGGCTGCCGCCGTGGACGCCCGGGGATGCACACTGGCTGTGCCTGGTGGTGCGCGACAGGCTGACCCATACCCCGCTCGGCCTCACCGGTTACCTACATCATCAGCGCGACATAGCCGAGGTCGGCTTTCTCTTCGCCCCGGCGGCGCAGGGCCGGGGCTACGGCTACGAATCGCTGCGCGCGCTGTGCGACTACGCCTTCACCACCGGCGGCGTCCGCCGCCTGACCGCCACCGTCACCGCCGGCAACGAGGCGTCTAAGCAGTTACTGCTCAAAGCCGGGTTCCGGCTGGAGGGGGAGCTGCGGGAGAACTACTGGCTCAACGGACGCTGGCACAACGACTGGCTGTTCGGTCGGCTGCGCGCGGAGGGCGATGCGCCCTAGCGCGCCGCCGCTCACGGTCTGACGACAGCGGGGTTCAGAGGAACATCCCTCCCGAGACTTCCACACGCTGCGCGTTCATCCACGCCAGCTCATCGCTGAGCAGGGCGGCGATGGCGTCGCCGATATCATCCGGTAGCCCGACGCGCCCCAGCGCGGTCTGGGCGGCGATATGCCGATTCACCTCGGCGTTATCACGCACCTCCCCGCCGCCAAAATCGGTCTCAATGGCCCCCGGCGCGATGATGTTCACCGATATCCCCCGTCCGCCCAGCTCTTTCGCCTGATAGCGGGTCAGGACCTCCATCGCCCCCTTCATCGCGGCGTAGGCCGCATAGCCCGGCAGGGCAAAACGCGCCAGGCCGCTGGAGACATTCAGGATCCGCCCCCCGTCCTGCAGGAGGGGCAGCAGCCGCTGGGTCAGAAAAAACGGCCCTTTGAACTGGATGTTCATCAGCTCGTCAAACTGCGCTTCACTGGTCTCGGCGAAGGGGACGTTGAGGCCGATCCCAGCGTTGTTCAGTAAATAATCAAAGGTAGTGCGTCCCCACTTCTGCGCCAGCACCTGCGCCACCTCGCTGGCAAAGGCGTCGAATGTTGAGGAATCGCCGACGTTCAGCGCCAATGCTGCCGCCTTGACCCCTTTTTGCTCAATCTCCGCCACCACATCGAGAGCCGCCTGGCGGTTGCTGTGATAGGTCAGAAGAATGTCGGTTCCCTTCGCCGCCAGCTTCAACGCGGCGTTTTTACCCAGGCCACGGCTGCCGCCGGTCACTAAAGCGATACGTTGTGTCATCAGAAGACCCCTTTCAGGTTGCGTTGTGATTGTGTTCTAGCTTATTAACTGCCAGTAAAACAATAAATACGCTACATTTCGTTTTACTGTTTCATTCACAACAACAATAGGCCATCGGCATGGATAAAATTCATGCAATGCAGTTATTCATTCGCGTAGCGGATCTGGAGAGCTTCTCCCGCGCCGCCGAGACCCTGGCGCTGCCGAAAGGCAGCGTCTCGCGGCAGATTCAGGCCCTGGAAAGCCATCTTGGCGTGCGGCTCCTGCACCGTACCACCCGTCGGGTTCAACTCACCCAGGATGGGATGGTCTACTACGAGCGGGCGAAGGATCTGCTGAGCAACCTCGACGAACTGGACGGGATGTTCCAGCACGATCCGGCGAGCATCAGCGGCCGGCTGCGGGTGGATATGCCGGTCGGTTTTGCCAAAAAGCTGGTGATCCCGCATCTGCCGACTTTTTTGCAGCAGTATCCGGGCATCGAACTGGAGCTGAGCAGCAGCGACCGGCTGGTGGACGTGATCCGCGAGGGGTTTGACTGCGTGGTGCGCGTCGGCGCGCTCAAAGACTCCGGGCTTATCGCCCGCCCGCTGGGCAAGCTGACGCAAATTAACTGCGCCAGCCCGGACTACCTGGCCCGTTTTGGCTACCCGCAATCCCTGGAGGATCTGGCGGATCATGCCCTGATCCACTACGCCAGCACTCTCGGGGTCCGTCCTTCCGGCTTCGAGGTGGTGATCGACGGCGCCGTGCGCTGGGTAAAAAGCGGCGGCATATTGACGGTCAACAGCACGGAAACCTATCAGGCGGCCTGTATCGCCGGGCTGGGAATTATTCAGGTGCCGCGCACCGGCGTGCGCGAGGCGTTACGCGCCGGCGAACTGATCGAGATCCTGCCCCAGTACCGCGCTGAGCCGCTGCCGGTCTCGCTTATCTACCCGCACCGGCGCAACCTCTCCCGCCGCGTGCATCTGTTTATGGAGTGGCTGGGTAGCCTGATGAAAGATTACGTCGATTGATCCGCGCGAAGGATGAACGGGGGGGCGGGCAGATGCGTTCCTGCAGGATACGGCATTTAAGGTATACTTTTTGCTGAATCTCGCGGTAAAAAAGGAAGAAATTACGTATGACGCCGGAAAACGACGATCGACGCCCACCACAGGAACCGGACACGCAGCCGGAGAAAAGCAAAAGCCCCCTCGACGCCCTCAATGACACGGCCGTCGGCCAAAAAGCCAGCCAGGCGCTGAAGACCGTCACCGGAACGGCGGCAAAAGTGCAGCGCAACCCGGTGATCGCCCACCTGCTACGCGCCGCAGAGCGCTTCAACGACCGGCTGGGAAATCAGTTCGGCGCGGCCATCACCTATTTCTCGTTCCTGTCGATGATCCCGATCCTGATGGTCTCATTTGCCGCCGCCGGCTTCGTTCTGGCCTGGCATCCGACCCTGCTGCAGGACATTTTCGACAAAATTCTGCAAAACGTCAGCGACCCGACGCTGGCGGCAACGCTGAAAAATACCATCAACACTGCAGTGCAGCAGCGCACCGCCGTCGGTGTGGTCGGCCTGCTGGTGGCGCTCTATTCCGGTATTAACTGGATGGGCAACCTGCGCGAAGCGATCCGCGCTCAGTCACGCGACGTCTGGGAGCGCCGGCCGCAGGACGAAGAGAAAATCTGGATAAAATACTTCCGCGATCTTATCTCGCTGATCGGTCTGCTGGTGGCGCTGATTATTACGCTGTCGATCACCTCTGTCGCCGGTTCCGCCCAGCAGTTGATTATCTCCGCGCTGTATCTGGACAATATTGAATGGCTGAAACCCGCCTGGCGGCTGATCGGTCTCGCCATCTCTATTTTTGCCAACTATCTGCTCTTTTTCTGGATCTTCTGGCGGCTGCCGCGCCATCGTCCGCGGCGCAAGGCCCTGTTTCGCGGCACGCTTATCGCGGCGATTGGCTTTGAAATCATCAAAATCGTCATGACCTGGACGCTGCCGGCGCTGGTAAAATCCCCCTCCGGGGCGGCGTTCGGATCGGTGCTCGGGCTGATGGCCTTTTTCTATTTCTTTGCCCGCCTGACGCTGTTCTGCGCCGCGTGGATCGCCACCGCGGAGTATAAAGACGACCGACGGATGCCGGGCAAAACCCACCGCTGACGTATTGCGAGGATGAATAAAAGAGGCAAAATTCATCCTCGCGCTTGATTTCAGCAGATAAATCCAGCGCGTAACTTTTATTTAACGAAAAACTGGTTTTATTCTCTATCCTTTTAATTGTGTGAAGCATTTCATAGAACTATTTTTTCTGGCGTAAAAATTATCCGCTTTTTGCCGCTTTTTTGCGCATTCTCCTCGTTTGTTACAGATTGAAATGTCCCTGTGGCTGTGGCTATATGGCTTTTCGTTCGCGCAAAAATAAGAAAGATCTATGCAAGCCACAGCCACCACACTCGAAAACACGCAGGAAACCGCCCCGGTCAACTCACGCAATAAAGTCGTTGTCGCCTCGCTCATTGGCACCGCCATTGAGTTTTTCGACTTCTACATTTATGCCACTGCCGCGGTCATCGTCTTCCCGCATATCTTCTTCCCGCAGGGCGATGCCGCCGCAGCCACCCTGCAATCGCTGGCCACCTTCGCCATCGCCTTCGTCGCCCGGCCAATCGGCTCCGCGCTGTTTGGCCACTTCGGCGATCGCGTCGGCCGCAAGGTTACCCTGGTGGCTTCGCTGTTAACCATGGGGATCTCCACCGTGGTGATCGGCCTGCTGCCCGGCTATGAAAGCATTGGCATTGTCGCGCCGATGCTGCTGGCGCTGGCGCGCTTCGGTCAGGGACTTGGCCTCGGAGGGGAATGGGGCGGCGCGGCGCTGCTGGCTACGGAAAACGCCCCGGCGCGCAAGCGCGCCCTGTACGGCTCCTTCCCGCAGCTGGGCGCGCCGATCGGCTTCTTCTTCGCCAACGGCACCTTCCTGCTGCTCTCCTGGCTGTTAACCGATCAGCAGTTTATGGAGTGGGGCTGGCGTGTGCCGTTTATCTTCTCCGCGGTGCTGGTGATCATCGGTCTTTATGTTCGCGTTTCGCTGCATGAGACCCCGGTCTTCGCCAAAGTGGCGGCGGCGAAAAAACAGGTCAAAATCCCGCTGGGTACCCTGTTGACCAAACACGTTCGCGTGACGGTGCTGGGCACCTTCATCATGCTGGCAACCTATACCCTGTTCTACATCATGACCGTCTACTCGATGACCTTCAGCACCGGCGCGGCGCCGAATGGCCTGGGCCTGCCGCGTAACGAAGTGCTGTGGATGCTGATGATGGCGGTGATTGGCTTTGGCGTGATGGTGCCGATCGCCGGCCTGCTGGCGGATGCCTTTGGTCGTCGTAAAAGCATGATTATCATCACCACGATGATTATTTTGTTCGCCCTGTTCGCCTTTAAACCGCTGCTGGGCTCCGGCAATCCGCTGCTGGTCTTCGCCTTCCTGCTGCTGGGCTTAAGCCTGATGGGACTGACCTTTGGCCCGATGGGCGCGCTGCTGCCGGAGCTGTTCCCGACGGAAGTGCGTTACACCGGGGCATCGTTCTCCTATAACGTGTCGTCGATCCTCGGCGCCTCGGTGGCGCCGTACATTGCCGCCTGGCTGCAGGGCAACTATGGCCTCGCGGCGGTCGGCACCTATCTGGCGGCGATGGCGGCGCTGACGCTGATCGCCCTGCTGCTGACCCACGAGACCCGCCACCAGTCGTTATGATCCTTCGCCCTGACGCCGCTGGCGTCAGGGCGCTCTCCTACTTTTTCATCTGCGACAAAATGGTCCGGCACTGGTTGCTATCGCCCTCCGCCGGAGAAACCAGCGCCAGCAGCGCGGCAGCCGGGGTCACCAGGGTGGCCAGCGCCGCCGCTACCGCGCCGCGGACAATCAGCGGCCCGGCCTTCACCCCCGCCTGCGGCGATTTAAAGGTGCCGCGAACATACAGCGGGGAACGCAGGGTGATCACCCGGAAGCCTTTGCTTTCCGGATCGATGGTCAGGTCCAGCTGCTCGGAGGCGAAGCTGGCGGTCCCGGTCACATTGATCAGCGCGTTTTCCGTATCGAAGGCAAAAATCTGCGGCCGGGCGACGCCGTTGGTCACGTCAATATTGGCCGCCGCGCAGTTCACCCGAACCTCCTCATCGCCAAAAATCTGGCCGATCAGGTAGTTGCCGACGTTAAGGCCGAGAATTTCCATCAGGTTGCGACTGATCAGGCCGTCGTTCATCAGCAGCTTCAGGTTGCCGTTGCTGTTGCCGAGCAGGGCCGCCACCGAGTTGCCGCTGCCGCGCAGTTGAACGTCGCCATTCATCTCGCCGAGGGTTTTCTGCATCATCTCGACGTTCGGCATCAGCGCCTTCAGCTTCAGGCGCCGCGCCTGCAGATTAGCCTCACCCTGCAGCGGCTTTTTATCGCCCTGCAGGTGCACGCTGCCGGCAATCGACCCGTTGGCCAGGCCAAAACGCACCGGCTGCAGGCGCAGGTCGCCATCCTCCAGGATCACGTGGGTCGCCAGATCGCTGATCGGCAGCGTGCCGCCGTGCTCAATTCTCCGGCCCTTAAAGCGCACATCGGCATCCATCACCTGCCATTTATCGGTTTCAAAGCGGTCCGCCGGCAACACTTTACCCGCCGGCTGCGGTCGGTCGCCCGCCTGGCGCGCAGCGCTTTTCTTCGTCCCTTTGCCGGAGTCGACGCCGATTAACGGCCCGAGATCCGCCAGCCGCAGCTGCTTCGACTCCATGTCGCCGCTGAGCTTCGGTCGCGGTTTGCCAGTGGTATAGGTCAGGGAGCCATGAATGTCGCTATCGCCGATCCGGCCGTTAAAATCCTGATAGTCAAAGCGCATGCGGTTTTTCTGCTTAAAGTCGGCGCGCAGGTGGCCGTCGGTGGAGAACGACGGCGTCTCCGGCAGCAGCACGCCGGTCAGGTCGTAGAGGTCGCGCAGCGAATCGCCGGCGAATTTCAGCCGCAGGTCAATGCCACCGACGTTGAGCGGGTCGCTGACCGTGCCGCTAAACGCCACCCGCGTATTGCCGGAGCGGAAGTCGCCCTGCAGCGGGAAAGGCGTGCTTGCGCTGCGCAGGGCCAGCATGCCGCCGATTTTACCGTTGCCGGTGACCGGCTGGCCCTTGTAGCGGCCCTTCAGCGAAAGACCAAAGACATAGTCGCCTGGTTTCGCCGCGCTCTGCCGATCCTTCGTGCCGGTGACTTCGCTGAACGGCAGCGGTTTGCCTAGGGGATCGACGAGGATGGTGATATCGCTGCGGGTGATCTTGTCATCGATAGCGATAGTCCCGCGGTCGAAAAGAATATTATCGAGGCGGAAAGACCAGCTGGAGGGGGCGCTGTCCCCCGCGGCACGCCGATCGCCAGCCAGCTGAAAGGTCCAGTTATTGTTGTCTTCCGCCAGGCGGATCAGCCGCACGTCGGGCCGTTCCAGCTTGATCCACGGCAGATACACCGTTTTGCTCAACAGCGCCAGCGGGGCGAGGGTCGCCTCCACCCGCGGCAGGTGGATCATGGTCACCTGGGGAATGGCCGGCGGGTTGCCCAGCACGATATCCTCCGCGTGCACATGGGGCCACGGGATCCAGCTGCGCCAGCCGCGCTCCTCCGGCTGACGCTCCCAGACCACGCCGAGATCGCCGCGGATGGCGAACGGGCGGTTCAGCTCGGCAGACACTTTCTGATTGATCGTCGGCTTCAGCCGGTTCCAGTCAAAGGTGGCCAGCACGATAAAGAAGAGAACGATCAGCAACAGTATCGTTCCTGTGATGATTACCAACGTTTTACGGGTTCTGCTCATCCCTACTCCGCTCCTTTTGCATCACGTCAGTCCTGAATATAGTCAAAAAGCGGCGTTTCTCCTGGAAATGCGCTTTTCGTCACATTACGCGCGTCAGGTCAAAAAAATAATGGAACGATGTTTTAATATGATTGACCAGCAAAACAGCGCAGCGCACACTAGCGCTTATATCGATTCCATTGCAGGTTCTGGCTATGTCTAAAAAAATTGCCGTCATTGGCGAATGCATGATTGAGCTGTCAGAGAAGAACGGGGCCGTTAACCGCGGCTTTGGCGGCGATACCTTAAACACTTCGGTCTATATCGCGCGGCAGACAGATGCCAGCGCGCTGAGCGTCCACTACGTCACCGCGCTGGGAACCGATGCGTTCAGCCAGCAGATGCTCGACAGCTGGCAGCAGGAAAACGTCAACATCAATCTTATCCAGCGGATGGCCGACCGCCTGCCGGGGCTGTATTACATTGAAACCGATGACGCCGGCGAGCGCACCTTCTACTACTGGCGCAACGAGGCGGCGGCAAAATTCTGGCTGGAGAGCGATCGCGCAGCGGCGATTTGCGAAGAGCTGGCCACTTTCGACTATCTCTATCTGAGCGGTATCAGCCTCGCCATTCTCAGCCCGGTCAGTCGTGCAACGTTGTTCACGCTGCTGCGTGAGTGCCGCGCCAACGGCGGCAAGGTGATCTTCGACAACAACTATCGCCCGCGCCTGTGGGCCAGCCAGGCGGAGACGCAGCAGGTTTATCAGGAGATGCTCGCCTGCACCGATATCGCGTTTCTGACCCTCGACGATGAAGACGCGCTGTGGGGGGAAAAACCGGTCGCCGAGGTGATCGCCCGCACCCACGCCGCCGGCGTGGAAGAGGTGGTGGTGAAGCGCGGAGCGGATGCCTGCCTGGTCTCGGTTAGCGGGCAACCGCTGCGGGAAGTGCCGGCCGTCAAGCTGGCCAAAGAGAAGGTGGTGGATACCACCGCCGCCGGCGACTCCTTCAGCGCCGGCTATCTGGCCGTTCGCCTGACCGGCGGCGATGCTGAATCCGCCGCCAGACGCGGACATCTGACCGCCAGCACGGTGATCCAGTATCGCGGGGCGATCATCCCGCGGGAAGCGATGCCGCAATAATCCTCACCTGTAAGCGCTCTCCGGCCGCCGCTGGCGCGCCGGAGAGGCGTCAGGTTACTGCCCCGACGGGATGTCGCTGGCCTCGCTGTGGGCGTCAACCGTATCGGCGCTGCCGCTGGTCGCTGCGGCCGCCGGACTCGCCGGACTCGGCGCCATCAGTTTTTCCCACGTGGCCTGCAGCTCCTTCATGTTGTATTCCGGTTCGCCTTTCGGCTGCTGCAACACCAGCGCCATATCCTGAGAGAGTTGCTGACGCAGGTACTGGTTCAGCATGTCCACCGTCAGGGAGTTGAGAAACTCCTGACGCAGCTTCTGGTACTGCTCCGGCGCGATATCCACCACCTGATTTTGCAGGGAGCGCATGCGCTGGCTTATCAGAATGTCGGTATCGGTGCGCGCATAGGTGGCAAACAGCTTCTGCAGCTCGAGGCTTTTCTGGGCGATAAGCGCGTCAAACTCCTCCTGCGGCAGGCCGTTGTCGCGCACTTTCGCCAATTCGCGCGAAACCACGCTCAGGTTGTTATTCAGGCGCTCGCCCGGCGATTCGATGTTGATGGCGCACTGCGCGCGCTGATAGAGCACCCGGCAGTCGAAACCAAGCCCAATATCCTTGACGTTATTTTTGCTCAGGCTCTGCTGCACGTGCCAGAACAGCGCTTCGCGGGCGAGGTCGTCGCGCCAGTAGCGCTGCAGCGCTGCGGAGTCGCGGATCGGCTGCCAGGGGGCGTCCCACATGATGGACAGTTTGTCCTGGCGCACGGCGCTGGTCATGATGCTGACCGGCACGGTGGGCAGCGGCGATAAGGTCGGCACCGCCGCCGGCGTTTCCCGCTTACCCTTCAGATCGCCAAAGGTCTTGCTGATTTGCTCAGCGACGCTGCGGCTGTCGACGTTACCCACCACGATCAGCGTCATGGCGTCGGGGGTGTACCATTTTTGATAAAAGTCTTTCAGCTGCGCCACGTCGATCGGCTGCTTCAGCGGCGCGGCGGGATCGTGGCCCAGCATGGTGGAGCCCTTCAGGCGATAGCGCCACCAGCCCTCTTTGGTATCCAGCGGCCAGGTCGCCACCATGTCGCTGCCCTGCAGCGCGTGATTGATCGATTCAGGCGTAATGGTCAGTTTACCGCTGGCGTCCGCCAGCCAGCTCAGCGCCTCTTTCAGCAGATCGTTGCGGTTATTCGGCAGGCTGAGATTAAACATCGTGTAATCGTAGGAGACGATGGCCGGCGGCAGAGGACGCTTCGGGTCAATACTCTGCTGCCACAGCGAGCGCGCCTGCATCGTCGGCAGGCTGCCGCTTTGCGTCAACGCCAGACGGGGAATAAAACGGCTGAAACCGCTCTGCTGAGTGCTTTCGCTCAGCGAGCCAATATTCACGGACAGACGGACTTCGATACGGTCGCTGGGACGCTGCGGCGTGGCCAGCACCTGCCACGACAAACCATTCGCTAAGGTCCCTTGTTGCCAGGCCGGATCAGGCTGGAGCGCTTCTGCCTGCACATAACCGGCCGCCGCTACCATCAGCAAACCGCCCGTTAAGAGTTTAATTGTTGTGCCCTGCATGTGAACCCCTGATGAACATTCCTGGTTACAACAGCATCCCACTGACGGGCTGCCGAAAAAAGTGAGAGTGAAATACGTCGGTTAGACCACACGGAGACGAAAATGTCGCATGACAACGTAAAATAATCATTTCGTGTCATTCCCGCCGGGCGGAAATGACCTCTAATTATGCGCAGGAGCCCGTACTCCAGCAAGGGAGTACGGGCCTAAGAGGAGGATTTAAGAGGATAATTCGTGCGTTTTGTTCGCGGGAACACGGTTATTCAGCACATCATCCATCTGTTTGGCATCGAGTTCTTTCACCCATTTTGCCACCACCACCGTGGCGACGCCGTTACCGACCAGGTTAGTCAAAGCGCGGGCTTCGGACATAAAGCGGTCGATACCGAGGATCAGCGCCAGGCCAGCGACCGGTAAATGCCCAACCGCCGAGATGGTCGCCGCCAGCACGATGAAGCCGCTGCCGGTCACTCCCGCCGCCCCTTTCGAGGAGAGCAGCAGCACCACCAGCAGGGTGATTTGATGGAAAATATCCATATGGCTGTTGGTCGCCTGGGCGATAAACACCGCCGCCATCGTCAGATAGATAGAGGTGCCGTCGAGGTTAAACGAATAGCCGGTCGGGATCACCAGGCCCACCACCGACTTACGACAGCCGAGCTTCTCCATCTTGTCGAGCATGCGCGGCAGCGCCGATTCGGATGAGGAGGTCCCCAGCACGATCAGCAGCTCTTCACGGATATAGCGGATAAATTTAAAGATGCTGAAGCCGGTGGCCCGGGCGATGCTCCCCAGCACCAGTACCACGAACAGGATACAGGTGATATAGAAGCAGATGATCAGCTGCCCCAGCTGCACCAGGGTGCCGACGCCATATTTACCGATGGTGAAGGCCATGGCCCCGAAGGCGCCGATCGGCGCCAGGCGCATGATCATATTGATAATGCCGAAGATGACCTGCGAGAAGCTTTCAATGACGTTGAAAATCAGCTGGCCCTTGCTGCCCAGACGATGCAGGGCAAAGCCAAACAGAACGGCGAACAGCAGAACCTGCAGGATGTTGCCGCTGGCGAAGGCGCCAATGACGCTGCCCGGGATCACATCCAGTAAGAAGGCCACCACCCCCTGGTCTTTCGCCTGCTCAGCGTACACCGCCACCGCTTTCGCATCGAGCGTCGACGGGTCGACGTTCATCCCGGCCCCCGGCTGCACCACGTTGACGATAATCAGACCGATAATCAGCGCGATGGTGCTGACCACTTCGAAATAGAGTAGCGCTACCGCCCCGGTACGGCCAACGGCTTTCATGCTCTCCATCCCGGCGATCCCCGTCACGACGGTACAGAAGATAACCGGAGCAATCACCATTTTAATCAGCTTAACGAAGGCGTCGCCGAAGGGTTTCATTTGCGCGCCCAGTTCCGGGTAAAAATGGCCCAGCAGAATACCGATCGCTATGGCCGTCAGAACCTGGACATAGAGGCTTTTAAAGATAGAGGTTTTCATAGGGTGTCCTTTGGGAATAACCACAGAGCAAGAAGGGATATTTGACGTCTGTGGCTTAAAAATAACACCCTGGAAACATTTCAGAAATAACTAACGCCGAAAGTGCAACGCAATTGTTAAAATCTTTGAGCTGACTCGCACAAGTCAACAAAACATTTACAAATTTGCATCCTCCCGGACCGGGGAGAGATAGCGCGCGCTGAACGCCTCCTGCGGTAAAGCGCAACCGAACAGATGGCCCTGGAGCACCTCGACGCCGGCGGCTTGCAACCAGCGGTACTGGGCCTCGTTCTCCACCCCTTCCGCCACGATACGTAGCGACAGGCCGCGCGCGAGCTGGATCATCGCCGGCACCATGCTGACATCCTCCGGCAGCATATCGATGAATACCTTATCGATTTTCAGGATATCCACCGGCAGGGCCTTCATCTGCTGCAGCTGGTGCAACCCGGCGTAACCCATGCCAAAATCATCCAGCGCAATACGTACCCCGGCCTCGCGCAGAGGCCGCAACCGCGCCATCACGTCCTGCGGATCGTCCATCCGGCAGCTCTCCGTCACCTCGAGGATTAAGGTACCCGGCGCGATGCGGTAGCGGGCGATCAGCTTCAGCATCTCCTCGCCGCGATCGTGCTCCAGCAGCTGAAGCAGCGAAACATTGACCGACAGCGGCAGCATAATCCCCTGGCTTTGCCAGGCCGCCAGCTGGCGGCAGGCCTCTTCCATCACCCAGTAGCCGACCGGGATAATCAGCCCGCAGGACTCAATGCGTTCAATCAGCGCCGGCGGTAGCGACCAGCTGCCATCCGCCTGCCGCTGACGCAGCAGCACCTCGGCGCCGCAGATCTCGCCGCTGGCGCAGGCCACCTGCGGTTGCAGCCAGATAGCGAACTGCTGGTTGTCGAGGGCGGTCATTATATCGTGCTCTTCCATCAGCCGACGCTGGGCCTTTTCCATCTGCTCGGGATCGAAGAACTCAATCTGGTTTTTACCTTTGCGTCTTGCGGTGACGGCGGCCGACACCGCGCGCCGGTAAAACTGTTCGGCGCTGAGGCCGGGGTGGAACATGGCGATCCCGACGCTGGCGTAGGGTCGCAGCTGCAGACCATGCAGCGGCAAACGTTCATTAATAATAGTGAGCACTTGCTTACTTAACGTCACCGCCTGCCAGGATTCGGCGAGGCCATCGGCGAGAATGGCGAAGTCATAGCCGCTCACCTGGGCCAGCACCATCTGCGGCGGGATCGCGGCGCGCAGCTTCTCCACCAGCGTCAGGAGCAGCATTTCGCGCTGGCTCTCCTTGAGCACGCCGGCGGCGTCCTGCAGGGTTTCACAGGCGACGACGATCAGCGCGGCGCTCTGCGGGCGGGCCACCGTCTGCTCCAGCATCGCCAGCAAAAAGGCTTTATTCGGCAGCTCGGAGACCGGGAAGCGGGTCGACTGGATGGACAGCTCATCATGCTGGCGCACCAGACTCTGCTGGTTGCGGTTATAGCTGCGCACCAGCATGCCGATCTCGTCGTCATGGTGCAGGCGCGGGAGGGTCAGCTGATGCCCAAGACGCTCCTGCTGGGAGAGATCGTTCAGCTCGCGGGCGATACGCCGCAGAGGGCGAACCATCAGCCGGTTGATGCACCAGGTGAGCGCCACCGTCAACATCAGCACCAGAAGTAAGTAAGCAGTCACTAACGTGGCAAGGGCGCTCATGACGAATTTATACATGCGATAGGAATCGGCCTGCAGCACCAGATAGGCCAGCGGCTGCGGGTTGGCCGGCCGCTCCAGCGAATAAATGGGCAGCGAAATCTGCACCGGCAGCTCAAACAGCCGGGTGATGGTCACCGGCACCGACCGCTCGGGGATAAACCGCATCCGTAACGCCTGGAACTGGTTGGGCAAGACCACATCCGCCCGGCTGACGATGCCAGCAGGCTGGATACGGCTTAAAATAGCTTCCGCTTCCGGAATATCGGCTTTCAGAATAGCCGCCGACAGCGGTTCGCGAACGGATCGCGCGATACTTTCTAACTGCGTGGCCGTGGTAAAGCGACTCTGTTGCACAAAGTGAAACAGCAAAATAGTGCAAAAAACCAATACAAAGGCCATGGACACGCTCGCGACCATCGCCATCTGTTTGATTGTAAGTGAACGGCTGACGCGCAACGGTGTTCTCCACTGATACTGAATGCATACCCGGTATCAATCCTTCAATCCCGGTCGTTTCAGGCTGATTATATACTCAAATCCTTCGCCCACGCCCGCGAGGGATGAAGTGACGGGATATTTCCGCGCGGTGACGCAGACGCCGGAGAGACCTCCCCGGCGGCCGACGGTGGGCAACGCCTCACGAGTATACGCGAAGCGCGCCGTGGAGTGGCGCTCTGTGACGTAATTCAGCCTATTCTGCTACCAGTCGGCGTAAGGCACCAGCGGCTGGGGCGGCATATCCAGATCCCCCTGCCAGCCTGCCGCCGAGTAGCGGACGTAAAGCAGCGCATGGCTTGGGGTATAATCCTTCGCCTGCTGAATATCGACCGCGGCGCCAACGAACCAGTTGCTGGTCACCCGCCGCTCCACCAGCGCTCTGGCGGTGTAACCGAATCCCTGGCTGCTGCTGCCCTGCTCCGTCAGTTCGCTGGCGCGCTGCCGGTAGTCGGACGGGATCAGGTTCAGCAGCGGATAGCGGGCCTGCGTTTGGGTACGCGAATGGGACCATGACACCGACCCGCCGAGTTCCCAGGACCAGTTCTCCGTGCGCTGACGCCAGGTCACCGGCACGGCGAAAGAGAGGTACTCCTGCGGGCTGTAATAGCCGCCCTGGCCGAGGGTGTAGCCGCTGAGATCTTTGTCGTAGTGCCAGATCATATTGTTGAGGCCGACGGTGACGCGACGATTATTCTCGTTAATCACCTTGTAGTAGTAGCCGGTCATCCAGCGCACGCGCCAGTTATCCGCCACGTTTTTACCGGTCAGCGAGTCGGCCCCCAGCGAGGACCAGATACCGTGCGCTTCGCCCCGGTCATAGCTGAGGCTCACACCGCCGCCGTCGGCGCGAACACCGCCCCAGGTGGTGCCGGTATGGCTGTTGCTGTCTTTCTGCCCGCCAAAGGAGAGCAGCGAGCTGGAGATGGGCCGCCGGTGGACGTTGACCGTGTACCCCACCGGCCCGACGTCGCTGCTGTAGCTCAGGCCGCCGACCACATCGACGACATTGAAGCCCATCGGCGTGGTGCCGATATCCCCGCTCCAGGTGTCGTTCTGCCAGCCGACCGCCACGCTGGCCCCGCTGTCGGTCTGATTTTTACTGCCGCTGGTGCAGGCGATCTCCCCGCAGGTGCCCCAGCTGGGCGAGTAGCTCCCGTCGCTGTGGGTGGAAAAGCTGCCGGCATCCATATTGACCAGGTCGGTGCGGAAGAACATCCGGCCATCCGCTAGCGGGGCATCCACCTGCAGCATGGTGGTATGCGCCTTCAGATCGGAATAACCGCCGGTGCCGCTGGATCCCCAGAAGTCATGTTCCAGGGTGACGTTCAGATCCTGCTGGCGATAAAGGTCGGCGGCATCGCTGCGGATCCCGCGCTTCAGCCAGTCATCCCGGCTGTCGTTGCGCGTCAGCCGGGTAAAGGTATCGTTATCCTGCGGCTGCGCGGGGGTGATGCCGGAGGCCACCATCGCCTCCCGGTAGTGAGTCAGCGCCTGCTGCGGCTCCCCGTTCCGGGTGGCAAAGCGGGCGGCATCGCGCAGCACCAGCGCACTCTCCATCGAGGGCGGCTGCGCCTTCGCCTGCGGCACAATCTGGTTAAAAATCCGTTGGGCGTCAGCGGTATCGCCAAGGCCAGCTCGTGCCAGGGCGACCCGCCGCTGCATATTCATGGATTCGGCCTCTGCGCCTTTCAGCTGCATGACCTGCGCCCGGGCGGCCGGTTTATCCCCCTCGGCCAGGTAGACTTCCGCAAGGCCGAGGCGCGCATCGCCGTTGTCGGCTTCCTGACGCAGCACCCGCTGATAGTCGGCAATCGCCGTCTGGTTGTCGCCGCGCTGCTGCGCCCAGTCGGCCAGCGTCAGGTCATAGCGTACCGAGGCCGGCTGCTGTTTGATGAGGGCGATCGCCTGCGCTTCCTCGCCGCTGTCGCGCAATTGGTTCGCCTGGCGCAGCACCCGGTCGCTTTGCAGACGCGCCTCCAGTTCACGGATGTTATCCGTCCACGCGCTGCGCGGCAGGGTGGCGATTTGCGCCAGCGCCAGATCGTCCTGGTCGTTCCCCGACAGGTACAGCCCCGAGGCGTATATCCGTTCAGCATCCTGCGGCCGGCGGTTGACCATCGCCCGCATCAGCGCATCGGCTTGCTGGCGTTCGCCGGCGCTGACCAGATCCCGCGCCAGACGATAGGTGATCCACACACTGTCCGGATCGAGCGCCAGGCGCCGACGTTGGACTTCCGCCGCCTGCGCCCAGTTGCCCTGGCTCTCCAGGACTTGCGCCTGTTTCTCCAGCCGGTCGTTGGTCAGGCTGCGCTCGATATCATCAATACTGCGCCGCTGGGCAGCAGGAAGGCCGGCGATCCAGGCGCTGGCTTTCTCGGGCGATTCGGCGCGATAGAGGTTGGCCAGGCCGCGCACCGCCAGGTTATTGCCGCGATCCAGGCGCAACGCCTGCTGATAATAGCGCTCCGCCGCCGCCGACTCTTTGCGCGCCGCCGCGACGTCGCCCAGCCCCAGCACGGCATAGCTGTCGGTCCGATCGACCCGCTGCGCCTGGGCATAATAATTCTGCGCCTGCGCAAGCTGACCGGCCTTCAGGGCGTTATCCCCCTGCTTGATCAGCAGCCAGTAGCGGTTGGTTTGCAGCAGGCTGTCCCATTTGCCGCGATTCGGGCTGTCGGGATCCATGGCGATCGCTTTATTGAGCTGGGCCACCGCCCGCGCGCGGTCGCCGCGCTGGGAATAGGCCTGGCCGAGGGCGCCCACCGCATCGCTGTCGCGGCTGTCGGCCTGAACGGCTTTCTGCAGATCCGCAACCGCCTGCGAAGTATTTCCGGATTTGACCGCCGCCAGCCCTTCCGAGCGGGCGCGGAACGTCGGATCCTGCAGCTGCGCCTGCTGCTGGTCGAGCAGGACGCGGGCGTTCGCCGCCACCGAGCCGGTAGGAAACTGCAGCAGGAATTGCTGCAACGCCTGCACGCTGGCCTTGCTCACCGGCATGCTTTTCACCTCGCTGTACCACATATCGGCGGCGATACCGCGTCCTGAGGCCGAGCGGGCCATTTCCGCCAGATAGGCGAACCCTTCCTGCGGTTTGTTATCGGCAAACATCTGCTTCGCCAGCGCCGTCAGCAGGCTGACGTTACCCGGCGCGCTGGCGTTCAGTTTTTTCAACTGGCTGACGCCTTCGCTATGACGGGCCGGCAGGCGCGCCACCAGCGTCCAGTATTCAATCGCGGCATCAACATCATCCGGCACGCCGCCGAACAGCTTTTCGTAGGCGGCGATGGCTTCATCGACCTTCCCGGCCACGCCCAGCAGTCGCGCCTGCTGCAGCGCCTGACGACCCTCGCCGGTGTTGCTTTTCATCTCATTGCGCGACGCCTTCAGCTCCGGGGAGTCCGGCGCCAGCTTCGTCAGTCGCTCCAGCTCTTTTTGCGCCCCGGCGGCATCCCCCTGGCGTAGCAGATAGCGCATCCGCGCGGCAATCAGGTCCGGGTTGTTGGGGTCAATCAGCTCCAGGCGGTACAGCGACTGGCGCACCAGGTCTTCACGATTGCTGGCCTCGCCGAGGCGCACCTGCTCCAGCAGATGTTCCTGGGCGGGCGTCGTCGCCGCCTGCGCTAACGGCAGCAGCGCAACGCCGAGGGACAGCGTGAGTAAACTTAGTGAGAGCTTGCGCATTCCTGGTTCCAGTCAGGTTGTAATTCGCCACCCGCAGTGAAACGAAAACGGTGTTGATCCCAACCCTGGCCAAACAGCGTCAGGACCGCGCTGTAGTAGGCATCCGCGCCGGGATAGTTATCGGCGACGCGCTGCCGTTGCACCGACCGGGCCTCGTCGTTCTGTAAAAACGGCAGCATCACCGCGGAAAAGCCCACCGGCCCCTGGCCGCTGGTTTTGCCGGTGGCGATATTCACTTTCTCCGGCGGTACCCCCTGCTCCGTGGTCTGCGCCGCCATCGGCGCAAAGCGGGCCAGCAGACGCGCTTTCTGCTTATCGCCGTCATGAAGCATGCCCACCCACAGGTAGACGCGAATCGCGTCATAGCTGCCGATCGGCGGCTTCTCCGTTTTCAGCTGCCAACCTTTCCCTTTCTCATAGCGCACCCAGTCCGGGGCAAAGCCTTTCGGTGCGGTCTCCAGCAGCAGACGCAGGTTAGTATCGCGCAGGGCAGGCCACGGCGCGCCAAAACGCACAAAATAGGTGGCCAGCTGCGGTGGAAGATAGCTGGGGTTAAACCGCCAGCCGCTGTCATCGGCAAAACCGACTTTTCCCGGCAGCAGCATCGTGCCAAGGCCCGGCACCGCCACCGTCTCTTCATCGACAATCCGCGCCAGCAGCGCTTTCCCGGTCTCGGTGTACTGCGGCTGCTGCCACAGGCGCCCCGCCTCCAGCAGCGCCCAGGCTATCCACAGATCTGAGTCGGATGCCGAATTGCTGTCCAGCAGCGTCCACTGCTCGTCGTCCTTTTTCCCCCACAGCCAGCCCGGCAGATGCTGCCGCAGGTCGCCCTCCGCCAGGTTGTTCTGCGTCCAGGTCAGCAGCTTGTCGAACCCCGCGCGATCGTTGGCCGCCAGGGCAAAGAACAGGCCATAGCTCTGTCCTTCGGAAGTGGAAATTTTGCGCGCATCGCTGGGGTCGATCACCCGCCCCTCGGGGCTGACGTAGGCTTGCTTAAACTGCTCCCAGGCGGGCCACTGGCAGGCGGCGCTCGCCTGGCCCGCCGCCAGCACCAGCGCGGAGAGCACCGCGCCGCAAAGTACTTTCATCATGGTTTACTCATCATCCAGGCTAAGGCGGCGGCGGCTGATAATGCGCAGCATGCGCCACAGCACCCACGCCAGCAGCACGATACTGACCGCGGCGAAGATCGCCAGCAGTATCGGGTGGTTAGAGAGCGCGAACCAGATGCGCTCGAACCAGGGCAGATGGCCGACATAGTAAACATCGCCCACCCGCAGGCTGTTGACGCCGGATTCGCGGATCACCGCCACCGAGCCAAACATCGCCGCCCGCTTACCACTGTCGTTGAGGGCGTTGGTTAGCAGTTCATTACCGCGCGGGCTGTCGGCCAGCAGGGCCACCACGCTGCGCTGATCGTTGTAGGGCGACTGGAAGCCAATCACCGCCGCCATCGGTCCGGAAGAAGTGATGTCGGTGCGGGTGTTGGGCGTGCGGGCCTCATCATCGGGATAAATGCTCGCCAGGTCGTAATGACGCATCGGCATTTTCACCCAGCTTTTGGTCGCCTCGACCAGCAGGTTGATTTTGGTATCGTCCTTGAGGGACGAGGGGATCGCGCCGATCAGCAGCAGATCCGCATCTTTATTCTTGATCTGGTTGCCATCGTCAGTCATTTGCAGATTAATCGCCGCCAGGCCGGTCTGCGAACCGATGCCGCCCAGCGCCTGCAGCAGCGTCGCCACCTGGCCCTGGGTCGGCGCCTTCGGCACCACCACCAGGGTGTCGGCGAGATCCGCCATACGGCTGTAAGGGAAGCCAGCATTGGCGAAGACGCGCAGGTCCGGTAGAGCAATAAAGTGATAATACTTCGAGAAGTCGATGGTCGAATCGTCGCCGATCACCACATGGTTCTGCACCGGCTGGAAGGTAATACAGTTGTCGATAGAGCCGCCGGGCATCGGGTTCATGTACTGGAAGTCAAAGCGCAGCTGGTTCACCGCCCCAAGACGCAGCGCGGGTATGGTAACCTCCGATTTGCCGTCCAGCAGCCCCTGCAGCACCGGCAGGCGCAGGATCAGTTTGTTCACATCCTGCGAGCTGTTAAGGCTGAACGACTGCAGGAACTGGTCGTTAAGGCTGATATCCATCCGCGAGCTATCCTTCACCGGCGGCATGGTATAGCGATATTTCAGATCCATATCGATGCCGTTGGCCCGCAGCAGATAGAGATCCGGCGGCAGGTTAAGCGCCACGGTGATGGCATCCGGCACCAGCCCGCTGGACTGCAGCTGTTGCTCATAGGTTTTCAGCTCAGCAAAGGTGACCGAGCGGTCGGTGCGCACCCAGTTTGGCGCATCGTATGGCTGCCGCGGCTGCAGGGTTTTGATGCCGTCCACGGTGACGCTGCTGCCGCGGAACAGAATATTGCCCTGGGCAATCCCCTTCGCCGCCAGCAGCAGGTCTTTATCATCGCGGCCGAAAATCACCAGCAGCTTGACGTAAGGATCGTTCGGGTTGTCGATCATTTCGATGGTCGGCGCGTTGACCGGCGGATGATCGCGCAGGAAATCCGGACGCTTGTCGTTGGTGGCGAAGACAATGGCGTTACGATCCGGCAGTTCGTTGAAATAGACCGGGAACTGCTGGCCGCGCCAGCCGGCCTTGCTGCCGAACCATGAAGCGATAATCGCCGCCGCCTGCTGCTGGGCCACCGCCGGCGAGCCCGGGAAAATCATCGGCAGCGTCAGCGGGCGGTTGTCGCGCGGATCGTAGAACGGTACCGGGAAGTGCGACAGATCGTTATGCACCTTCAGCGACTGGTAGGTGAGATCCAGATAGCTTTCGCGCCCGACATCCAGCCATAGCGTGCTGCTGGCCGGGTTTTCGCAGACATCGCGGTAGTGGCCGACAAACTCCAGCCGTATACGGTTGAAGTCGGTGATATACAGCGGGTCAATCGGCAGCTGCGCGCGGATCTTTTTCCCCAGCTGCTCTTTGGTGACGGGCAGGACGCCCATCAGCTCATCGTTGAGATAGACTTTCAGCTGCGACTGCACGGGCAGCAGCGAGGGCGACGGGGTGTATTCCAGATTGAGCAGCGCGTTAGCGACCAGCTCATCGCTGCGCATGCCGAATTCAACCGAGGCGTCAGGCCGTGAGCCGCGCAGCACAATGCTGCCCGGAGGCGGCGCGATGCTGGCAAAGGTCAGCTTCACCTCCCGCTGCGGGACGTTCTCGGCGACCACCGCCGGAGCGGTCGGTTCGGCGAGGGTTGCCGTCGGCTCGCCTGTCGTCACCGGCGCGAGCGGGGAGGCCGCCTGCGGCTGAACGCCAGGGGCCGGATTCACCACGGTGGCCGGCGCCGCGTAAGAGGCCAGCGGATACCAGCTGCACATGCCCACCGCTACTGCACACATCCAGGAAAGTTTTCTTTTCATCGCATTATCATCATTGTTGAGCCATTGCCGGGTCTGCGGAGAGCGTCGGCGCGGCGCGTTCAGGGCGTCGGGGTACAAACGACACTATCCATGCCACCAGCGAGGTGAGCGCGCGGAAAACCACCTTCACCGACGGCGGCGAAAACTCCGCCAGGTGACGATAGCCACGGAACCCCAGCTTGAGGATATCCAGCAGGCTTTCCATCGGCTTGTCTTCCGGGAAGCTATCCTGCCAAAGCGCCCACGTATCGGCGCGGGCAAACGTACACTGCACAAAATCGATATGCTGCTGGTTGGTCAACGGCAGCAGCTGCAATCCCACTTCGCTGCCGTTGACCCGCGCGACCCGCACCGGGAAGGCATACTCCTGCTGTCCCCGTTTGAGCAGCAGCCTGGCGTTCTGCCCCTCCAACACCTGCGCGTCGCCGTGAATTTTGATCCCCAGCCCACCGTCGGAATAGTCGTGAACGGTGCAGGAGAACAGATGGCCATCTTCGCGGGCAATTGCCGCCGGCATGCTCATTTCGACACGATGCGACCGGCGGACCTGCTTGCTTTCGACCGAGACCGCCACCGCGCCGCCAAGAATAATCAGGTTGTAGAACACCCAGACAATACTCACCCAGACGGTGAGAATTTCATTTTCCGGGCCGTACATAAAGCGCCAGATCCCCACCGCGACGCCGACCAGGTTGAGCAGCACGAGGTAGATATAGGGCCGGGAGATCACCCAGTCGACATACTCCTCTTCCACCAGTCCGCCCTTCGCGGTGACGTTGAATTTGCCTTTATGCGGGTTAATCAGCGCCACAAAGGTGGGCGGCGCGATATACCAGGCGAGCACCGTCTCGTAGATTTCACTCCAGAACGAATGGCGATATTTGCCCTGAATCTTCGAGTTGGTCAGGCTGGCGTGGATCATATGCGGCAACACGAATAGCGCGATCATCAGCGCTGGCGCATAAATGATATAGGCATGGAGCAGCAAAAAGGCCAGCGGCGCCGTGAGGAAGATGAGGCGCGGAATACCGGAGAGAAAGTGAAGCATGGCGTTGGCGTAGCAGACGCGCTGTACCAGCTTCAGGCCTTTGCCAAACAGCGGATTATCGAGGCGGAATATCTGCACCATCCCGCGCGCCCAGCGGATGCGCTGGCCGATATGCGCGGATAAACTCTCCGTCGCCAACCCCGCCGCCTGCGGAATACGCATATAGGCGGAGGTGTAACCCCGCCGGTGCAGACGCAGCGAGGTGTGGGCATCTTCGGTCACCGTTTCGACGGCAATCCCGCCGATCTCATCCAGCGGACCGCGGCGAATCACGGCGCAGGAGCCGCAAAAGAAGGTGGCGTCCCACATGTCGTTCCCGTCCTGCACCAGGCCGTAGAATAGCGTCCCTTCGTTCGGCGTTTTGCGAAAACGACCAAGGTTGCGCTCGAAGGGATCGGGCGAGAAGAAGTGGTGCGGGGTCTGCATCATCGCCAGCTCTTTCTCTTTCAGGAACCAGCCCATGGTCATCTGCAGAAACGAGCGCGTCGGCACATGGTCGCAGTCAAAGATCGAGACGAACTCCCCTTTGGCGTATTTCAGCGCATTGTTGATGTTGCCGGCTTTGGCGTGCTCATGGCTGGTACGGGCGATATAGTGCACCCCGACATCTTTGGCAAACTGGCGAAACGCTTCCCGTCCGCCGTCGTCAAGGATCCAGATGTTAAGCTTGTCCTTCGGCCAGTCGATGCCCTGCGAGGCATAGATGGTGTTTTTCACCACGTTGAGATCTTCGTTGTAGGTGGGGACGAAGATGTCCACCGTCGGCCACAGATCCATATCCTCCGGCAGCGGCACCGGTTGGCGGTTCAACGGCCAGACCACCTGGAAGTAGCCCAGCACCAGCACCACCCAGGCGTAGGTCTCAGCGAACAGCAAAATAATCCCGCACACCAGGCTTACCGGGTCGTTCCAGTTCAGCGTCGAGGTATAGCGCCACCAGATATAGCGGCACGAGACCGTCAGCGACAGCACGATCAGCATCAGCGCCGAGAAGCGGCCGGGGATGCGCCGCACCAGCAGCGCCACGCCCCACAGCAGCATCAGGAAGATAAACTGCGACAGTGGGTTAAAAGGCTGCGTAATACACATCAGCGCCAGCACCAGCGAGCAGCAGGTCACCCCCCCAAGGATGGCCCGGCGCAGTTTGGGATTGAGGTGCGCCAGCTCTTTCTGTTTATCCAGATGACCGGTGCGGGCGTTGACTTGCTCAGGCAATTTTTCCAGCCACTGCGTATAGCGACCGTGCACCCCTTCCAGCGCCGCCAGCGAACGCCAGTTGACCTTTTTCTCCGGCTCCGGCACGCGCGTTGTCAGTAACCACAGGGATTGCAGCAGGTAGCGCAGCGGATCCAGCGGACGTGGCCGATGCGGATTAATATGGGGGAAATAGGTGTCATGGTGCGCCAGAATCGCCTGCCAGCGCGGCGTCTCCAGCGGCATTAGCGCCCAGACCAGCGATGCCCACAGGCAGCCAAGCGACGCCGACAGCCAGGAGGCGCCATGCTGCCGGTAGTCGTCATAGCGCGCGCGCAGCCGTTCCCCCACCGGCGGGGCCAGCAGCAGCGTGCTGAGGCGGATCATGCCGGCCTCCCGCCGGCATAGTGGATCAGACACCAGTTCGCCAGGGTCAGTACCTCTTCCGCCGCCAGAGAGTCCTGGCGATACTCCCCAAGGGGCTGCTTCGCCGCCAGGCACTCGGCCATCGCCTCGTCGCGATGAATGGTCACCGGCAGGATGCGCGGCTGGCTCTCGAGCCACAGCTGGTAGAGATCTTCCTGTAGCTGGCTGCCGACCCGCAGATCGTTAATCAGAATATCGCTGTTGGCCGGAAAGGGCTGCTGGTGCAAACGGATATGGCTGTTGGCGTCGGGATGGACCACCACCAGCGAGCGGTCGCAGAGCGTCAGCAGCTCGCGGGTCAACGGCGAATAGCCCGCCGGCAGATCCAGCAGTAGCCAGCGGTACTGCCCCTGCAGCTGCTGTACGGCCTCCGTCATCGCCCCCAGGGTGGGCTGCAGCTGGTCGACGTTTTCTCTTTCGCCCGCGCTGAGCTGGCCAAACGGCAGCAGATCGATATGCTGCGTATAGCGCAGACCCGCGTCGCGCCAGTCCCGGCCATCGAGCAGCGCCCGCGCCCAGCCGTCCTGATGATGGATGTCGGTATTGAAGAAAAAACGCAGCATATTATCCGGGCTGGCGTCGATCGCCAGCACCGTTTCACCGAGCAATTGCAGCGCCCAGGCGAGTGCAGCCGTAATGGACGTGACGCCAGTCCCCCCTCGCACGCCCTGTAATCCCAGAATAGCCATCTCCGGCTTCCTTATTTTTTCTCTGCAAACTCTGCCAGCAGCGGCCAGCGCTTCAGCGCCGCGTTCAGCTGTTCGCGCCTGGAAATATCATGATAATCAATATCCGGCAGGGAAAATGCCCGGCTAAGCGCCAGAAAATCATTTTGAAAGGTGTACCCCAGCGTGGCGTCCGTGGGTACCGCAGGATCTTTTGCTGGCATATCTCTGTCCGTTCGAAATTTATTATTAAACCAGAGGACGTATACAGCGCATCCTTAAAAAGCAGGTGTACATGCTAAAACTGATGACCTTTAATTTCAATGTTAGGTTTACTCTGTCAGTTTCGCTAGTAAACTTATCCAGTGTGAATCAGGGCGCACGAGGGATGCCGTGGATAGTGTATTTACTTTGGGTATTTCATCATTATGGGATGAAGTGTGCCATATGCCGGTCGGCGGGGTATGGTGGCTCAACGTTGACCGTTATGCCGATGCCGTTAGTCTATTTAATCAGACGCTGGCCACGCAGGCGAAAAACAGCAAGGTTGCCGCGCTGGTGATGGGGAATAAACCAAATGATATCATTTCATTAGAACGCATTCACGGCCCGGATAATATTGCACTGTTTACCCTGCCGAATCGTCCGGAGGCGCTGGAAGAAATACATCGCGACTTGGTCTGCTCCCTCGAACCTGGCAATTATTTATTTATTCTGCTATGTGCTGAAAATGCCTGGAAAAATATAAATAACGAAAAGTTATGCGCCTGGGTGGAAAAGACCAGTCGCTGGGCGCAATATCATCGCTGCGCATTCTTAGCGATCAATTCCGCGCAGGATATTGATCGGCAGCTGACTCCCTTATTACGTGAGTACCGCTCCCTTTCCGGACTGGCAAGTATTCGTTACCAGGGTGACCGGCATATCTTTGATATTGCCTGGTGGGGAAGCGATAAGGGTATCAGCGCCCAGCAGCAGCTGATGGTGCAACATGATGACGCCGGCTGGCGATTAGCGCAGGACGCTGAAACCAGCGTGCAGCCGCGCAGCGATGAAAAAACGATCCTCAGCAATGTGCGCGTGCTGGAAGGTGCCCCGCCGCTGTCGGAATACTGGACGCTGTTTGACACCAACGACGAGGTCTTCAACGCCGGGCGCACCGCGCAGGCGGCAACGATCCTCTTCTCCATTACCCAAAATACGCAAATTGAACAGCTGGGCCGCTATATTCATACCCTGCGTCGCCAGCGCGGCACGGCGCTGAAAATTATTGTCCGCGAACAAACCCCCAGCCTGCGCGCGACTGATGAGCGGCTACTGCTCAGCAGCGGCGCCAGCCTGGTGATCCCCAGCAGCGCATCGCTCTCCCGCTGCCTGACGCTAATCGAAAGCGTACAGAACCAAAAGTTCTCCCGCCATATCCCGGAAGATTTTGCCACCCTGCTCACCTGGAGCCAGCCGTTAAAGCTGCGCGGCTACCAGAAGTGGGATGCCTTCTGCGAAGCGGTGCACAACGTGATGACTAATACCCTGCTTCCACCCGACAGCAAAGGCGTGATGGTGGCCCTGCGCCCGGCGCCGGGGCTGCGCGTTGAGCAGGCGCTGACGTTATGCAAACCTAACCGGATGGGCGACATCATGACCATCGGCAATAACCGGCTGGTGCTGTTTTTGTCGTTTTGCCGGATCAATGACCTCGATACCGCGCTAAACCACATTTTCCCGCTGCCGACCGGCGATATTTTTTCTAACCGTATGGTGTGGTTTGAAGACAAGCAAATCCTCTCGGAAATCGTAATCATGCGCGGCGTCGAGCCGGCGCGCTGGAACACGCCGCTGCCTCTCACGGTCGGTAAAAACGAGACCATCAACGCCACCCATGATGGACGCCACTGGCGACGCTATCCCGAACCACACCGGTTAACCACCCGTGAGGAGCAAGCCTGATGATGTCTATCGCCGATATTCTGCAACTGGTGGTGCTCTGCGCCCTGCTGTTTTTTCCGCTGGGCTACCTGACGCGCCACTATCAGCGCCGGATCCGCACGACGTTAAGACTGATGTTCTTTAAACCCCGTTACGTGAAACCGGCAGGAGTATTACGCCGGGGAACAACGGTTAAGCAAGGCAAAGCGAACAAATGACAAATAAAAAAACGACCGCGGCACCGCTTCCGCTCTGGCAGTACTGGCGCGGCCTTGGCGGCTGGAACTTCTACTTTCTGGTCAAGTTTGCCCTGCTGTGGGCCGGGTATCTCAATTTTCACCCGATGCTTAACCTGGTGTTTCTCGCCTTTCTGCTGGTGCCAATCCCGCGCGAAAAGCTGCACCGCATCCGCCACTGGATCGCCATTCCGCTGGGATTCGCGCTGTTCTGGCACGATACCTGGCTGCCCGGGCCAGAGTCGATTTTTAGCCAGGGATCGCAAATCGCCGGCTTCAGCGCCAGCTATATCTGGGATCTGATTGTCCGCTTTATCAACTGGAGCATGGTCGGCGCCTTCTTTGTTTTACTGGTGCTGTGGCTGTTTATCAGCCAGTGGCTGCGCGTTACCGTGTTTGTCTCCGCGATGGTCGTCTGGCAGGCGGTCAGCCCGCTGCTGCCGGCCTTTACCATTTGGCCTGCCGGTCAGCCCACCACCGCCGCCGCCACCGCGCCGGCCAACGTCGGGACCAACGCCGCCGCTGGCGCCGCGTCCAGCCCGGCCAGCAGCGATATTCCGCCGCAGACCGAGCCGCCGACCTCGGCCAACCTCACCAACTGGCTGAACGGTTTCTATGCCGCCGAGCAGAAGCGCAAGACGCCGTTCCCGGACCAGCTGCCGGCGGATGCGCAGCCGTTTGACCTGCTGGTGATCAATATCTGCTCGCTCTCCTGGTCGGATATTGAAGCCGCCGGGCTGATGGACCACCCGCTGTGGAAGCATTTCGATATCGTCTTCAAAAACTTTAACTCAGCGACCTCCTACAGCGGACCAGCGGCGGTGCGTCTGCTGCGCGCCAGCTGCGGCCAGCTGTCGCATACCAACCTGTATCAGCCATCCGGCGCCGATTGCTACCTGTTTGAAAACCTGGCGAAACTCGGCTTCAACCAGCAGTTGATGCTCGGCCACAACGGCCTGTTCGGCGACTTCCTAAAAGAGCTGCGTTCGCTGGGCGGCATGCAGAGCCCGCTGATGGACCAGAGCGGTCTGCCGGTCAGCCTGCAGGCATTTGATGGCTCGCCAGTGTATGAGGATCTCGCGGTTCTCAACCGCTGGCTGAAGACCGAAGAGGCCAGCAGCAATCCGCGGAGCGCCACGTTCTATAACACCCTGCCGCTGCATGACGGCAATCACTTCCCGGGACAAAGCAAAACCGCGGACTACAAAGTGCGGGCGCAGAAGCTGTTTGACGACCTGGATAACTTCTTCACCGAACTGGAAAAATCGGGGCGTAAGGTGATGGTGGTGGTGGTGCCGGAACACGGCGGCGCGCTGAAGGGCGATAAGATGCAGGTGTCTGGCCTGCGGGATATCCCGAGCCCGTCGATCACTAACGTCCCGACGGCGGTGAAATTCTTCGGCATGAAGGCGCCGCATGAAGGCGCGCCAATTATCATCGATCAGCCCAGCAGCTACCTGGCGGTGTCGGAGCTGGTGGTGCGCGCCCTCGACGGCAAAATGTTCAGCGAAGACAGCGTCAACTGGCAGCAGTATGTCGCCAACCTGCCGCAGAGCGCGGCGGTGTCCGAAAACGCCAACGCCATCGTTATCCAGTATCAGGGCAAGCCTTATGTCCAGTTGAATGGCGGCAGTTGGGTGCCTTATCCGCAATAAGCGACAAGGCCGCCTATTCTGGCGGCCTTACATCGTGAGACGTTCCTGCTCTTTTCTCTCAGCCCGCAGGATACGGGCTGAGAAACCTGCAAAGCCATCACAGCGCTAGCGCTGATCCTGTTTCGCCAGCCAGACCAGCAGCTTGAGGCTGGCGGAGTAATAATCATCCTTGTCGTCAATCTGCGGCGCTTCCAGCGGTTCGCCAAGCGTTAAATCACGCACCGCCAGCAGGCCGCCGGCCATATTCCACGGGGCGACCTCGTTGGTGCTAACGTTGATCCACGCCGGAGTTTGCAGGCGCGGGTAACTCTGCATCCAGGCTTTCCACGGTGCGAGCAAGGCGCTGTGCGGATCGACCCACGAGATATACAGCGGGATACGGATCGCATCGAAACTCATCCGCGGCGGCCACTCTTTGGCCGGCAGCATCTTGCCATCCGCCCGCAGCGCCACCCAGTCGCTGGGCAGATGCGATTTCCCCCAGCCCATCTGCCCCAGCAGCGCCTGCCCGTCACTCTGCAATGTCCGCCAGGCGGTCAGGTGCGTCCGCTCCGCAAAGGCGCGCCAGGCCGGGAAGATGAAATAGGAGGGGTTAAGGTTCAGGTGGTCGTTGCGGTTAAACCCCTTCACGCCCGGGAGCATCACCTGGCGACCGGCGAAAGTCACCACCGTATATTTCAGCAGGGAGGCGGTGATGGCATCGGAGGCCGTGGCGTAGCGCTTGTCCTGCCACTGCTTTTGCGCGCGCAGCAGCGCCCAGGCGATCAGGGTATCGCCATCGGTGGCGTTGTTTTTATCGGCGATCGGGTCCGGCGCCACCGGGTTATAGCGCCAGTAAAACAGCCCGTTAGACTTGTCGCGCAGGGTGCTGTCCGTCCACTGCCACAGCTTGTCGAACGCCGGGCGATCGTTATTCGCCACCGCCAGGAGCATGGCGAAGCCCTGGCCTTCCGTATGCGACACATTGCCATTGGCGGTATCAATGATACGGCCGTCAGGCATCATAAAACGGGCCTTATAACGCTCCCAGGCCGTATCCGCCCACGCCCGGGGCACCAGCATTACTGCCGTTGTCACTATCACCGCCACTAAAGCACGCAGGGGCATAAATTCACTCATTATGGATGGTAGTAAAGAAACTGAACGTCAGAGACAGAGAACACCCGCTCACGCTGCAATATTACGTGAGCGCTGCCTCCCTGACTCTGCAGCCAGCGAGAATATAACCCCTCGAGTATGGCACAGAACGCGTTGCACCAGCGCACGCGCCCCGCATCGTCGCGGCTGACCGGCAACGCCTGATGGCGCAAGCGCAGGCCATCCTCACCGACGTCGATGGTCACCACCCCCCAGTGGAAATGGGTCAGCAGCCGGTTGATATTCGCCTCCAGCTCCCCTACAGTCTCCGACGCCGGCAACGGATGGGTCTCCGCCAACGAGGCGCCCATCTGACGCAGGAAGGGCTGACTTTCCAGCTCGCCTGCATTATTTAACATACCTTCGACCATAATAATCAACAGATCGAACCATCCGGCAGGCGTTTGCTGCTGCTGAAACCAGGTCATCACCACCGGGTTATTGTTCTCCGTCATCATCAATGATCTCCTAACATATAGCGAATATAGAGCCCGGCGGTGCTTTCGTTATAATCCCCGAAGGTGTCATAGCCAATCTGGCCCCCCAGCGTCATCTGTTTGTTGACCTTGTAATCCGCCCCGGCGCGCAGGGTATAGCCGATGCCGCTCTTCGAGGTCGCAGAATAGTAGGCTTCCTTGGCAAACCCATTGCTCACCGCCGTCTCCAGGGTCTGCTGCCACTCCGAATTGGTCGGGAAATAGGCGCTCTTATCCTGGCTGTAAGACTGATAGCCCACCGAGCCGCCGAGCTTCATGGTCCAGTTATCATATTTTTCCGTCAGACTGACCGGCAGCGACACGCTGACGTAGTTTTGCGGACTAAAGTAGCCCCCCTGGCCATAGGTGAAGTAGCTGAGGTTTTTGGAGTAATCCATATAGCTCATGCTCAACCCGGCCTGCAGCTGGCGGTATTCGTCATGATAGGGCCGCAGATAGACCCCGGCATTGGCGTTGATGCTGGTGTTGCTGGCGACGTTCTGCCCCAGGTAGCTGTAACCGCCGCCGCCAACGTAGAAGCCCGCGTCACCGTCGTCATAACTCAGCTGCAGGGTGCCGCCGTTTTTCGTCACCTGCCCCCAGGTTTTACCGGAATAGGCATCCTTCAGACCGACATACGAAAGCAGGCTGTCGGTGAGCGAGCGGCGTTCGCCGGTGAGGATCAGCGACAGATAGTTGGTCAGCTTGGGCGACCATTTCACCCCGCCGACAACGGTATTCAGATCCTGGCCCAGCGGCGTGCTGCCGATATCGACCCGGTAATCGTCACCGCTTAGCGCCAGCGCCAGTTCGACGCCGTTGGCCTTCTGCGAATCGGTCGAGCCGCTGGTCTGGTCAACGTTCGGCTTACGGCTGGACGAGGAAAGATAGCTGGCCACCTGCCCCGAATCATAGCTCCCGAGCTTCGCCAGGTTTTCCATCCCGCTGCTGGTGGTCGGATTGAAGTCCGCCGCGTTCAGGGTGCCCAGGCCGCTTAACGCCTCTGCCCCCGGATTGCTGGCAAAATAGGCCGTCCGCTCCGCCTCGGTCATCGAGGCGATCGCCGCCTGCTCGCTGGTGGCGGTACTCACCATATTGGAGACCGCATTGGCCAGCGGGTTGGCGCCGTAGCGACGCCAGGCGTCGCCGCTGGCGGTCCCGGCGTTTAACGATACCGGGGTGACGGTAAAGTCAAAGCGCGAGTCGCCAAACGGCGAGGAGGACCAGGTCAGCGGCGTTCTGAGCTCCGTCAGCTTGCTGGTGCCCGATTCGCCGTCGCGTCCGCGCACGTCCATTCCCCCCTGCAGCCAGCTGCCGGTTTTCTCCTGCAGCGACTCCATCATGGTGTCCACCTGACGCAGCATCCGCGTCTGGGCGGTGTCCACCGGCAGATCGGTGCGCTGGATCCCCGGCAGTGAGGAGCCGGGCGCGGCGGCCGACTGGGCAACCTGCCACGGCATATACTGCCCGTAGGCGGAAGCCGTCCGCGTCGGCGCCGACGTTTGCGACACGCCGATGAAGGGGTTATCCGCCGCCAGCACCCCGCCGACGGTCGGCGTTTCGCTGCTGTTGGTGCTTTGCATGCCCAGCAGTTTGCCGCGGGCGCTGCGCAGGTAGGTCATCGCCTGCTGATGATGACCCTGGGCCTCCGCCACTCTCGCCAGCAGCAGCAGGCGATCCGGGGAGTTATCCTGACGCAAGCCGCCGGCCAGCTGTTCCGCGCGATCGTTGTTCCCCGCCGACAGCGCCACGTCGATAGCCCCGGCGCGCGCATCCTGGTTCGGCGTATCGCGCGTCATCAGGTAGTCATAGACCACCCCGGCCTCTTTGTTCATTTTGCCGCTCTGGTACAGCCGCGCCATCGCGAACATCAGATCGGTATTCTGCGGATCGCTTTGCATGGCGCGGATCAGCTTGTCATACGCCGCGGCGTAGTTGCCCTGCTCGCGCAGGCGGTCGGCCTCGTTGATCACATAGCCATTGCGAATGCTCGCCAGCTGCGTCGGCGTACTGCTGGCCTGCAGCTGCGGATTGCTGATCAGGTTCTGCGCCTCGCCGGTCAGCCCGGCCTGGTTCAGGACGGCGATTTGATCGGCGTAATCCCCGGCGTTGCCGGACACCCCGCCGCTGATATTGTTGCGCACCAGCGATACCGCGGTGGTCAGGTCGCCGCTCTCGGCCAGCAGCCGCGCCAGCTTGCCGGCGTCCGCCGGGGCTTTCGGCGGCGTGGAGGCCATCGCCCGCAGGGTATTACTGGCGGCGATGGTATTGCCCTGCGCCAGGTAGTTTTCGGCGGTCACCAGCTGCAAGTTGTAGTTCACCCGCTGACGTAAATCGCGCATGTCGCTGGTCTGGCTGCCGCCGGGAATGCGCGCCAGCAGCGTCTGCGCCTGTTGCCAGGCGCCGTTTTCGCTGGCGAACAGCGCGGCGGCATACAGCGCGCTGTTGCTGGCGCCGGGGCGATAGGCCGCCGACATCAGCGAAGAGGCCTCGCTGGCGTTACCCGATTTTTGCAGCAGTCGGGCCAGATCGAGACGCAGCCAGGGATCGTCCGGATAGCGGGCAACGCCTTCGCGCAGGGTGGCTATTGCGCCGGCTGGGTTACCGCTGCTGACCTGCGCCTGGGCCTGACGACGCAGGGCGTCGCCTGGCATGCCGGCCACCACTCGCGGCTGCAGTTTTTGCTGTAGGCTCTGCGGCAGCGTCTGCAGCATCGCCTGCGCCTCGGCGGATTTATTCTGCTCGCGCAGCACGTAGTAGAGGTTTTCCCGCGCCGCCGCATTCTGCGGGTCGTCGTTTAACAGTGAGCGCAACGTTTGCTCGGCCTGGGGTAAATCTTTGTTATGCCGCAGAACATCGGCGCGAAACAGCTTCGCCGAGGCGCCCCGCGCCCCGCTCTGCTGCGCAAGCGGCGCGGAGAGCGCCAGCGCCTGGCTGATATTGCCCTGCTTATAGGCCTGCTGAGCCTGCGCCAGCTGGCCGTAGAACAGGGCATCAGCCGCCTGCTGACGGCGGGTCGCCGAGGCGTCGCCGCCGAGGTCCGCCGCCCGGCTCAGATATTGCGATGCGGCTTGGTAGTCGCCGCTGCGCTGCGCGATATAGCCCATGCCCGCCAACGCATCGGCATCCTGCGGGTTGGTCTGCAATACCTCTTCAAACTGCTGCTTCGCGGCAGCGGTATTGCCGCTGTTGAGATTGGCGTAGCCCTGGCCGCGCGCCTGACCGCTGCGCCGTTCACGAAAGTAGTTCTGAACTTCGCTATCCTGCGGATGACGCTGCATCCAGGTGTCGTAATACTGCTCATCCCCGGCCTGCGGCCCCAGCCAGAGCAAGGCCTGACGCAAGCCGCTGTCCGCCTCTTTATTGCCGCTGGCCATCGGCTCGAGCAGGGCGATCCCTTCCCGACGGGTATCTTCCCGCCAGGTTAACGCTTTGCCCAACGCTACCCGCGGGGCGTTCTCCTGGGGATGCTGCGCCACGTACTGCCGCAGTTCGCTAATGGCCTGCGGATAGAGCGATTTGTCGCTGGCCATGGTCAGGTAATATTCCGCCGCCAGCCCGGCAGGCGGCGTATTGCCATTGAACATGCTGCGCCAGGTCGCCAGCGCGCCGGGGATATTGCCGCCGCGCGCCTGCTGGCGAGCCAGACTGAGCTGGCCCTGCGGCACCTGCGACATTTTTTTGGCGTTGTCCAGATCCTGCAGTCCCGGGCTGTCCGGCGCCGCTTTCGCCAGCCGCGCGCGCCACTGCGCCGCCGCCTGCATATCGCCGCCCTGCTGCGACCAGAGCGCCATCAGATACAGCGCCTGGGTGTTGTTGGCATCCACCGAGAGCACCTTCTGCAGGGACTCCATCGCCAGCTCGTCATGGGATTTCTCATGCCAGTAGTTGGCCTGGGCGAACAGCGCCTGCAGCGCCGCGTCGTTACCCGCCGCCAGCGCGCCGCCAGAAGCGCCGAGAGCCAGGGCGCCGGTGAGGCAGAATGTGGTGAGCCGCCGGGAGCTTTTCATCGTTATCGTTATCTTTCTTTTCATTGGTTATCCCCCGAACCCAGACGCTTACGGGCGTGACGTTTAAACATCGCGGTCAGCGCCAGTCCCATTATCGAGGTGGCAATCAGCCCCAGCAGAGCGAGGAAACCGGAGTGCTGGCTGGCATACCAGACCGCCATCATGTACCACGGCATCTGACCGCTGGGGAACGGCGTACTTACCTGGAAACTACGCACCCCGTTATCGCTGGTGATCACCGCGGTATCGCCACGGATCCCGGCATTGATGCGCGGTGAGTCCAGATCGTTTTTCAGTCGCGCCAGCTGGTCATCATTGCTGGCCATCGCCACCACCACCAGGCGGGCGGGATTCCACGGCGAACGATAGCTGATAAACCCGCGCCAGGCGCTGCTGGATGAGAAGTAGCGATCGGCATCGAGGCTGGCGGAGGTCCAGTCGCCGGTGAGTCGGCGCTGCGCTTTTTGCCACAGGTCGGGCTCGCGGACGCTCAGCACATTATCCACCGGGCGGTAGGGTGAGTCGGCCAGCAGGCTCTGGTTGAAGGCCTGCTGATCGAGAGCGGTGACCGCCAGCACATCACGTTCGCGCAGCGACTGCAAATCCCCGCCGCCGGTGGGCATCCCGAGCACGACGCGGTTATTCGCCAGCGCGGTGCCGGTCGCATTCCCGGAGCGCGCCGCCAGATTCAGCAGGGTTGCCACCTGGGTCTCAGACGGTTCCGCCGGCAGCAGGAGCGTCGTTTGCGAATAGTCCGCCAGCCGCGAGAAAGGGAAAGAGGCGCCGACGAAATAGGAGAGGTTTGGCAGCAGCGAGAAGTGTCGCGTTTTGCTCAAATCAATCCATGAGTCGTCAGTGATGCGGCTCTTGATATTGTTATTCAGCAGAACCGAGCACGGAACATCGTCCTTCGGCACCACATTGAAGTACATCGACAGCTGGTTATCGCCATAGATCAGGTAGGGTGCCAGCGGGATGGTAAAGCGCTCCTGGCGCGCATCGCCCCCGAGGTAGCGCCAGACTTTCTCCAGCGGCCCCTGCTTGTTCATCGGCAGGTTGTTGAGGAAGGTGCCGTTGAGCGTGACGCTCAGCAGGGACTTGTCTTCATTGATCCAACTCTCCGACGGGAAGCGGTAGCCAACCTGCAGCGGGATCGTCTCGCCATCCCACAGATAGAGGTCCGGCGCGGCGCGGAAGGCGATACGTAAAGGTTCGTGCCAGACGCCGCTGACGGTCGGGCTTTGATCCTTACGCAGCAGTTCGCTGAGTCTGACTGGACGATCGGTGGGGATCCAGCGCGGCGCATCGTACGCTTTGCCAACCGGGATGGTCTGTGGTTCAACATCCAGCGTCGCGGTTTGCGGCGCGAAGTTGCCGCGGGTCAGGCGCCAGGCGGCCATGCGCAGCGCGGTATCGTTTTTGCCGACAATCAACAGCAGCTTGTAGGCTGGATTGGCGGGGTTGGCGATGATGCGCAGCAGTGGCTTATCGGTTTCCGGCAGCGTCATGCCGCCCACCTGCTCGCCCGGGTGGCCAATCACGATACCGTGGCGTTCCGGCAGGCGGTCGCGCAGCGCGCTGAAGGCGATGCCGCGATAGTCCGCCTGGATACCCAGCCAGGAAGAGACCAGCGCCGCGGCGCTGAAGACGTCGGCCGACGGCTTCGCTCCATAGGAAACGGCGATGTCCGCCGGCGTCATCTGCATGCTGTCGAAGAATGGACGCGGGAAGTGGCTCAGATCGTCGCTGATGTTCAACTGCTGGCTTTCCCAGCTGAAATGCGACGTGGGCAGCACCGTCACCCGCGACGAATCATGAATGTCACGCTGGCACTGCAGGGTATCGCCATCGTTGATCTTCACGCTCAGGTTATTACTGGAAACCATCAGCGCGGGCGGGATATCCAGTTGATAATGGGAGACATCCTCGCCATCGGCGCCCAGCGGCAGGGTGCCGAGCGGTTGACCGTTGAGCATCAGCTGCAGGGTGGCGTTGCGGCTCGCCATTTCCGGCGATACGCGAACGGCAAGGCTAAGCTGCGAATGGATCACCACCTGATCGGAAGGCAGGGTAAAGCTGACGCCCCCCTGCCGCTGACCGCCGCTGAGAATAATGCCGTCCGGCATCCCCATCTGCGCCAGATTCAGATCGCCTCCCCAGACCGGGGCGACAGGAATGACCTCCGGCGCGGCCGACCCGCTCACCGGCGGGGGCAAGTCCGGCATATCCGGCGCAGGGGCCGTCGCCGCCGCATCGCCGGCGGTGGCGGGGGCTGTCGGGGAGGCGCTCTCCTCCGGCGAGGCGGCCGGGGGTTCGTCGCCTGGCTCGCTGTCCGCCGCGCCATTGAGCTGCGGAAAGCTCAGCGGCGCGGCGGCGCCGGAGCCCGGTTCTTCACTGTGCAGCGCAGGCGCAGAGAGCATCCCTGCCAGCAGCGCCAGCGTCGTTAATCGCTTCATAACGTGCCATCCTCCTGCGCCGTTTTCGCCACTGTTGCCCGATTGCGCTGGCTGCGACGGGTTTTCCACGTCAGCCAGAACAATTCAAACACGCAGCGTAAAATGGTGAAGAAGGAGCGGAACGGGTTATCCTGCGGGCGCGGCGGATTAATCCACGCATCCGCGCGGGCCAGCACCACGCGCACCAGCTCACGGCGGCGCGAAAGCGGAATATCTTCATCAAACTTGAGGCGCAGGAAGCGCTCGTCAGAGGTGACCAACTGAGCCGGGATGGAGATAGCCCCGGACTGCAGGATCAGCTCAACCTCTTCGATATCATCCTCCAGATGGCGCTTATCCGGCGCCACCACGCGGCAACCGCCCATCGACAGATCCTCGGTGTGGCTGCGGGACACGATGCCGCTGGCGTAATGGATCACTACCGGGATATCGACATCGATACGAATGGTTTTCCGCACCTGCCGCGTTTCACGCGCCACGGCAATCGCCGCCAGCAGGAAGATCAGGCTGTAGATCCCCCACCCGACGTTCAGAGCGATAACGTTGGGGTCCGAGCCAAAGTAGTCATGGCCAATCGCCCGGACGATGCCGACGATCACCCCCAGCGCCAGCAGACAGGCCACCACCAGGTGCGGACGCACCACGGTGAAATCGAAGTAGCCGACGTCCAGCAGGCCGCCCTTATCGGTGACGTTGAATTTGCCGCGTTTGGGGAAAATCATCGTCACCAGGGTCGGCAGCACCAGGTGGAAAGCCAGCACAATGTCGTAGATTTCCCCCCAGAAGCTGTAGCGATAGCGGCCATTCATTCGCGAACCGACGTAGATGGCGAGAAACAGGTGCGGCAGCGCATAGGAGACGATCAGGCTCGCTGACGAGTAAATGATATTGAGGTTAAACAGCAGATAAGCCAGCGGGGCGGTGACAAACACCACCCTCGGGAGCGCAAACTGGTAGTAGAGCATGGCGCTGAGGTAGCACAAGCGCTGCTGGAAGGTCAGCCCGCGGCCAAACAGCGGGTTATCGACGCGAAAAATCTGCGTCATCCCGCGCGCCCAGCGGGTACGCTGGATAACGTGCACCACCAGGCGCTCGGTGGCGAGACCAGCCGCCAGCGGGATATCGAGAAAGGCCGACTTCCAACCAAGGCGCTGGAACTTGAGCGCCGTATGGGCATCTTCGGTCACCGTTTCCACGGCGAAACCGCCGATCTGCGCCAGCGCCTCGCGGCGGATCACCGCGCAGGAGCCGCAGAAAAAGGTGGCGTTCCAGTTATCGTTGCCCTGCTGAATCGGGCCATAGAACAGCATCCCTTCGTTCGGGATGTTGCGTCCGACGGAGAGGTTGCGCTCGAACGGATCCGGGGAATAGAAGTAGTGCGGCGTCTGCACCAGAGCCAGCATCGGATCTTTCAGGAAGCCGCCGACGGTGGCCTGCAGAAACACGCGCGTGGCAACGTGGTCGCAGTCGAAAACACAGATAAGCTCCCCCTGGGTCAGGGTTAGGGCGTGGTTGAGGTTTCCCGCTTTAGCGTGTTTGTTATCGTTGCGGGTGATATAGCCCACCCCGACGTCGGCGGCGAAGACGGCAAACTCGCTGCGCTTACCATCATCCAGAAGATAGATTTTCATTTTATCTTTTGGATAATCAATACATTGTGCCGCGAGGACGGTGTCACGCACCACCTCAAGCGGTTCGTTATAGCTCGGAATATAGATATCCACCGTCGGCCACTTGCTCATATCATCCGGCAGCGGAACAATACCGCGCTTCAGCGGCCACACGGTCTGCAGATAGTTAAGCAGCAGCATCACCCAGATATAGACTTCCGCCAGAAAGAGCCCCATGCCAAGGATAGTTTCAATAGCTGAGTTGAAGTGCAGGGTCTGCGTGAGGCGAAAATACATGTAACGGGTAGACATCAGCAGCGACGTGACGACCATAATGACCGATACGCTGCGGCGCTTGCTGAACCCCATCAGAAAGAGAATACCGATGCTCAGCAGACCAAAAATATACTGCTTCTGGCTGTCCATCGGCGTGATCACCACCAGCACGGCGACGGGTGACAGCACCAGCGCCAGCAACCAAAAAAGAGATTTTTTCATTCAGCAGCCCTGCAATAAGTTAAAGCCCTGACATGCGTGGCTGGCTGTGCACCGTGCCATCGCCAATATGGATACCCAACAGCGACGATATTTTTTTAGCAATAATTTCAATATCGAAGGCCGCTGCCGAGGAAGCGTTAAAGTCCAGAATCGACTTCTGCGACGCATTGGCCTCCACCACGCTTTCATCACGATGGACGATGCCAAGCAGTCGCTCGCCCAGCTTCTCTTCCATCAGGCTGGTGACGTCCCGGCTGACCTGGCGACGGCTATCGCTTTGGTTAATGACGAAATAGTGCCCATGCTTGTGATTCAGCGCCGCGCCGGTCAGGCGCTGTTTTTCCACGTGCGCCAGGGTCGACATCGAGGCGGTATCCGCCAGCAGCGGGATCAGATGCAGGTCCGCCAGCCCCGTCAGCGCCTTTAGCGCCGGCGAAGGCCCTGGCGGCATATCGGCGATGGTGATAAGTCCGGGATAATTCAGCAGTGCGGACAGTCCGCGCTGGAGAAAATGGTCATTGTGGGTCAGCTGCTCATCAAACGCCTGACGCTGCGCTTCGCTCACTTCGCCATACGGCAGGACGAAAATGTTGCTGCCGGCGCTCAGCACGCACTGGCTCCAGTCGTGCAGCTCCAGCGCCTTCGCCACATAGCCGCGCTCATCGTTCAGCGGCACGCCAAAATGCAAACGCAGCGCGTTCTGGACATCAAAATCCAGCGCCAGCACTTTGCTGCCGGTCCGCGCCAGCGAATAGGCTAAATTGGCCGCCAGGGTCGTTTTCCCTACGCCACCTTTCGGTGAACAGACGCAAATCAACGGCATGTTGCGATCCTTTCCAGAAGTGATTTCAAAGGCTGGTCTTTATTTTTCGCCACCGGCTCTGCGCTTTTCGCCGCGAACAGGTGGGCATAGTTCTCGGCGGTGGGCGCGGGTCGAGGAGCCATTCTCGGCGGCGCCATTGCCGGTTCAGGCGCCGGGATTGAAGGCGCAGGGGTCACCGCAGGCTCCTGCCTGACTGGCTCCGGCGCGGCGGTGGCGGTCTCCACGGCCGGCTGCGGGGCCGCTGGCGCGGCCGGAGCGGCAGGCACAACGGAAGCGGAGGCTGGCGCCGCCGCTACGGCCGCTTCTATCTGGTGGAACAGATCCGCGGGCACTGACTGCGGCAGGGGCGCGGAAACCGAGCCTCCCAGCGCCAGGGAAGAGGGTTTCTCTGCGCCGGGATTTAGCTGATTAAGGATCGCCCAGTCTCCATGCTCGCGCGTGGCGGCTTGCGATGAAAGATCCTGAAATTTGAGGTTTTGCGTCCGCGTTTTTTCCTGAAAGCGCTGCAGATCATCATAATGGTTCATTGATAACCTCATGATTTTAAAAATTTCATATTAAGTTTGTTGTTATTTTCTAAGTATATTTAAAATATCGTGGCGTCTCTGGTATGGCAGAAAACGCGCCGTTGGAGACGTACCAATACATACGGTTGACAGGGTTATAATAGTTTAGAATTTGATTTTCGGTGTGATTCCACGGCAGAAGTATCGCTACACTAACATTTTCCTTTCAGAAGGATAGCCCCATTTTTTAGGTATGCGTCCATCCTTAAACCACGCTTCCACCGCGCTTCCCGTCCGTTTTTATATAAATGTATTAGGTAATGATAGAATCATAGCGTCAGATCAGCGAAAGAATAAACCTGAACCATTTTAATTTCTCTTTAATTCTATAAAAATGGACTGAAAGTCTTATTTTTTCGGATAATCGACGAAGAATGCGCCGAGGACGTGGCATTCACTGCGATAAAAGGCGATATCGCCGGGTTTTATCCCCGGCGGGAGAGAAGCCCCCGGTTATCGGACCGGGAGCGTGCCATCAGGCGTGGGGCTTTTGCGGATTCTCATCCTGGTCGACGGCAAAGCAGGCCACCAGCTGGCCGCCGTAATCCTTCAGCTGCGGCTGAAGCTGGGTGCAAGGGCCGAAGCGCCGGCGGCAGCGCGCGTTGAAGGCGCAGCCCGGCGGCGGATTCAGCGGGCTCGGCAGCTCGCCGGTCAGCTTAATCCGCTCGCGACGGTCGTCCGGGTTCAGACGCGGCGTCGCCGACAACAGCGCCTGGGTGTACGGATGACGCGGATTGTTAAAGATCTGGTCCTTGGTGCCCTTCTCCACGCAGCGGCCGAGATACATCACCATCACTTCATCAGCGATATGCTCGACGACCGACAGATCGTGGGAGATAAACACGTAGGACAGACCTAAATCCTGCTGCAGATCCATCATCAGGTTCAGCACCTGAGCGCGTACCGAAACGTCCAGCGCGGAGACCGGCTCATCGGCGATCACCACGTCCGGATCCAGCATCAGACCGCGGGCAATGGCGATACGCTGGCGCTGACCGCCGGAGAACATATGCGGGTAGCGATCGTAATGCTCTGTTTTCAGGCCCACTTTCGCCATCATCGCCAGCGCTTTTTCGCGGCGCTGCTCTTTGCTCAGGCTACTGTTAATCAGCAGCGGCTCTTCCAGAATCTGCCCCACTTTTTTACGCGGGTTCAGAGAACCGTAGGGGTTCTGGAACACAATCTGGATTTTTTGCCGCCGCAGCTTCTGCGCCTGTGGGTCGTGCTTAAGCAGATCCTGCCCCTGATAATAGAGCTCGCCGCCGGTGGGAATTTCAATCATCGTCAGCAGACGACCGAGGGTCGATTTACCGCAGCCCGACTCTCCCACCACCGCCAGCGTTTTACCGCGCTCAAGAGTAAAGGAGACGCCGTCCAGCGCCTTCACCAGCCGTTCCGGGGCGAATAACCCCTTCTTCACCGGGTAGTGTTTTTTCAGATCAATGGCCTGCAACAGCGGTTGTGGCGTGGCGGCCTTTTGCGTACTCATAATCCAGGCCTCCCGGCATCATCAAGTGGGTAGTGACATTTAGACTGGCGGCCGCCATTGAGATCCGCGAGCGCCGGCTCTTCGCTACGGCATTTATCCGTAGCATAGGGGCAGCGCGGGTTCAGCAGGCAGCCGTTGGGACGGTCATATTTCCCCGGCACTACGCCCGGCAGCGACGCCAGACGCGCTTTATCCTGGGCAAACTCCGGCAGCGCACGCAGCAGCGCCTGGGTGTATGGATGGCGCGGCGCGCGGAAAATATCCTTCGCATCGCCAGTCTCCACCACCTGACCGGCATACATAACGATAATTTTATGCGCGGCCTCGGCCACCAGCGCCAGGTCGTGGGTGATCAACACCAGCGCCATATTCTCCTGCTGCTGCAGTTCCAGCAGCAGCTCGATGATCTGCGCCTGAATGGTCACGTCCAGCGCGGTGGTCGGTTCATCGGCAATCAGCAGTTTTGGCCGACAGGCAATCGCCATCGCGATCATGACGCGCTGGCTCATCCCGCCGGAAAGCTGATGCGGGTAGACGTCCAGCCGCGACGCCGGATCGGGAATGCCGACCTGGTTCAGCAGGTCGATGGCCCGCTGGCGGCGGGTTTGCTTGTTGCCGCCCTGATGGACTTTTATCGCTTCCATAATCTGGAAGCCGACGGTAAAGCAGGGATTGAGGCTGGTCATCGGATCCTGGAAGATCATCGCCACCTCCGCCCCCACCAGCTGGCGCCGCTCTTTTTCAGAGATGCGCTGCAGGTCGCGGCCGTTAAACTCCAGTTTGTCCGCCATGACCCGGCCGGGGTAATCAATCAGACCCATAATCGCCAACGAGCTGACGGATTTACCGGATCCAGACTCCCCGACGATGCCGACCACTTCGCCCTGCTTCACGCTATAGCTGATGCGGTCCACGGCGCGGAACGGCGCGTTTTCATCGCCGAAATGCACCGATAATTTATCTACATTCAATAACGCCATCTCGAACCTCTTACTGCTTCAGTTTGGGATCGAGCGCGTCACGCAGACCGTCACCCATCAGGTTAAATGCCAGCACCGTCAACAGGATCGCCACGCCCGGGAAGGTCACCACCCACCAGGCGCTCTGCGCGAACTGCAATACGTCGGAGAGCATGGTGCCCCACTCCGGCGTCGGCGGCTGCGCGCCCATGCCGAGGAACCCCAGCGCGGCCATGTCGAGAATGGCGTTAGAAAAGCCCAGCGACGCCTGAACGATCAGCGGCGCGAGACAGTTAGGCAGAATATTGACGAACATCTGGCGCATCGCCCCGGCGCCCGCCACGCGGGAAGCGGTCACGTAGTCGCGGTTGACCTCCACCAGCACCGCCGCGCGCGTCAGACGCACATAGTGCGGGAGCGCCACGAAGGTCAGCGCCAGCGAGGCGTTGACGATGGAGGGTCCGAAGATAGCCACCAGCACCAGCGCCAGAAGCAGACTCGGCAGCGCCAGCATAATATCGACGACGCGCATGATGATTGAGTCCACCACTCCGCCGAAATAGCCCGCCACCAGGCCGAGCACCACGCCGAGGATCAGCGACAGGACCACCACCAGGCAGCCCACCAGCAGCGACAGGCGCGCGCCATACATCAGGCGAGACAGAATATCGCGGCCCACGTCGTCGGTGCCGAGCAGATGCGCCAGGCTGCCGCCCTCCTGCCAGAACGGCGGCGCCAGCAGCGAATCACGGAACTGATCCGCCGGGTTATACGGGGCGAGAAAGTTGGCGAACACGGCGATTACGATCATCACCGCCACGTACACCAGACCGACCACCGCCCCTTTATTGCGTTTGAAATAGTGCCAGAACTCCTGCAGCGGGGTCATGGGCACCGGCGCAGTGATAACTTTATTTTCAGTAACTTGTGACATGATGACCCCTTACTTCTTATGCCGGATACGCGGGTTCACCACGCCGTACAGCAGGTCGACCAGCAGGTTGACGAGGATAATCATCGTCGCCACCAGCAGCACCCCGCCCTGCACCACCGGATAATCGCGACGCTGCAGCGCGTCGATCAGCCAGCGGCCTAAACCAGGCCATGAGAAAATGGTTTCCGTCAGGATGGCGCCCGCCAGCAGCGTACCCACCTGCAGGCCAATCACCGTGACCACCGGCAGCATCGCGTTACGCAGCGCGTGGATCACAATCACCCGCATCCGGGTCAGGCCTTTGGCGCGCGCGGTGCGGATGTAGTCTTCGCCGAGCACTTCCAGCATCGACGATCGGGTCATACGCACGATCACCGCCAGCGGAATGGTGCCCAGCACGATGGCGGGCAGGATCATATGCATTAAGGCGTCAATAAAGTCGCCCTGCTCGCCCCAGATGGCGGTGTCGATCAGCATAAAGCCGGTCAGCGGCAAGGTATCGTCAAGGAAGACCGTATCGCTGATACGCCCGGAGACCGGCGTCAGGTTCAGCTGCACCGAAACCAGCATAATCAACATCATGCCCCACCAGAAGATAGGCATCGAGTAGCCGGTCAGCGCCAGGCCCACCGCGGTGTGGTCAAAGATGGAACCGCGTTTTACCGCAGCCAGCACGCCCACCGGAATGCCGACGGCGACGGCGAAGATCATCGCGCAGACGCCCAGCTCAAGGGTGGCTTTAAAGCGTGGGACAAACTCCTGCCACACGGGAATGCGGCTTTTCAGCGAGATGCCTAAATCGCCGTGCAGCACGCCCCAGATATAGTGGGCATATTGCTGCCACAGCGGCTTATCAAGGCCCATTTCGGCCAGCAGCTGCGCGTGACGTTCGGGGGAAATACCACGTTCGCCCGCCATAATCATCACCGGATCGCCGGGGATCATATGGACGAAGGCAAAGGTGAGAAGGGTGATACCGATAAATGTCGGGATGACAAGTCCCAGACGTCGGAGAATAAACTGCAACATAACCCGGATTCTCTCTAGTGACGCCCCGCCTGGCGACAGGGCGTCTGTATTGCTCACAAAAGCATTCCCCGGAATAGCGGGAATACGCCCCCCACCTCTCCCACGCGGGGAGAGGGGGTCAGGCATCGTGCTTATTATTCGACAGAGACGTTATCGAAGTGGTGTTTACCCAGCGGATCCACCACATAGCCTTTGACTTCTTTACGCACTGGCTCGTAAACGGTGGAGTGAGCGATGATCAGCGCCGGAGCCTGGTCATGCATCACTACCTGAGCCTGTTTGTACAGTTCAATACGCTTGTTGTGGTCGTCGGTGGCGCGGGCCGGCTGAATCAGATCTTCAAACGGCTTATAGCACCAGCGCGAGTAGTTGGAGCCGTCTTTCGCCGCGGCGCAGCTGAACAGGGTGGCGAAGAAGTTATCCGGATCCCCGTTGTCGCCGGTCCAGCCCATCATGACGGTCTGGTGCTCGCCCGCTTTCGCGCGTTTCAGATACTCGCCCCACTCGTAGGTGACGATTTTGGCCTGGACGCCAATCTTGGCCCAGTCGGCCTGAATCATCTCCGCCATACGGCGGGCGTTCGGGTTATACGGACGCTGTACCGGCATCGCCCACAGATCGATAGTGAAGCCTTTTTCCAGGCCCGCTTCTTTCAGCAGCTGCTTCGCCTTCTCCGGATCGTAGGTGTAGTCTTTAACGTCGTCGTTATAGCCCCACATGGTCGGCGGGATCAGGTTCTTCGCCGCCTGGCCTGCGCCCTGGTAAACGGCTTTGATGATCGCTTCTTTGTTAACCGCGTAGGTCAGCGCCTGACGAACTTTCACGTCGTCCAGCGGTTTCTTCTCGGTGTTGAAGGAGAGATAACCGACGTTCAGGCCCGGCTGTTCCAGCAGGGTAATGCTCTTATCTTCCTTCATGCGCGCGATGTCCGCCGGGTTCGGATACGGCATCACCTGGCACTCATTTTTCTGCAGCTTGGCATAGCGCACGGAGGCATCCGGGGTGATGGAGAAGACCAGACGATCGATCTTCGGCTTGGTGCCCCAGTAGCCCGGGAAGGCTTTATACAGAATGCGGGAATCTTTCTGATACTGCAGCAGCTGGAATGGACCGGTACCGATAGGATTGAGGTCTACTTTTTCCGGCGTGCCGGCTTTCAGCATGTTGTCGGCATACTCTTTAGAGAGAATAGAGGCGAAGTCCATGGCCAGGTCAGCGAGGAACGGCGCTTCCGGGCGGGTCAGGACGAACTGGACGGTTTTATCGTCCACTTTCTTCACTTCGCTAATCAGGTCGGGTAACCCCATCCCTTCAAAGTATTCATAGCTGCCGCCAGAAACTTTATGGTACGGGTTATTGGTATTCTTCTGACGATCGAAGGAGAACACCACGTCATCGGCGTTCAGGTCACGGGTTGGTTTAAAGTCTTTATTATCCTGCCATTTCACGCCCTGACGCAGGTGGAAAGTATAGGTTTTACCATCCGGGCTGACTTCCCATTTTTCAGCCAGTCCAGGAATAACTTCCGTCGTACCGGTTTTGAATTCGACCAGGCGATTGTAGATCGGTACGGAACTGGCGTCATAGGTGGTGCCAGAGGTGAAGAGCTGTGGGTTAAAGCCTTCCGGCGAGCCTTCTGAACAATAAACCAGGGTTTTCGCTTGCACGCTGGCAGCGACGGTCATGGCGACAAGGCTCAGACCAAGCTTCAGCATCCCTGATTTCTTCAAGGAAATACTCATTATTCTGCTCCAAAACTGTGATGTTGTTTGCATATATCCGCCGGACCTTTATTTATTTTTATTCGTCATATTCGAATGATGGATGCGTTGGCTGTGCTCAATAAGCCAGTCACATAGCCATCTATGCTCCTGGGGATGCTCAAGCTTGCCGCCTTGCCGCAATTCGAACTATTTAGAATATACCCGGTCCAGTCGGTGGTGCCCGAAGGCGTTGAGAGAGATGGGGATTCCTTTCGCAAAAACGACTGAGTTGCAGTACGGATTCTCCATGAAATGCCCCTCATGCCCTACAATCTGTCAACAGAATGGGGAAACGTCAATACAGCCAGCCGGGTTTTACATCCAGCGTGAGAAACGACAGGCAAAGATTAAAAAAACTTCAAGACGCTATTTTCAGCAGAGAAATTTATGCTACTGGCGAATATGCAGAATAAAGACCTTATTAATTTGCGACACCTAGTGGGAAACAATGCCAGTAAATGAGAAAAATTTCTTGCTATGTGACCAATATGTGAGCGATTAATAGCGTGAACGTTAAAACGCACAGCGGAAAATGCTGTATTCAGCCATAAGCTTCGCGAAAAAAGATCTGTTCATCGATAAAAAAATGCAATGGAAGATGTCACAAAATAGCGAACAGCTGGCTGGAAACGGGGGTAAAGATGTTTTTTGTGATTTTGATGCGGTTTTGGGCCGGGAGACTGCAGACGGTGCCCGGCGGCGCTGCGCTTGCGCGGGCCTACGAGATCTGGAGCGAACCTTCGGGGTTCTCATCCTCACTGGCCGTAGAAGCAAAAAAGCCTGCTCATTGAGCAGGCTTTTCGAATTTGGTCGGTGATAGAGGATGACTCGCCACTTTGTGGCTCGCCCTGCGGGCCGTTGCTCACGCAACGTTCTCTCGCTTCGCTCGAGCCGAACCTCCTGCCCCCGGAGGTTCTCATCCTCACTGGCCGCAGATGCAAAAAAGCCTGCTCATTGAGCAGGCTTTTCGAATTTGGTCGGTGATAGAGGATTCGAACCTCCGACCCCTTCGTCCCGAACGAAGTGCGCTACCAGGCTGCGCCAATCACCGAATGCGGGGCGCATCTTACTGCTGGGATGCCTACCCGTCAATGCCTTATTTTCAAAAAATCGTTCAACCGGCGAGAAACTCAGCACCCTGCGCAGCGAATCGCCGGTTGGTCCGCTTTTTTAGCGGCAGCTGACCTCAAACGCTTTGCGATGCTCGGCTACCTTACAGGTCACCGGCTCACCGAGATAAGTTGGGCCCGCCGGTTTGAATGTAAACTCTCCCAGCAGCATCGTCAGTTCCCCCAACCCCGGGCAGGTATGCTGATGACGCATAATGTCCGGGCGGGTATCGCTGTTTACCGCGCGGGCGATGTCGCTGTACGCCAGCTTGTCGGCAAAGGCATTGGCGCAGAATTGCAGTTCGCTTTGCGCCATATGCGCGGCCTGCCCTTTCAGCTCGGCATGCTGCGCCAGCAGCAGCTGGCGAACCTCGCCGGCCCGGCTGTAGCCAATCGCCGTATACCCTGCCTTATTGCTGAGATTGACGCTGGCGCCGGCCTCGAGGAGTGCCTCGACATTGGCTTTATTATTCATTTTGACCGCCAGCATCAGCGGGCTGAGGTCGTTGGCGGAGAGCTGGTCCACCTTTGCGCCGCGCTGCACCAGCGCCGCGATCACCGCAGGCGCTCCCTGACCCGCCGCCACCTGCAGCGCCGTGAGCCCCTCCCGGTTCGGCTTATCCACCTCCACGCCGGAGGCTGACAACGCCAGCACCAGATTGGGATCGTCCCCCGCCGCCGCCAGCATCAGCGGCGTGGTGCCGGATTTATCCGCCAGGCTGGTATCCGCCCCGGCGTTGGCCAGGGTCGTGATGGTTTCCGCCGAACGCGCGTGATCGACAGCGAGGAAAAAGACCGATTCCCCTGAAGCATTGACGGCCTTCACGTCCGCCCCATGCCCGATCAGCAACGCCACGATCTCGTCAACGTTCTTCTTAAACGCGCCGGGGGCCAGTTGTAACGCCATGTCTTCCGTCATCAGCGCGCGGCTGCCCGTCGCCAGCGATTTCGCCGCCGTTGCGCCGACAATCTTGTCCAGCGCACTCTGCTCCTCCACAGGCGCATCGGGCTTTTTCATCGCCAGAATATGCTGGTAGTCGCTTCTGACGTCCCCGCCGTCGGCAATGGCGGACATCAATGCTGTGCTCTTGTCGACGGTGGTCTGATTCACCGACGCGCCCGCCTGGAGAAGATCGCCGATAATCGCCGCATCGCTGCCTCGCGCCGCCGCCAGCATCAGCGCCGTGACGCCCTGGCGCGTCTGGAGATTCGGCTGCGCCTGACGCTTAAGCAGGAGCGCTACCACCTCGTGACGATTTTCCGCGGCAGCGACCATCAGGCCGCTTAAGCCGGTTTTATCCTGACCATCCACATCGATGCCGTTATTCAGCATGGCTTCGATCGTCGCCGGCGCATCGTATTTACAGGCCAGCAGGAACTGGCGGGTTTCCTCTTCGGACTGACAGCCCGTTAGCATCAGCAGGCACAGCAGGGCCAACCCCTTTATTACCTTCATCCTTTCTCTCCGTGAAAAGTGGCTGCACAGGAGGAGCGGGAACACTGGAGGGTATTCAAAGAAGAAGAGGCAACCTGCCAGACACATCCGCTGTGCAAAAAAAATCCCTCGCCCGGCGGACGCCGGCGAGGGATTAGCTTATCCTGGGCTCAGGAAAGGAAAACAGACCCGAGAATCTGAAAAATCCGCTGTCTTACTTTTTCCACCGACACCAGTTATTGTTCTCGTTGATCCCGCCATCCGGCGAGGTATAGCCGAGGCAGCCCATAATGGTGTCGTACAGCTCGACGTGGCGGCGCGGCACCTTCATCGCGGCCTGCTGCTGCAGATGGGCAAACGCAGCGGCATGATCCGGATTCTCCAGGTATTTATCCGACATCCAGACCATCATCGGCACACGGAACTGTTCCGGCGGCGCCATCTTGCGCGGCGTACCGTGCAGATGTTCACGCTCGTTAATCGACTCGCCATGGTCGGCGGCATAGAACACAATCGCTTTCTTATCCCGCAGCTGGTCGAGGACGCTGACGATAAAGTGATCGACATAGGTCACGCTGTTGTCGTAGGAGTTGATCAGCTCCGCTTTCGAGCACTTGTTATCAACACCGACGCACTCCGGCTTCCACTGGGCGAAGCTGCGCGGATAGCGTTGGGTGTAGTTAAAGTGCGAGCCTTTCGTGTGGAGGATGATCAGGTGCTTACCAGAGGCGTTGCCCTGCTCCATACCGCGCTTCATCTCATCCACCAGCAGCATATCGTCAACGCTCTTGCCGCGGTTGCGCGGCTCGGCGCCAATCTGCTCGCGATAGGCGATATTGTTGGCCATCGTGTTGCTGTAGAACCACATCTCACTCTGCATGGCGTACAGATTGCCGCTGAAGCCCAGCTGATGAAGCACCGCAAAGACGTTCTGCTCTTTGAGGGTCCGCTGCGGGTTATCCTCTGCCCCGCCCTGACGCACAAACATGCAGCGTAACGACAGCTTGGTGGCGGTATCACACGAGTAGCCGCGGAAAGCGACCAGATTCTTCTCTTTCGCCAGCTCTGGCGTGGTGTTACGGCTATAGCCAAGGATGCCCATATGATCCCAGCGGGTGGTTTCGCCAATGATAAACACCACGTAGGTGTCATCGAGCCCTTCCGGGGCGACGTAGGTAAATTTCTTCGCCGGGTTAATCAGCGATTTGTTATCTGAGGATTCATCCACCTGCGCCCAGGCGTACAGCCCCAGCGCCGACAGCCAGTTCGACGGCAGGTAGGAGTTGGCGATCACCCCGCCGTAGCTCGGCATATCCACTTCCGAATGGCGCTCGACATCGTGTTGGCGCAGCTCAAGCAGGCGGATAGGTCCCCAGACGATGAGGCCGGCCAACACCACGATCAGCACGTTTTTAACCCGCTGGCCCGGGGTACGCAGTTGGCGCAGCAGCGTATGGCGGCAGCGGTTGCTCCAGATAAACAGCAGTGGCGGCGCGCTCACTGCCGCCAGCCAGAGGATCAGATGCCAGCCGATGACCTCTTTCGACAGGTCGATATCGGTGGTCATCACCGAGGCGATAATCCCGTAGCCAATCACCACGTTAAGGAACGTCATGTAGTAACTGGCGGCGGCGGAAAACAGAACAATCAGCATCGCCAGAATGCGCCAGATACGGCGACCGAACAGCGACAGAAGACGTAACAGGAAGAAGGTGACAAAGACCGTGGCCACCAGCTCAACGACACCGGAAAGCCCTTTCCAGACAGTGAACTCTTGAGCATAACCATCGAAACGCCGAAAAAAAACGGCGACGTTCATAAACCAGCCGATGTACAGCGCCAGCCAAAAACTAAGCTTCTGCTGCGTCATCGTTCTAATATATTTCATGCAAGCAAACCTGGAAAAAGAAGAATAAAACACCGCCTGACGCTGTGGCATGAGTCAGTAGGCTAATAGGGTGCGTTAGGGTTGGTTATCAGAAACCTCTACAAAGCGCGATAAGTAGACCACAGGGAACGGGAAAAGTATCAGGAGGGAATGTGATCCAGCCAAACATTTACAAAATATTTGGCTGGATTGGCACTATTTGCTTAGGGTATTAATCAGGGGCACGTTTCACGCTGCAGGTTTCAGGCATGCGCCTCGCTATAGACACTGCCTTTCGGCTGACGAATGGTGGTGGAAAGCGCCAGCGAAATAATCAGCAGGGCGAATATCACGCAGAAGGTGACGTAGAAGCCCCCGAACAGCGAAGCGATGAGGGAACCGCAGATGCTGCCGATACCAAAACCCAGATAAATCACACCATAGTTTTTCGCCAGGTTGTTCAGACCGAAGAATTCACTGACCAGCGATGGGAAGACGGTGATGGTTCCGCCGAAGTTAAAAGCAACGCAGGCGATGGCGGCGAAAAAGGTCATGGCATTCAGCGGAGCGAACAGCAGCGCGGCCATCCCCACCAGCGACACCACCTGACCGATGGTGATCACGCGAATGCGGGAAATTTTATCGGACAGGATACCTAACACCAGGCGACCGCTAAGGTTAGCGATTGAGATAACCGTTACCGCATTGGCCGCCGTGGCGACATCCAGGTGGACCATTCCCTGCGCGATATCTTTCGCCACGCCAATCACATACAGACCACTCATGCAGGCCGTCAGGAACATCACCGCCAGCATCCAGTACTGCGGTTTACGCATCGATTCGGCGAGAGTGAAGTCGTTTTCCACGACGCCGTTGGCCGTGGTGGTCGCCGTATGATTTGGCGCATCTTTCATCAAGGTCGCGCCAAAGACGATCATCACCAGCACGATAGCGCCCCAGATAACGAAGGTTTTTTCCAGACCAACGGTGGCCAGCAGATGAGTATCAATGAATTTGAACCCCAGGCTGCCGAGGCCATAGGAACCAATGGAGAAGGCGGAGATCAGCCCTTTGCGTTCCGGGAACCACTTGACGCAGTTCGACAGGGTCAGCAGATAACCGGCCCCGTCCGCCAGCCCCACCAGCACGCCAGCGCTCAGCCACAGCATCATCAGGCTGCTGGAGTGGGCGGTCAGAAAGAAGCCCAGACCAAGCAGGATCCCGGAGGCCATGGTGACGCGCTTCACGCCAAAACGCTCCTGCAGCTTGCCGGCGACCGACGAAGAGAGCGCCAGCCCGAGGCTCAGCAGGCCAAAGGAGAAGGCGACCTGGCTGACCGGCTCGCCCAGTTTGTCAGACAGTGAACTGTTAAACAGGCTCCAGGTATAAACCGAACCGAGAGCGAATTGGGTGATGATGGTGCCGATAAGCGTAAGCCAGCGGGTCGATTGACGGTTTGCAGCGTTCATAGCAGTTGTCCTGATAAATTAACTGCCGCCACAATAGCGAAGGCCCCTCATCCAGTGGGGGAAAAAGGCATGAACTGCCATCAGCAGGGAATGAAATGCATTAATGGCGGAATGAATGACATTGCATGACATTCATTCCGCGAATTTCAGGGGAAAAGTTAGTGTGCGCTATCTCACAGAAATGCGCCATTACTGAGATTTAACAATAACCACATCGTTTCAAATGCGTAACAATCGCGGGTCAAAAGTTGGCGCTGACCCCCATCAGATAGAGCGTATTTTCCCCCGATGGGACGTTGTCCGCCTGTGACAGCGTGGCCCATGCCGCCACATGCGATCCCAGCGGCATATCGGCGCCCAGGGTGACATCACTCCAGCCGCCCTCTCTGGCGCGGGTGGTCGGCGACCAGGCATCGCTGGCGAGCGACTGGTTATAGCTCACCTGCGCCCAAGGGTGCACGCCCCACAGCGACTGATAATCCATACGCCAGCCGAGCGTGTTGAGATATCCCGTCTCGCCCACGCTTTTCGTCGCCGGCGCGGTGTAGTCGCTGCGCAGGCTGGCCACCGGCCCGGAGGTCATGCCGTTTGCCAGCAGATAATTCCAGCCGACGCTCATCCCACGGCTGCTGTCCGGCGGTGCCAGCCCCTGGTTTAACGCCAGTCCGCCCGGCGTTTCAGACGACTTCATCCGCTCGGCGAGGATATCTTCATAGCGTGGTTGGTGATCGCTATCCCATGTATAGCGTTCCGACGTATTACTTTTTGTATCGATAGCGATATATTCCTGTTGCCAGGCATTCGCTCCAGAGACACACGACACCCAGACGGATACGCACACCGGGAACAAGAACCCCCGGAGGCCATTGCATTTCTTTATTATCATTAATGCGACTCCAGAAAAGAGCCGAATCGGCATTATTGCTGTGTTTTTTTGGGGGATACGATTTCCCTGTATTAACTATTATCTTTATCTTTCAGTCGTCAAGCCGGGGCGTCCACTTTTTTAGCGCAGAGGGAGAAATAGCTATGCAGCGTTGCGGATGGGTGAGTCAGGATCCGTTATATATCGAGTATCACGATACCGAATGGGGTGTCGCGCAAAAAGCGTCCCAGCGGCTGTTTGAAATGATCTGCCTTGAGGGTCAGCAGGCCGGGTTATCATGGATCACGGTGTTAAAAAAACGGCAAAACTATCGCCAGGCTTTTCACCAGTTCGATCCGGTGCGCGTGGCGGCGATGGGGGATGAAGATGTCGAGCGGCTGCTGCAGGATGCCGGGATTATCCGCCATCGGGGAAAAATCCAGGCCATCATCGGCAACGCCCGGGCGTATCTGGCGATGGAGGAAAATGGCGAGTCGTTCACTGATTTTGTCTGGTCCTTCGTCGACAATGCGCCCCAGGTCACCCGCGCGGCGACGCTGGCGGAGATCCCGACCACGACGCCGGCCTCAGATGCGTTGTCTAAGGCTTTGAAAAAACGCGGTTTTAAGTTTGTCGGTTCGACGATCTGTTACTCTTTTATGCAGGCCTGCGGGCTGGTCAACGACCATGTCACCGGCTGCTTCTGTCACCCTGGAGGTCAGGATGATCCGCAAATGGGACGCTAAAGATAACCTGCCGCTGCTGGACCTGTGGCTGGAAAGCACGATTCATGCCCATCCCTTTATCAGCGAAAGCTACTGGCGCGACAGCGTCGCGGTGGTACGGGATGTATATCTTCCCGCCGCCAGCACCTGGGTCTGGGAGCGCAACGGGGAGCTAAAAGGCTTTGTCAGCGTGCTGGAGTCCCGTTTCGTCGGCGCGCTGTTCGTCGCGCCGGACGCTATTCGCCAGGGCATTGGCCGGGCGCTGCTGGATGAAGTCAAGCAGCACTACGCCTGGCTTAGCCTTGAGGTTTATCAGAAAAACGAATCAGCGGTCAGTTTCTACCATGCGCAAGGCTTCCGCATTGAAGATTGCGCATGGCAGGACGATACTCAGCACCCCACCTGGATTATGCGCTGGCCGGCGGATCAAATGCCGTAAGCGGCAGCGCCGGGCCGGTATATTTCTCCAGCCACGCCAGGGCGGTGTTACCGGCGCAGCCGTTGCCCAGGCGGGATGTTGGGATATCTTTAGTTAAGACGTTCACCGCCCCGTTTTTGCAGATGCCCGCCACCGGATCCAGGTCGGGCCACGCTCCTTCATGCAGGCATATCACCCCCGGGCGGATCCCCTCCGTCACCACCGCGCCGGCCAGCACCTGACCGCGGGCGTTCCACACCCGCACCAGATCGCCATCGGCAATCCCCCGCGCCCGAGCATCCTGCGGATGAATAGTCAACGGTTCGCGTCCGGCAACGGCATAGCGTTCGCGCAGCGCGGAGTAGTTCAGTTGACTGTGCAGCCGGTGGGCCGGATGGGCCGACAGCAGCTGCAGCTGCCCCGCCTCGGCGTTGCCATGCCACTCGTCGGGCTCCAGCCACATTGGGTGCGGCGGGCAGTCGGTGTAGCCAAAGGCGGCGATGGTCGGCGAGTGGATCTCAATTTTACCGCTCGCCGTTTTCAGCGGGTTGGCCTGGGGATCGTCGCGGAAGGCGGCAAAGCGGATGAAACGGGCATTCTCCGGCTCCTCCGGCATCTCAATCAGCTGGTTAGCCTGCCAGAATTCAGCAAACGGCGGCAGCGTCACCTGCTGCTGGGCGCCGCGCCGGGCGGCCATCTGATAGAAGGTCTCCAGCCACTGCAGATCGCTCTTCCCTTCGGTAAAGCGCTCGCGGCCGCCCGCCTCCCAGCGTTCGCTGAGGTCGGCAAAGACCGCGAAATCATCGCGCGCTTCACCCTGCGGGGCGACCACCTGCTTCATCGGCACCAGATGCTGATTGCTGTAGTCCCCGGTCATCGTCAGATCGTTGCGCTCAAACGAGGTGGTCGCCGGCAGGACGATATCGGCATGACGCGCGGCGGCGGTCCAGAAGCATTCGGAGATGACGATAAGCTCTGGTTTCTGCCAGGCCTGAATCAGGCGGTTGGTATCCTGATGATGGGTAAAGTTGGCGCCGCCGGCCCACCAGATAAAGCGAATATCGGGGAAGCGCCGCGCCATGCCGTTGTGCTGATACTCCGCCCCCGGGTTCTCCAGCGCCTCGACAATCCGCGCGACCGGGATCTTCTCCACGGCGTCCACGCCTCCGGCCACGCTCCCCTGCATCGAGCCCAGCACCGCCGCGCGGCGGGTCGGATTGCCGCCGTTGGCGAAATGGTAGGAAAGACCAAACCCGCCCCCTGGGGTGCCAATCTGCCCCAGCATCGCAGCCAGGGTGACCAGCATCCAGTGTTTCTGCTCGCCATACTGCTGGCGCTGCATGCCCCAGCCGGCCATCAGCATAGTGGTGTTTTCGTGGAAAAGTTTCGCCAGTTCGCGGATCTTATCCGCTGCGACGCCGCAGATAGCCGCCGCCCAGTCGGCGGTTTTCGCCACGCCGTCGCTTTCGCCGGTCAGATAGCGGGCAAAAATCTCGTAGCCGCTGGCGCAGCGGGCAAGAAACTCGTCGTCCTGCCAGCCATTCTCCACCAGCGTATGGGCGATACCCAGCATCAGCGCGACGTCGGTGCCCATATGCGGCGCGATCCACTCCATCGAATCGCCAAAGAAATCGACAGTTTCCGATCGCATCGGATCGATGCAGATCAGGCGTTTTCCGCTCTGGCGCAGCCGGTCGAACCACGGGATACCCTGCTCGTCGGAGGCGTTCCAGGCAATTTTCAGCGTATTCAGCGGGTTGGCGCTCCACAGCACCACTACCTCGCTGTATTCCAGCACCAGCGGCCAGCTGGTCTGCTGCTGATATACCTCATTGCCGCCCACGACGTAAGGCATGATCGCCTGCGCCGCGCCGGTGGAGTAATCCCCGAGATGGCCGGTGTAGCCGCCCGCCAGGCTCATATAGCGCTGCAGCAGGGTGGCCGCCTTATGCAGGACGCCGTTAGAACGCCAGCCGTAGGAGCCGGCAAAAATAGAGGCCGGTCCGTAGCTTTCGCGGATCCGACGATGCTGGGCATCGATCAGATCCAGCGCCTGCTCCCAGCTCACCCGCACAAATTCATCCTGACCGCGGACCCCCTGGGGCTTGTCCGGAGAGGCAAGGAAACCTTTGCGCACCATCGGGTAGCGCACGCGGGTTTTACTGTGCACCTGGTCGCGCACCGCCGTTTGCAGCGAGTTGGCAAACGGTGTCGCCAGCGCGCCGCGGGAGGAGAGGACGTTTTCCCCGTCCGTTTCCACCAGCATCGGTCCCCAATGGGCGGCGGTTAAAATGGTTTTGGTTGCAGATGAGGTTGGCAAGGGCAGCTCCTGGTCAGCGAAAGCAGGTGTGGTGACGGTGCGATCGGCGCCGTTCAATGTTATTTACAAAATGAGATGGTGTTTGGGGAATTTTCTACGTATTCGCGCGTCATAATCAACCGTCACGTTCGCTGTGACAAAGAATAAAAAGGATTAAGGACATTAAATGAAAAAACGCGTACTTATGATTGCGGCGCTGGTCAGCGGCACCCTGGCGATTTCTGGCTGCACCACCAACCCCTATACCGGTGAGCGTGAAGCAGGTAAATCCGGTATTGGCGCAGGTATTGGCTCCTTAGTGGGCGCTGGCGTCGGCGCGCTCTCCTCTTCCAAACATGACCGCGGCAAAGGTGCGCTGATTGGCGCAGCGGCAGGCGCGGCGCTGGGCGGCGGCATAGGCTACTACATGGACGTGCAGGAAGCGAAGCTGCGCGACAAAATGCAGGGAACCGGGGTCAGCGTGACGCGAAATGGTGACAATATTGTGCTGAACATGCCGAATAACGTCACTTTCGACAGCAACAGCGCCAACCTGAAACCGGCCGGCGCCAACACCCTGACCGGCGTGGCCATGGTGCTGAAAGAGTATGAGAAAACCGCCGTTAACGTCGTCGGCTACACCGACAGCACCGGCAGTAAGGATCTGAATATGCGTCTGTCGCAGCAGCGTGCTGACAGCGTCGCCAGCGCACTGATCACCCAGGGCGTGGCGGCCAACCGCATTCGCACCACCGGCATGGGGCCGGCGAACCCGATCGCCAGCAACAGCACGGCGGAAGGTAAGGCGCAGAACCGTCGCGTGGAAATCACCCTCAGCCCGCTGCAATAAGCGCATCCTCATGTTGCCCGGCCGCGCCTCTGCCGGGCAAAATGCTTGATATCGCTATTTTTCGCGCTAAGGTGTTGGCAGATTTTCAGCAAAGGAAGCCATCATGGCGAAAGCGGCGCGTGCAACCATTAGCGATGTGGCGAAAGCCGCAAAGACCGGCAAAACCAGCATTTCACGGTATCTTAACGGCGAGAAGCACCTGCTTTCCGACGATCTGTTATCACGTATTGAAAAAGCCATTGCCGAACTCGACTACCGCCCCAGCCTGATGGCCCGCGGCCTCAAGCACGGCCGCACCCGCCTCATCGGCCTGATCATCGCCGATATCACCAACCCCTATTCGGTCAATGTCATGAGTGGCATTGAAGCGGCCTGCCGGGAAAAGGGCTTTACCCTGCTGGTATGTAACACCAATAACGAGCTTGACCAGGAGCTGCACTATCTCGACCTGCTGCGCAGCTATCAGGTGGAAGGCATCGTCGTCAACGCGGTCGGCATGCGGGAGGATGGCCTGAACCGCCTGCAGCAGTCGGCCCTGCCGATGGTGCTGATTGACCGTAAAATCCCCGATTTCGCCTGCGATGTGGTCGGACTTGATAACGCTCAGGCCGCCACCACCGCCACCGAACACCTGGTGGAGAAAGGCTTTGAGGCCATCCTGTTTCTCAGCGAACCGCTGGGCTCGGTCAATACCCGCCGCGAGCGCCTGAGCGCCTTTCGCGCCACGCTCGCCCGCCACCACGGCGTGGTGGCCGAAAACGCCGAAGTACAGCTCAACGACGGCGCGATGATGGACAACGTCCTGCGCCAGTTCCACGCCCGCCACCGCGGGATGCGCAAAGCGGTGATCTCCGCCAACGGCGCGCTGACGCTGCAGGTGGCCCGCGCCCTGAAGCGCGTCGGCCTGATCTGGGGCAGCGATATCGGCCTGCTGGGCTTCGACGAACTGGAGTGGGCGGAGCTGGCCGGCGTCGGCATCACCACCCTCAAACAACCGACGTGGCAGATCGGCTACGCGGCGGTAGAACAGGTGATTCGGCGCATTGCCGGCACTAACGACCCCATCTGCGAGCGGGTCTTTTCCGGCGAGCTTATCGTCCGCGGATCAACCTCCCGTTAACGATCCTTCGTGATGCCGATCATAAATTAAACATCTCGCCCTTTCTTATGGAACCGATACCATCTAGCGTAATAAGGAGATTAAGCAACAAACGCCGGGAGTAAGAGCGCGATGGCCAGAAAAATTATTGTCGTTACCGCTGCCTATGGTAATGACCATGTTAAATCCTTAGGCGGCCAGGCCGCCGTCCTGCCGTTTATCGCCGACGCCGGCGCGGACGGCGTCGAAATCCGCCGCGAGCTGTTCAGCGCCGAAGAGCTCAACGCCCTGCCGGCGCTGGCAGCCGCCATCGAGCGCCACGGCCTGCTGGCTTGCTACTCCGCGCCCCAGGCGCTGTTCGCCGACAACGGCGAGCTTAACCCGCATCTCCCGACGCTGCTCGCGGAAGCGCAGACCCTTAACGCCCTGTGGCTGAAGCTCTCCCTTGGCCATTTCCGCCACAACCAGCAGCTCGACGAGCTGCGCCATATCCTCAGCGACAGCGGCATGGCGCTGGTGGTGGAGAATGATCAGACCGACTGCGGCCAGCTGGCGCCGATGCAGCGCTTCAAAGCCGCCTGCCGGGTCCATCAGCTGCCGATCACCTTAACGTTTGATATGGGCAACTGGCTGTGGGTCGGCGATTCGCCGGAAGAGGCAGCCCGCCATCTTGCGCCGGCGGTCAGCTATATTCATGTGAAAGCGGCGGAGCCACATCAGGAGAAATTCCGCGCTGTGCCGCCGGATCAGGCCGCCGACCGCTGGCTGGCCCTGCTCGATAATCTTCCCGCCGACGCGCCGCGTGGAATCGAGTTTCCGCTGACTGGCCATGACCTGACGGCCGTGACCCGCCGCTACGTCAACCTGTTACGCGAGGAATAAGCCGTGGAAAATTTAGATGTCATCACCATCGGCGAAGCTATGGCCATGTTTGTCGCCACCGAAACCGGCGATCTGGCCGAGGTGGAGCATTTTATGAAACGTGTCGCCGGCGCCGAGCTGAACGTCGCCACCGGCCTGGCTCGCCTGGGTCTGAAGGTCGGCTGGGTCAGCCGCGTCGGTAACGATAGCTTTGGCCGCTTCGTACTGCAATCGCTGGCGAAAGAGGGGATCGATAGCCATGCTGTCGCCATTGACAACCGCTTCGCTACCGGTTTCCAGATGAAATCGAAAGTCGAAAATGGAACCGATCCCATTGTGGAGTATTTCCGCAAAGGTTCTGCCGCCAGCCATCTGTCGCCTGACGATTTTCGCGCCGACTACTTCACCAGCGCCCGTCATTTGCACCTGAGCGGCGTGGCCGCCGCGCTCTCTGAAAGCTCATATGCGCTGCTGGAGCATGCGGCGAAGGTCATGAAAGCCGAGGGCAAAACCCTCTCTTTCGATCCCAATCTGCGTCCGGTGCTGTGGAAAAGCGAAGCCGAGATGGTGGAGAAACTCAACCGTCTCGCCTTCCAGGCTGACTGGGTTTTGCCAGGCTTAAAAGAGGGCGTCATCCTCACCGGCCAGCAGACTCCGGAGGGGATAGCCGATTTCTATCTCTCGCGCGGCGTCAAGGCGGTGGTCATTAAAACTGGCTGCGACGGCGCCTGGTTCAAGAGCGCCAACGGCGAACAGGGAACGGTTGATGCCATTAAAGTCGAAAACGTCGTCGATACCGTCGGCGCCGGCGACGGCTTTGCCGTTGGGGTGATTAGCGCCCTGCTGGAAGGCAAAACCCTGCTTCAGGCGGTGAACCGCGGCAATAAAATCGGTTCGCTGGCGATTCAGGTCCAGGGCGACAGCGAGGGGCTGCCCACCCGCGACGCGCTGGGCGAATAACATTTATACGCAACAATAACAGCCGCCCTGTACCCTACCTGCAGCGCGGCACAGCAGCGCCCGTTTCGACGGACGTATGTCACCTCATTGACAGAGGCAAGCCTATGAATAGCTCAACAAATGCAACGAAACGCTGGTGGTACATCATGCCTATCGTGTTTATCACGTATAGCCTGGCGTACCTCGACCGCGCCAACTTCAGCTTCGCCTCCGCGGCAGGCATTACCGAAGACCTGGGCATCACCAAAGGGATCTCTTCCCTGCTGGGGGCGCTGTTCTTCCTTGGCTACTTCTTCTTTCAGATCCCCGGCGCTATTTATGCAGAGCGCCGCAGCGTTCGCAAACTGATCTTTATCTGCCTGATCCTGTGGGGCGGCTGCGCCTCCCTGACCGGGATTGTGCATAATATCCCGGCGCTGGCGGCCATTCGCTTTATTCTCGGCGTCGTCGAAGCGGCGGTGATGCCGGCGATGCTGATCTATATCAGCAACTGGTTCACCAAATCCGAGCGCTCGCGAGCCAATACCTTCCTGATCCTCGGCAACCCGGTGACGGTCCTGTGGATGTCGGTGGTCTCCGGCTACCTGATTCAGGCCTTCGGCTGGCGGGAAATGTTTATCATCGAAGGGGTGCCGGCGGTGATCTGGGCCTTCTGCTGGTGGGTGCTGGTGAAAGATAAACCGTCGCAGGTATCCTGGCTGGCGGAGAGTGAAAAAGCCGCGCTGCAGGAACAATTGGATCGTGAGCAGCAGGGCATCAAAGCGGTGCGTAACTATGGCGAGGCCTTCCGCTCCCGCAACGTGATCCTGCTCTGCGCCCAGTACTTTGCCTGGAGCATCGGCGTGTACGGCTTTGTACTGTGGCTGCCGTCGATTATCCGCAGCGGCGGCGAAAATATGGGGATGGTGGAAGTGGGCTGGCTCTCCTCGGTCCCATACCTGGCGGCGACTATCGCCATGATCGTGGTCTCCTGGGCCTCCGATAAAATGCAGAACCGTAAGCTGTTCGTCTGGCCGCTGCTGCTGATTGGCGGACTGGCCTTCATCGGCTCCTGGGCGGTCGGCGCCAACCACTTCTGGGTCTCTTACACCTTGCTGGTAGTGGCTGGTGCGGCAATGTATGCGCCTTACGGCCCCTTCTTCGCCATTATTCCGGAAATGCTGCCACGCAACGTCGCCGGTGGCGCCATGGCGCTGATCAACAGCATGGGCGCCCTGGGATCCTTCTGCGGCTCGTGGTTTGTCGGCTACCTGAACGGTGCCACCGGCAGCCCAGCAGCTTCCTATATTTTTATGGGGGTGGCGCTTTTCGCCTCAGTATGGCTGACTTTGATTGTTAAGCCTGCTAATAATCAAAACCTTCCACTTGGCGCTCATCACGCCTGAACGACTCACACTACGGAGATTCGCATGAAGCCGTCTGTCATTCTCTATAAAACGCTTCCCGACGACCTGCTACAGCGTCTGGAGGAGCACTTTTCCGTCACTCAGGTGAAAAACCTGCGGCCGGAGACCGTTTCGCAGCACGCTGAGGCCTTTGCCCAGGCTGAAGGCCTGCTGGGCTCCAGCGAAAAGGTTGACGCCGCGCTGCTGGAGAAGATGCCGAAGCTGCGTGCGACCTCCACCGTATCCGTTGGTTATGACAACTTCGACGTCGAGGCGCTGAACGCCCGCCGGGTGCTGCTGATGCATACCCCGACCGTGCTGACCGAAACCGTCGCCGACACGATCATGGCGCTGGTGCTGAGCACCGCCCGCCGGGTGGTGGAAGTGGCGGAGCGCGTTAAAGCGGGCGAATGGACGAAGAGCATTGGGCCAGACTGGTTCGGTACCGACGTACACCATAAAACCTTAGGTATCGTCGGCATGGGCCGCATCGGCATGGCGCTGGCGCAGCGCGCCCACTTCGGGTTCGGCATGCCGATCCTGTATAACGCGCGCCGCCAGCATCCGCAGGCGGAGGAACGTTTCAACGCACGCTATTGCGATCTTGATACCCTGCTGCAGGAAGCCGATTTTGTCTGCCTGATCCTGCCCCTGAGCGAAGAGACCCATCATCTGTTCGGCCAGGCGCAGTTCGCCAAAATGAAATCTTCCGCCATCTTTATTAACGCCGGGCGCGGCCCGGTGGTCGATGAGCAGGCGCTGATCGCCGCCCTGCAGGCGGGTGACATTCACGCTGCCGGCCTTGATGTCTTCGAGCACGAGCCGCTGGCTAAAGATTCGCCGCTGCTGAGCCTGCCGAACGTCGTCGCGCTGCCGCATATCGGCTCCGCCACCCATGAGACGCGCTACAACATGGCGGCCTGCGCGGTGGATAACCTGATCGACGCCCTGAACGGCAAGGTCGAAAAAAACTGCGTCAATCCGCAGGTAAAATAAGCCATAAAAAAACCCGGGTAGCGGCGGCAATCGCCCTCCCCGGGTTCTTTTTGCATTCTGTCCGTTATCCAGCCCGTTCGCCGCAGCTCACGTCAGCCAGACAGGGCATTAGCGGGTCGCGTTCACCGCCGCCGTCCATGCCTGATTAAACGCCTGATGCTGCGCCGCCAGCGGCCCAATCAGCGCATTGTACTGACTAGCCTGCTGGGAAGTCGGGAATTGAATGCCGTTGGCCACAAAGCTCACCTGGGTTCCCTGCTGGGCGACAAAATCCCCCACCTGAACCAGCTGCTGGGTAAAGATCTGCGCGGCCGGGATCAGCGGCTGCAGCGCGTCGGCTGGCGCCGTCACCACCTTGGCGTAAACCTGATCGAAGACCGGCTTGAGATCGTCCGCCTGCTTCAGCGCGCCATGCGCGGCATCGGCCTGCATTTTGGCATTCTGCAGCTGCTGGCTGAGCACGCCCAGCGCGCCGTTCGCCTGACGCAGCGGCTCGCGCTGGGTCATATAGTCCTGCGGAACGCGGATCGCATTGACGCTGTCCACTACCGGGCGCAGACCAGCGTCCATCGCCTGGCTCACCTGCTGCGAGTAGCCGTAGATCACCGCGTAGTCAGAGACAAACGGCCCAAACTGTTTTTTCTGATCGGCGGTCAGCGTCGGCAGTCGTTCACCGCTACGCATCGCCGTATTCTGCAGGAAGTCGATAAACGCTTTGCGCTGATCGCCTTCTTTATCAAAACACCCACTCAGGCTAACCACCATTAATAAGGCCGCCATAGCCGCAAACCAGCGAGAGCAGGACTTTCCTGTCGCCATTTTTTTACTCCTTTCAGCCAAAAAAAGCGCACAAAGACACACACGTGCCAGACGCTGACAAGGATAGTCCAGCTCGGCCTCGCAGGATACCCTTTACTGCTAATCTTACGCAGGAAAAACGCCATTCCGCACGCCGCTGCCGTCGCCTGGCGCGTCTGTTATGCGCATCACAAATATGCGCTTCAAATTAAACCGATGAATATCAATTAACTGATTGATATTTTTGAAATTTATAATCCACTGCCCAACGCCGCGCCCTGAAGCGGACGATAATCGCACGCTTTGGCGCCCACCCGGATTGCCTGGTCAGCGCTTCAATGATTTGATGAATGAGCGATTAACGGCGATGCGTTCGATTATCGCACAAATCAATCTCAACGACGCGAAGGCGACGATAATAACAAACCTCTGTCCCTCGCTCAGTCTGCCAGGAAAGCCGTATGACTAAGACAACCATCGACATTCAGGCCTTTATCAACGAGCACCCCTTCACCCGCTACCAGTGGATGATCCTCGCGCTCTGCTTCATCACCGTCGCGATGGACGGGTTCGACACCGCGATCATCGGATTCATCGCCTCCGACCTGGTCCAGGAATGGGGCGTGGAAAAATCAGCCCTCGGCCCGGTGATGAGCGCCGCGCTGGTTGGCCTGGCGGTCGGCGCGTTAACCGCGGGACCACTGGCTGACCGTATCGGCCGCAAGAAAGTGCTGATTATGTCGATCGTGGTGTTCGGAGGATTCAGCCTGCTCACCGCCTTTGCCACCAGCCTTAACCAGCTGACGCTGCTGCGCTTCCTGACCGGCCTGGGCCTCGGCGCGGCGATGCCCAATGCCGCGACGCTAATGAGCGAATATGCGCCGGAGCGCCGTCGGGCGCTGCTGGTGAACCTGATGTTTGTCGGCTTTCCGATGGGCTCGTCGCTGGGCGGCTTTTTATCCGCCTGGATGATCCCGCACTATGGCTGGCAGAGCGTGCTGGTATTGGGCGGCGTGATGCCTCTCCTGCTGGCGGTAGCATTAATTTTCCTGCTGCCGGAGTCCGCCCGCTATCTGGTGGTGAAGCGTCAGCCGGCGCAGCGCATTGCCGCCATCCTGCGGCGTATCGCGCCGCTGCCGGAGACGGTGGAGTTTGAGCTGCACGAAGCAGGCCAGGTGAAAGAGAAGTCGGCCATAGGCGTCATTTTCTCCCCACGCTACGCGGTGGGCACCGTGATGCTGTGCCTGACCTACTTTATGGGCCTGCTGATCTTCTATCTCCTGACCAGCTGGCTGCCGCTGCTAATCCGCGAGACCGGCGCATCGATGAGTCAGGCCTCTATTATCACCGCCCTGTTCCCACTCGGCGGTGGAATTGGCGTGCTGATCCTCGGCGCTCTGATGGACAAGATCAATCCCAATAAGGTGGTGGCCGTCGGCTGGCTGCTGACCGGCGTTTTCGTCTGTCTGGTGGGCTTCTCTACCAGCAGCCTGGCGCTGATGGGGGTGATGGTGTTTATCGCCGGCAGTATTATGAACGGCGCGCAGTCGTCGATGCCGGCGCTGGCGGCAGGCTTCTACCCGACACAAGGGCGCGCCACCGGCGTGGCCTGGATGCTGGGCATTGGCCGCTTCGGCGGGATCCTTGGCGCGTTCAGCGGCGCCTTCCTGATGCAAGCCCAGCTCTCGTTTGAGACCATTTTCACCCTGCTGGCTATCCCGGCATTCCTGTCAGCCATCGCGCTGCTGATTAAATATCGGGTCAGTAAATCAGCGCCGGCGGCGACAGAGGACGCGAGAGGTCTGCAGAAAGCCTGATCGACAAGCCGGCGTCCCGCGCCGGCTTTGCCGCTTTTTTCTTATCCGTTTACAAAAATTTTCGAAGCCACTCCATCGTATTAGTAATCATGCTCTTAGGCGCCGCTGCCGTTCGGCTATTGGGGCTGATTCGATAACCTGCTGGCAAATAATCACGGGCGTTACCATCCTTGATGCTTTTTTCTGACTATTCTTAAAGAGCTTTAGAAAAATCTCTTCCGCTGTGTGATAAAAGGAGTTCTCAATGGAATATAAAGATCCCGTGTTTGAACTGCTGAGCAGCCTGGAACACATCGTTTTTAAGGACGATAATCAGACACTTACCTCAAACCGTAAGTCCACTGTGTTTAGTGAATTTGAACAGCTGCGTAAAGGCACTGGACTTAAGATTGACGACTTCGCCAACGCCATGGGCGTGAGCGTCGCTATGGTAAGAGAGTGGGAATCGAGACGGGTAAGACCGTCCCCCACTGAGCTAAAATTAATGCGCCTGATTCAGGCCAACCCGCAGCTTTCAAGGCAGTTACTCGATTAATCCCGAGCGCAGCGGTAAGGGCCAGCAAGGGAGCTTTTACCGCTGCACCGTAAAAAAAGTTTGCTATCAGGTGCTGAACGTGCGTTAATGCTCGCAGGTTTGATGTACAGACCACAGAGCAGTCGAATAGAGCAGTCCTTCTAAGGTTATCCAAAGATACCCCCGTAGTGAACTTTCCCTTTATCGCTTTAAATCTGTAGTCCAGACCGCTACGCCGCAAGGCTCACTTATTTTTTTAAAGGTAATTCACTATGTCCGGTAAAATGACTGGTATCGTAAAATGGTTCAACGCTGACAAAGGCTTCGGCTTCATCACTCCTGACGATGGCTCTAAAGACGTGTTCGTACACTTCTCTGCTATCCAGAACGATGGCTACAAATCCCTGGATGAAGGTCAGAAAGTCTCCTTCACCATCGAAAGCGGCGCTAAAGGCCCGGCAGCTGGCAACGTAACTTCTCTGTAAGTTCAAGCCGCTAAGAATCAAGAATCCCTGCCTGATGGCGGGGATTTTTTTTATCTGTCGCCAACAGCCGCCAGCATACGATGGCGGCTGTTGGGCATTCAGAGCCGGGTATAGCGCCAGCCCGTTTCCTCCCATGCCAGACTATGGGTCAGCCTCAGACCTTGTAAAAACGCCTCATCATGCGACACCACCAGCATCGCGCCGGGAAACGCCGCCAGCGCGCTTTCAATAGCCTGCGTCGATGCTAAATCGAGATGGTTGGTCGGCTCATCCAACAACAGCAGCTGGGCCGGATCGCGTCGCCAGAGTACGCAGGCCAGGGCCGCTTTCAGGCGTTCGCCGCCGCTGAGCGCCGACAGCGGCAGAGTGACCTTATCCGCGCCCAGCTGCAGCTGCGCCAGGCGGGTGCGCAGGAGGCCCTCATCCAGCGGGGTATCTTCCAGGCTCAGGTGCGCCATGACCGACAGGGATAAATCCAGCTGCGTCAGATGTTGATCGAGGTAAGCGGCGCTCACCGACAGCCGGACATCGCCTGAGGCGGCCTGCTCCAGCCCCAGCAGCGTTTTCAGCAAAGTGGTTTTGCCACAGCCGTTCGGCCCCTTTAGCGCGATGCGCATCGGACCATCCACGCGCCAGTCCAGCGGCGCAGCCGGTGCATGGTCGAGCTGTAATGACTCCACCACCAGCACCTGCTTGCCGGCGGCCACTTCGCTGCCTGGCAGGGTGAACATCACCGGCGTATCCTCTTCCACCCGCTCTCGCGCTTGCTGCACGGCGCCATTCAGACTGCTGTTCTGTTCACGATGCTGACGGCGCAGCGTTCCCGGACGCTCTTTTGCCGCGCCTTTGTACTTCACACGTTCAAAAGAGGCGATATTCAGGGTATCAATAGTACGCAATGTCTGCGCCGAGCGCCGCTGGGCGGCGTCATGCTCCTTTTGCATTCGCGCGCGGGTGCGTCGCCGCTCGGTCGTCGCATGGTCCAGCGCCGCGCGTGCGGCCTGCTGCTCCGCCTCACGCTGCCGCTGATATTCAGCATAGTTGCCGCCGTAGCTGCGCAGCGCCGTCGGCGTCAGCTCAATAATCCTCGGCATCCGCGTCAGCAGCTCGCGGTCGTGGCTGGCGATCAGAGCCCCACCCTGCCAGCTTTCCAGCTGGTGATAGAGCCACTCCCGCCCCGGGCGGTCCAGATGGTTGGTAGGCTCATCCAGCAGCAGATAATCGGCGCCGGAGACAAAGGCGCCGCACAGCAGAGCCTTCATCCGCTCGCCGCCGCTGAGTGAAAAAGCGGGGCGATCGGCAGAGAACGGCGGGAGATCGGCTTCACGGAAAGCTAAACTCAGGCGATCGGTGAGATCCCAGTGGCCATCCAATAGCTCGAAATCGTCGGCCAGTCCATTACCCTGTTCCAGGCGGAACAAGGCGTCAAATACCGGCGCATAGCCGAGCAGCGCGGCGAGGGTGGTCTCCGGCGTGAGCGTTGGCTGCTGCGCCACCCAGGCCACGGCGGCGGTGCGCTCGACATGGCCGCCGGCAGGAGACTCAAAGCCCGCCAGCAGGCGCAGCAGACGCGTCTTGCCGACGCCGTTCCGGCCGACCAGGCCGCAAAGGGTCGGTTCCAGCGATAAATTCAGCGGACCAAACAGGGTCTGTCCCGTCGCAAACTGACAGGTGACCTGATGTAAAACAAAAGCGGGGATGTGGGCGCAATGAGCCATAAGCACTCCTGAATGAAATCAATACTCCCCTACCCGCAACGTCTGCGAGGTAAGGCGTGAAATTCATCAGTCGTGTTTGTTCATTTGTGGGGCGCGCTCCAGTGAGACGAGGGATTCGTCGGGGCATAGAATAGCCACACTCCGCTATGAATTTCAAGCCCGTTTAATTCAACGGCCGTGTAAAAATAAAAAGGCCTCCTGATATCAGGAGGCAAAGGATTTATTTGGTGAACAATGAAAGGGTGCATTGAGAATACCTGACACCGCAAGCATGGTGGGGATAGATCCCCACCAGATGCTCTTACTGTTTAATATCACAGGCTAAGAATGCCACCAGCTCAATATTTCCCTGCCTGATCTGTAATTCACATAGCGAATCACGAACCATCCAGGTCAATAATAAAATAGTGAAGCAAATCACTACTAAGCCAAACAACAGATACTTTTGCGGCATTCCTCGCCTCCCGTGTTGATTTTCAACAAGTAAGAGGCTACTCTTATGGTGTTCATGCATAGGGGAGCCTCACTTTGATTACTATCAGGTGGGGTTTTTCTCTGTCTGTCTCCCGCTGAATACCTGAGACACACAGTCTCAAGCACCCGCCGCCATTCTAGCGTAAATATCTCGCGGAATTATGTTTATATATTCCTAAAGATTTCTTATCGATAAATGAAAATAATGAAGATATCAATGACAGAATTATTAGCGGTTCACCTATTTATATTTCACGTATAAAAAAACCTGCCCTGAGGCAGGTCTTTTATTATTTCCGATACGCTTACTGCAGCAGAGAAATATCCGCTACCTGCAGGAACAGCTCGCGCAGTTTGGACAGCAGCGTCAGACGGTTGATGCGAACATCTTTGTCTTCAGCGTTAACCATCACGTTCTCGAAGAACTCATCCACCGGCTCGCGCAGGGCGGCCAGCTCGATCAGCGCATCCTGATAGCGGCCTGCGGCGAAGTACGGCTGCAGCTTGTCGCGCAGCACCACCAGATTGCCCGCCAGCTTAATTTCCGCCGCTTCTTTCAGCACCGAAGCGTGAACGATGTCGTTCAGCGTTTCGTCGGATTTCGCCAGGATGTTGGAGACACGCTTGTTCGCCGCCGCCAGCGCGGAGGACTCTTCCAGAGTACGGAAGTGCGATACCGCCTTCATACGCGCATCGAAATCCGCCGGGCGGGTTGGACGACGCGCCAGTACCGCCTGGATAGTGTCGACACCGTAGCCTTCGTCCTGATACCAGGCGCGGAAGCGGCCCAGCATAAAGTCGATCACGTCATCGACCACGTTGGCGTTGGTCAGCTTCTCACCGTACAGACGCACCGCTTCTTCAGTCAGCGTTTGCAGATCGAGATTCAGGTTCTTCTCGACGATAATACGCAGGACGCCCAGCGCGGCGCGGCGCAGCGCAAACGGGTCTTTATCGCCTTTCGGGTGCTGGCCGATACCGAAGATACCCGCCAGGGTGTCCATCTTATCGGCAATCGCCACCGCGCAGGCCACCGGGTTAGACGGCAGCGCGTCGCCGGCAAAGCGCGGCTGATACTGTTCGTTCAGCGCCACGGCCACATCTTCCGCTTCGCCATCATGGCGCGCGTAGTGCATCCCCATCACGCCCTGGGTGTCGGTGAACTCGAAGACCATGTTGGTCATCAGGTCGCACTTGGACAGCAGGCCCGCGCGGGTCGCGTGGTTCACGTCAGCGCCAATCTGCTCGGCAATCCAGCCCGCCAGCGCCTGAATGCGATCGGTCTTGTCGCGCAAAGTCCCCAGCTGCTGCTGGAACAGCACGGTTTCCAGACGCGGCAGGTTGTCTTCCAGACGTTTTTTACGGTCGGTGTTGAAGAAGAACTCGGCATCGGCCAGACGCGGACGGACCACCTTCTCGTTACCGGAGATGATCTGCTGCGGATCTTTCGACTCGATGTTAGCGACGAAGATAAAGTTCGGCAGCAGCTTACCGGCGTTGTCGTAGACCGGGAAGTACTTCTGGTCGCCCTTCATGGTGTAAACCAGCGCTTCAGACGGCACCGCGAGGAATTTTTCTTCGAACTTCGCCGTCAGCACCACCGGCCATTCCACCAGCGAGGTGACTTCTTCCAGCAGGCTTTCGCTCAGATCGGCTTTACCGCCAATCTTACGCGCCGCTTCTTCCGCATCGGCTTTGATTTTGGCTTTACGCTGTTCGTAATCGGCGATGACTTTACCGCGTTCCAGCAGGATCTGCGGGTACTGGTCGGCATGGTCGATGGTGAATTCCGGCTCGCCCATAAAGCGATGGCCGCGGATCACGCGATCGGACGGAATACCGAGGATAGTAGACGGGATCACTTTGTCACCCAGCAGCAGCGTGACGGTGTGAACCGGGCGCACGAAGTGGACGTCAGACGCGCCCCAGCGCATCAGTTTCGGGATCGGCAGCTTCGCCAACGAGCTGGCAATCATGTTCGGCAGCAGGGCTTCAGTGCTTTCGCCCTTCACATGGGCGCGATACAGCAGCCACTCGCCTTTGTCCGTGGTCAGACGTTCGGCCTGATCGACGGTGATACCGCAGCCGCGCGCCCAGCCTTCGGCCGCTTTGCTTGGCTTGCCTTCGGCATCGAACGCCTGGGCAACGGCCGGGCCGCGTTTTTCCACTTCGCGATCGGCCTGCGCCGCCGCCAGGTTGGCTACCTTCAGCGCCAGACGACGCGGAGCGGCAAACCATTCCACTTTACCGTGCGCGAGGCCGGCGTTATCCAGCTCTGCGGTCACGTTCGCAGCAAAAGATTCCGCCAGGCTGCGCAGCGCTTTTGGTGGCAGCTCTTCAGTGCCGATTTCCACCAGAAAAGTATTCTCAGACATGGCCGCCTCTTATTTATTCTTGTTGCACATCGGGAAGCCGAGCGCTTCACGGGAAGCGTAGTACGCTTCCGCCACTGCTTTCGTCAGGGTGCGAATGCGCAGGATATAGCGCTGACGCTCGGTGACGGAGATGGCTTTACGCGCATCCAGCAGGTTGAAGCTGTGAGCCGCTTTCAGAATACGCTCGTAGGCCGGCAGCGGCAGCGGGGTCTCCAGCGCCAGCAGCTGCTGGGCCTCTTTCTCATACTGCTCGAAGCAGGAGAAGAGGAAATCGACGTCGGCGTATTCGAAGTTATACGTGGACTGCTCCACTTCGTTCTGGTGGAACACGTCGCCGTAGGTGGTTTTCCCCAGCGGGCCGTCGCTCCAGACCAGGTCGTAGACGCTGTCGACGCCCTGGATGTACATCGCCAGACGCTCCAGACCGTAGGTGATCTCGCCGGTAACCGGCTTACACTCCAGGCCGCCCACCTGCTGGAAGTAGGTGAACTGCGTCACTTCCATGCCGTTGAGCCACACTTCCCAACCCAGACCCCAGGCTCCCAGCGTCGGGTTTTCCCAGTTGTCTTCGACGAAGCGAATGTCGTGAATGGTCGGGTCCATACCCAGCTCTTTCAGCGACCCGAGGTACAGCTCCTGGATGTTGTCCGGAGAAGGCTTAATCACCACCTGGAACTGATAGTAATGCTGTAAACGGTTCGGGTTTTCGCCATAGCGGCCATCGGTTGGACGACGGGAAGGCTGTACGTAGGCGGTCGCCATCGGCTCCGGCCCTAACGCGCGCAGGCAGGTCATCGGGTGAGAGGTGCCGGCGCCGACTTCCATGTCCAGTGGTTGAACAATGGTGCAGCCCTGACGAGCCCAGTAATCCTGTAAGGTCAGGATCAGGCCCTGGAAGGTCCTGGTATCAAACTTTTGCATATGATTTCGTGCTGGATACGTGTGGATTTAAAGGAAGGAGTCAGTATACCCGCTGGCTGCGAGATATACAGTACGAAACGGCGTAGTTTCAGGAAAACGGACGAAATTTACGCCAGGCGGGGTCGATTCAGCGCATCGAAAGATGCATAAACTGGCCGTCCGGGTCAAAGGAACAGATGAAACGTTCATTCTTGCCGGTACGGCCCGAAAGCTCATAGCTTGCCTGGAATTGTTCAAAATGGTTCACGTCAACTAACTGCGTTTGCGTGTTATAGCGGATAGCGGCCTGGTCCTTGCAAAGCTGCGCCATATTGAGCGTGGTTTGCGGGGTAATACGCGCGCGCTGCGCTTTTTGCGCCGGCGGGGAAACGGTCTCGCTGCAGCCCGCAAGGAGCAGCACCAGCATTATGGAAACGACACCTTTCACCACGTTCTCCTCCACCGCCTTGTTAGCAAGTTGTTATCGTAAATATTCAGTATTACAGGTATTTTGCGAATATCATGAAACATCGACAAGCCTGTGACCAAAAACTCAGACTAATCTCGTGCGACACCGGGGCATAAGGCGGGTCAGACCTTATTTCGCCAGTAGACTTTGAGGGACGGATGCAAGAAAAGATTCACTGGATCACCAACCTGCGCGGCATTGCCTGCATGATGGTGGTGATGATCCACAGTACCAGCTGGTATATCACTCATCCGCATGCGATTACACTGCTGCAATGGGATATCGCCAATCTGCTCAATTCCGCCTCCCGCGTCAGCGTGCCGCTATTTTTTATGATCTCGGGCTACCTCTTTTTTGGGGAACGCAGCGCCCAGCCGCGCCACTTCTGGCGGATTGGCCTGTGCATTGCGTTCTATAGCGCGCTTTCTCTGCTGTATATCGCGCTGTTTACCCATATCAACGTCGAGCTGTCGTTAAAGAATGTGCTGCAGAAGCCTGTCTTCTACCACCTGTGGTTTTTCTTTGCTATCACCGTTATCTATCTGCTCTCGCCGCTTATTCAGGTTAAGTCCGTCAGCGGCAAAATGCTGCTGACGCTGATGGCGATCCTCGGCATTCTGGCCAACCCCAATATGGTCGGCGTCAAAGCCGCCGGGATTGAGTGGTTGCCGGTCAACCTCTATATCAATGGCGACACCTTTTATTACGTGCTCTACGGCGTGCTGGGCAGGGCCATTGGCACCCTGAACACGGATAAAAAATGGCTGACCCCGCTCTGCGCCGCGCTGTTCCTCGCCGCCGTGTGGGTCATCTCCCGCGGCACGCTGCATGAGCTACGCTGGCGCGGGGACTTCGGCGACACCTGGTATCTCTACTGCGGACCGGCGGTGTTCGTTTGCGCGGTCACCCTGCTGACGCTCGCCAAAAACTGGCTTAACGCGCGTCCCCTGCCCGGTATCGAATGTATTGCGCGTCATTCTCTGGGGATTTACGGGTTCCATGCCCTGATTGTGCATGCGCTGCGCGCCAGCCATCTGGAACTGAGCCGCTGGCCGCTGCTGGATATTGTGTGGATTTTCAGCGCCGCCCTGCTCGGCAGTCTGCTGCTGTCCGGCCTGGTGCAGCGGGTTGATCGCCGCCGGCTGGTCAGCTAACGGCCCGGCGCACCGGACAACCGGGCGCCTATTCCGTTTTTTGCACCGCGCGGGCGACGCGGGCCCGTTCGGGGGTCGCAGATGCGCCGTATAAGCAGACAAACCACGCCGCGATATAGACGGCTTTTTCATGCCAGTCTGCCGGCACATGCCAGGCGCCTACCAGCAGCAGGCCCGCCGACAGCAGCAACACCAGCCGGCATAACGCGATAAATCCGTCGTCTTGCCCCTGCCACCGTCTGGCGCGCTGATGGGCGAGGACGGCAAACATCCCCATCACCAGCACGCCAAGAAAATAACCTTTACCGCTAAACAGCGGGCAGGTCCGCCAGATACCCAGCAGATAAACCAGCGACCCTGCTGCCATCATCCCTCTGGCAATACTGCGTTTTATATTCATCGCTCCTCCCTGTCGACACGCGCTGATTATGACCGAACCGCCCGGCGATGGCGCAGGCCAGGTGCAGCAAAGCTGACATTTCGGAATTAATAAATACGTGTTTTGGATGAATGCAGACTGGACATTCAGGGGAGTAATCCGCCCGGCGCTGCCGGACGGACTGAGGCTATGACATCAGCGGTTTCAGCTGCTGATAAATCTGGCGGAAGGTTTCCCGCTGCGGCGCATAGTGGGCCACTCGGCGATCGTCCGGGCGATGCGCTTGCTCAAGCGGCAGCGGCGTCAACAGCCCGGCGCGGTCGGCTTCGCCGTGCACCGCCAGCTGCGCCAGCCTGGCCGCCCCCAGCGCCGGGCCGACGTCGCCCCCGGTACGGTAATCGAGCTGCTGGCCGCTGATATCCGCCAGCATTTGTCGCCAGTAAGCGCTACGCGCCCCGCCGCCGATAAGGGTGATGCTCTGCGGCTTGATGCCGCAGGCGTGTACCACGTCCATACCGTCCGCCAGCGCATAGCCCACCCCCTCCAGTACTGCCCGCGCCAGCTCTGCCGGCCCATGCTGATGCGTCAGGCCGAAGAAGACGCCCTTGGCCTGCGGGTTGTTGTGCGGCGTGCGTTCGCCCGACAGATAGGGCAGGAACCACACCGGACCGGCGCTCTCGTCGGCTGACTGTGCCGCCGCAATCAGCGCCGGCACGCTGGCGAGACCGGTTAATTTCGCCGCCCAGTCCAGACAGGAGGCCGCGCTGAGCATCACCGACATCAAATGCCAGCGGCCCGGTAGCGCATGACAAAAGCTATGCACCGCGCTTTCAGGCTTGCTGAGGAATCCTTCGCTGACCGCGAAATACACACCTGAAGTGCCCAGCGACAGCATCGCCTGACCGGCATCGGCCATGCCAACCCCGACCGCGCCGGCGGCGTTGTCGCCGCCGCCCCCCACCACCAGCGCCTGTGGCATATTCCACGCCTGCGCCACCTCCGGGCGCAGCTGCCCGGTGACGTCGCTGCCTTCAAACAGGGCCGGCATCGCGTCCCGGCTGAGATCGCAGGCAGCGAGCATCTCATCGCTCCAGTCGCGTCGGGCGACGTCCATCCACAGGGTACCGGCGGCGTCAGACATATCGCTGGCAAGCTCGCCGGTCATCCGCAGACGCAGATAATCCTTCGGCAGCAGCACTTTATCGACCTGGCTGAACACCGCCGCCTCGTGGCGCTGCACCCACAAGAGCTTCGGCGCCGTAAAGCCCGGCATCATCAGGTTGCCGGTGATCTGCCGGGAAGCGCTGACTTTTTCCTCCAGCAGCTGGCACTCTTCGCCGCAGCGGCCGTCATTCCATAAAATGGCAGGACGCAGCACCTGTAACGATTTATCCAGCAGGGTGGCGCCGTGCATCTGCCCGGCGATCCCCAGCGCCTTCACGTCGCGCAGACTATGCTGCGCGCCCAGGGCTTTCATCGCCGTGTCCGTAGCCTGCCACCACTGCTCGGGATCTTGTTCCGACCACAGCGGATGCGGACGCGAGACGGTAAGCTTTTCGGTATGCGATGCCACCACATCACCCTGCTCATTGAGCAGAATGGCTTTGACGCCCGATGTCCCCAGATCGATGCCGATATACATACTCCCTCTCCTTAAACGCGCGCCACGGCTGAGCGTGGCGCGAACAGAGCATCCTGGTGGCGACCCCGGTCACGCCGGGCGCCGCCGCATGATTACTTGTCAAACAGATAATGGTTGACCAGGTTTTCCAGTTGTTCCTGCTGGCCGCTGCGATGCTGCGGCGCCAGCTGATGCTGAACGGCATACTGGGCAATGTCGCTGAGGGTCATCTGCCCGTTCAGGATCTGCTGCCCCAGCTCGCCGTTCCAGCCGGCGTAGCGTTTGGCCACGCGTTTATCCAGTTCACCGTCCTCGATCATCCGCGCCGCGACCTTCAGCGACAGCGCCATGGTATCCATCGCGCCGATATGGCCGTAGAACAGATCATATTTGTCGGTGCTCTGACGGCGCACTTTCGCATCAAAATTGAGGCCGCCGGTGGTGAAGCCGCCCGCTTTGAGAATTTCATACATCACCAGCGCGTTCTCTTCGACGCTGTTCGGGAACTGGTCGGTATCCCAGCCCAGCTGCGGATCGCCGCGGTTGGCGTCGACGGAACCGAACAGCCCCAGCGCGATGGCCGTCGCGATCTCATGATGGAAAGAGTGGCCGGCGAGGGTCGCATGGTTGGCTTCAATGTTCAGTTTAATCTCTTTTTCCAGGCCAAACTGCTTGAGGAAGCCGTAAACGGTAGAGGCATCATAATCATACTGATGCTTGGTAGGCTCCTGCGGTTTGGGCTCGATCAGCAGCGTGCCTTTAAAGCCGATTTTGTGCTTATGCTCCACCACCAGCTGCATAAAGCGGCCAATCTGTTCACGCTCCTGGCGCAGGTCGGTATTCAGCAGGGTTTCATAGCCCTCGCGACCGCCCCACAGAACATAGTTTTCGCCGCCCAGCTGATGGGTGGCATTCATGGCGGTGACCACCTGGGTGGCCGCCCAGCTGAACACTTCCGGGTCCGGGTTGGTGGCCGCACCAGCGCCGTAGCGCGGGTTGGTGAAGCAGTTTGCGGTCCCCCACAGAAGCTTGACGCCGCTCTGCTGCTGCTTCTCCGCCAGTACCTCGACCATCCGGGCGAAGTTATTGCTGTACTCCTTGAGCGAACTCCCTTCCGGCGAGACGTCAACGTCGTGGAAGCAGTAGTAAGGCACGTTGAGTTTATGGAAAAATTCGAACGCCACATCGGCTTTGCGTTTGGCCATCTCCAGGGCGTCGCCAGGCTGCTGCCATGGGCGATCGAAGGAGCCCACGCCAAACATATCGGCGCCATTCCAGCAGAAAGTGTGCCAGTAACAGGCCGCAAAACGCAGATGATCTTCCATCCGTTTGCCCAGCACCAGTTCATCCGGGTTGTAATGACGGAAAGCCAGCGGGTTAGTGGATTTCGGGCCTTCGTAACGAACGCGATCGAGTTGATCGAAATAGGTCTGCATAGAGAACTCCATATTCAGAGATGCGGCGAATAACCAATCAGGTACCCTAAATAATTCGAGTTGCAGGAAGGCGGCAGGAGCGCGAGTCCCCGATAACCAGGGGGCGAAGCAACGAATGTCACCAACACACCTACAACTTGAAGTATGACGGGTTTAAGCCAATATAGAATTTCGCTTTCATTTTCCTCAATTACGTTATTTCACACCGCCATTGAGAGAATCCACAAACGTGCGCTAGCTCGCAAAAAATAATATCTACTCGTTCTTCTGCCGTACTGTCAGAGAAGTCCAGTGCAATAATAAGAGTGTGCATGAATAAAATACGATCGCCGTCATAATTTACGCATTAAACGAAATTTCATAACCGCAAAATAAAAACCGGTAATTGCCAGCCCTGCTTTCCGCGTTAAGAATCTGTAACGTATCCGCAACCTCATGTATCAAACATTATTTTCCGTTCGTCTTACCTACCCTTACAAAAAAGGTATCGTTATTATGAAGATAAAGAACCTTTGCCTTACGCTTTGCGCCAGCTCCCTCCTGCTCGCCAGCATGGCGGGGATGGCGAAAGAAGTGAAGATTGGCATGGCCATCGACGATCTGCGTCTGGAGCGCTGGCAGAAAGACCGCGATATTTTCGTCAATAAAGCGGAATCCTTAGGCGCCAAAGTTTTTGTTCAGTCCGCCAATGGCAATGAAGAAACGCAAATGTCGCAAATTGAAAACATGATCAACCGCGGCGTCGATGTCTTAGTCATTATTCCTTATAACGGTCAGGTGCTCAGCAACGTTATTAAAGAGGCCAAACAGGAAGGTATTAAAGTCCTGGCCTATGATCGCATGATTAATAATGCTGATATTGATTTTTATATTTCTTTCGACAATGAAAAAGTCGGCGAAATGCAGGCGCAAAGCCTGGTCGACAAAGTGCCGCAGGGTAATTATTTCCTGATGGGCGGTTCGCCGGTGGATAATAATGCCAAACTGTTCCGCGCCGGGCAGATGAAGGTTCTCAAGCCGTATGTCGATGAGGGCAAAATTAAGATTGTCGGCGATCAGTGGGTTGACGGCTGGCTGCCGGAAAACGCGCTGAAAATAATGGAAAACGCGTTGACGGCGAATAATAACAAAATCGACGCCGTGGTTGCCTCCAATGACGCCACCGCCGGCGGCGCCATCCAGGCCTTAACCGCCCAGGGGCTGGCCGGCAAAGTGGCGATCTCCGGTCAGGATGCTGACCTGGCGGGCGTGAAGCGCATTATTTCCGGTACCCAGACGATGACCGTCTATAAACCGATTACCACCCTGGCCACCAACGCCGCCGAAATCGCCGTTGAGCTGGGCAACGATAAGCAGCCGAAGTCTGATACTAAGCTGAATAACGGCTTAAAAGATGTCCCTTCGCGCCTGTTAACGCCAATTGAAGTGAATAAAGAGAATATCGACGCCACGGTGATTAAAGACGGTTTCCATAAAAAGAGTGAACTGTAATGGCTGACGCCCCGCTGCGGGGCGTCATTTTCATCCCGCCGGATATCACTTTTCGGAGTCTTTATGGCCTGGCTACTCGAAATGAAGAACATCACCAAAACCTTCGGCGCCGTTAAGGCCGTGGATAATGTCAGCCTGCGCCTGAACGCTGGCGAGGTGGTCTCGTTATGCGGTGAAAATGGTTCGGGAAAATCGACGCTGATGAAAGTGCTGTGCGGTATCTATCCGCACGGAAGCTATGAGGGGGAGATTATTTTTGCCGGCGAAATGCTGCAGGCAAACCATATTCGCGATACCGAACGCAAAGGCATCGCCATTATTCATCAGGAGCTGGCGCTGGTGAAACATCTCACCGTGCTGGAGAACATTTTCCTCGGCGCCGAGATCTCCCGCCACGGTCTGCTGGATTATGAAACCATGACGCTGCGCTGCCAGAAGCTGCTGGCGCAGGTCAATCTGCCCATTTCGCCCGACACCCGCGTCGGCGACCTCGGCCTCGGTCAGCAGCAGCTGGTGGAGATCGCCAAGGCGCTGAATAAACAGGTTCGCCTGCTGATCCTCGACGAACCGACCGCCTCCTTAACCGAACAAGAGACCGCGACGCTGCTGGCGATCGTTCGCGATCTCCAAAACCACGATATCGCCTGCATCTATATTTCGCACAAGCTCAATGAGGTCAAAGCGATCTCCGATACAATCTGCGTGATCCGCGACGGCCAGCATATCGGCACCCGCGACGCCAGCGGCATGAGCGAAGACGACATCATCACCATGATGGTTGGCCGGGAGCTCACCGCGCTCTATCCCAGCGAACCGCACGCCCACGGCGAGGAGATCTTGCGGGTCGAACACTTGACCGCCTGGCACCCGGTAAACCGTCATATTAAACGGGTCAACGACGTCTCGTTTTCCCTGCGTCGCGGGGAAATCCTCGGCATCGCCGGGCTGGTCGGCGCCGGACGGACCGAGGCGGTGCAGTGCCTGTTCGGCGTCTGGCCGGGGCGCTGGCAGGGGGAGATTTTCATTGATGGCCAGCCGGTTAGCATCACTAACTGTCAGCAGGCCATTGGCCACGGCATCGCCATGGTGCCGGAAGACCGCAAAAAAGACGGTATCGTGCCGGTAATGGCGGTAGGTAAGAACATTACCCTGGCGGCGCTCAGCCAGTTCACCGGCGCGATGAGCAGCCTGGACGACGCCGCCGAGCAGCACTGTATTGAGCAGTCCATTCAGCGATTGAAAATTAAAACCTCCTCGCCGGAGCTGGCGATTGGCCGCCTGAGCGGTGGCAACCAGCAAAAGGCGATTCTGGCCCGCTGTCTGCTGCTTAATCCGCGCATTCTGATCCTCGACGAACCCACCCGCGGCATCGATATCGGGGCGAAGTATGAAATTTATAAACTGATTAACCAGCTGGTGCAGCAGGGCATCGCGGTCATTGTCATTTCATCCGAACTGCCCGAGGTGCTTGGTCTTAGCGATCGGGTGCTGGTCATGCACGAAGGCAGGCTAAAAGCCAATTTGGTTAATCAACATCTGACCCAGGAACAGGTGATGGAAGCCGCGCTGAGGAGCGAACGCCATGTCGAAGAACACGTCGTCTGAAATCAAACTTACTCCAACCGCCCCTACCGCCCTGCCGGCGCTGAAGGGGCTTAACCTCCAGGTCTTCGTGATGATCGCCGCGATCGTCGTCATTATGCTGTTTTTCACCTGGGTTACCGATGGCGCCTACCTGAGCGCACGCAATATCTCCAACCTGCTGCGCCAGACGGCCATCACCGGCATCCTCGCCGTCGGCATGGTGTTTGTGATTATTTCGGCAGAAATCGACCTGTCCGTCGGCTCGATGATGGGGCTTCTCGGCGGCGCGGCGGCGATCTTTGACGTCTGGCTCGGCTGGCCGCTGCCGCTCACCATTCTGGTGACGCTGGTGATGGGCCTGCTGCTCGGCGCGTGGAACGGATGGTGGGTGGCCTATCGTAAGGTTCCCTCGTTTATCGTCACCCTCGCCGGGATGCTGGCGTTTCGCGGCATTCTGATCGGCATCACCAACGGGACCACCGTCTCGCCCACCAGCCCGGCGATGGCGCAGATCGGCCAAAGCTACCTGCCAGATGGCATTGGCTTTGGCATCGGCGTTGTCGGCATGGCAGCGTTCATTATCTGGCAGTGGCGCGGACGGATGCGCCGGCAGGCGTTAGGTCTGGCGACCGCGTCCTCCACCGCCGCCGTTGGCCGCCAGGCCATTACCGCGGTGATTGTGCTGGGCGCAATCTGGCTGCTCAATGACTATCGCGGTGTGCCGACGCCGGTACTGATCCTCGCCGCCCTGCTGCTGGCAGGGCTGTTCATGGCCACTCGTACCGCCTTTGGTCGCCGCATCTACGCCATCGGCGGCAACCTGGAGGCGGCACGCCTGTCCGGGATTAACGTCGAGCGTACCAAGCTGGCGGTGTTTGCCATTAACGGCCTGATGGTCGCCATTGCCGGTCTGATCCTCAGCTCACGCCTCGGCGCGGGGTCGCCCTCGGCGGGCAACATCGCCGAACTGGATGCCATCGCCGCCTGCGTTATCGGCGGCACCAGCCTGGCGGGCGGGATCGGTAGCGTCGCCGGGGCGGTAATGGGGGCGTTTATTATGTCGGCCCTGGATAACGGCATGAGCATGATGGACGTCGCCACCTTCTGGCAATATATCGTCAAAGGCGCCATTTTGCTGCTGGCGGTGTGGATGGACTCCGCCACCAAGCGGCGCGCGTAAGGAAGCGCTCTCTGAAGAATGTCTGAATTCTTTGCGCTACCGCCAAACTTCGCCATAAGGCGCTTGAAATATCTCGGGCATTAGCCGGTAGTGTATACCCAACAGCATTCGGGTTGCAGACGGCGCATCCCGGCCGCGTATCGCGTACGTGGCCGTGGTGAATGAGAAAGCCAGGCCATCGGCAACATCATGAATGAAGGGGTATGACCGGGGTTAGAGCAGGAACATCATCTATGTTTGAAAAGCGTCACCGTATTACGCTGTTATTCAACGCCAACAAAGCTTATGACCGCCAGGTGGTTGAGGGTGTCGGCGAGTATCTGCAGGCCTCCCAGCTGGAGTGGGATATCTTTATTGAAGAGGATTTTCGGGCACGAATCGAAAACATCAAAGAGTGGTTAGGCGATGGCGTTATCGCCGACTATGACGATCCCGAAATCGAAAAGCTACTGGCCGATGTCAACGTCCCCATCGTCGGCGTCGGCGGCTCTTATCATCAGCCAGAGCAGTACCCGCCGGTCCACTATATCGCCACGGACAACGCCGCGCTGGTGGAAAGCGCCTTTCTTCATCTGAAGGAAAAAGGGGTACACCGCTTCGCGTTTTACGGACTCCCCACCTCCAGCGGTAAGCGCTGGGCAGTAGAGCGCGAGTATGCCTTCTGCCAGTTGGTGGCGAAGGAGAAGTATCGCGGCGTGGTCTACCAGGGGCTGGAGACGGCGCCGGAGAACTGGCAGCACGCGCAAAACCGGCTCGCCGACTGGCTGCAAACGCTGCCGCCGCAAACCGGCATCATCGCCGTCACCGACGCCCGCGCCCGCCACGTCCTGCAGGCCTGCGAGCTGCTGCATATCCCGGTGCCAGAGAAACTGTGCGTTATTGGCATCGATAACGAAGAGCTGACCCGCTATCTCTCTCGCGTCGCCCTCTCCTCCGTCGCCCAGGGCACCCGCCAGATGGGTTATCAGGCGGCAAAATTACTCCACCGGCTGCTGAATAACGAGGCGCTCCCGCTGCAGCGCCAGCTGATCCCGCCGATGCGCGTCGTTGAGCGACGCTCCACCGACTACCGGTCGTTAAACGATCCCTCCGTGATTCAGGCGATGCATTACATTCGCAACAACGCCTGCAAAGGCATCAAGGTGGAGCAGGTGCTCGACGCCGTCGGCATTTCACGCTCCAACCTGGAGAAACGCTTTAAAGAGGAAGTGGGGGAGACCATCCACACGGTGATCCACAGCGAGAAACTGGAAAAGGCGCGCAGCCTGCTGGTGTCCACCAGCCTGTCGATCAATGAGATTTCGCAGATGTGCGGCTACCCGTCGCTGCAATATTTCTATTCGGTGTTTAAGAAGGAGTACGACGTGACGCCGAAAGAGTACCGTGACCGGCACAGTGAAGTCATGATGTAGAGAGCAAAGAAAAATGCCCGGGCTTGCGCGCCGGGCATTAAAAATGACGTAGATAAGCACATTACATGTGCGCGGCAATTAACCGCTGGTTATCCTGATACATCGCGAAGAGATAGTTGTTGTAGCTCGACCCTTTGGTCGAATAACCCTTCAGCTTATGAATCATGGTGCTGGCCGTTACTTCCTGATCCGCCTTACGCAGCTGCAGGCGCGATTTGCGGAAAGAGGAATAGGCCGGGTGGGTGTTCAGGTTGGTGACGTAAGCCTGCACCGACTGCTCCACCGACTCAAACTGCGAGTAGCCTTTCATCGCGCCGCGGCAGCGACCAGCGCCGCACTTCATGCCGAACAGATTGTTGTTCTCACGCGCCAGCTTAGAGGTACCCCAGCCACTTTCCGCCGCCGCCATGGTCGCAACCATGCTGTTCGGAATAATGTCGACACGCTCAAGCAGCGCGTTCCATGGCACATGACGCGTATTACCTGACCACTTCACCTTGTAACGCGTCGCGATATCTTTCAGGCGCGCCTTTTCGCTCGGCGACCAGCGAGCATCGTACTGCTTGGAAACAAGCCAGTTACGATCCGCAGTAATCGCCTGATTCTGCTTGGTAATATAAGGCATGACCGTCCGGAGAAACGCTTTTTTCCTTGGTGTTCCGGAAGGGTATTTTCGCAAGTCAGGAAGTGAACTGCTCTTTACACTATTGCGAGAATACTCTTGTTTACTGCTTACCTTAGTACTACTGATCTTCTTAACCGTTGGGGCTTTATGACTCTTTGTTGCTGTGTGCGTTGTTGCCAACACACTACCTGAAAAGACGCAGGTTAGTAACATAAGTATGGCGGCCCCATATCGTCGTATGGGATTCGATATCATCAGGTCTCCTGGTCGGATATATGCATTCCAACACCTTGTTTTTCACAAAAAAACGATAGCTGAATCGCTAATAGTATCAAAAATACGCACTGAGGGCATCAACAGAAATAGTCCAATTCCGAATTGCTGTCATCTGAAATCGGTTTCTGCGCCGCATCGCCAGCGCGAAAATGCTAGCTTCGTCTCATTTTTAGCCTATTTTTTGAGCGGTGTCACTCACCCCTTTTCATCCTCCTGGCAAAACGTCCGCCGGGAGGAGTTCACCCTTGCGGCAACAAGGCACACTAGATAAAAACCGCTCAAGGATCCCGCAATGAAACTCGCTGCGCTTGCCACGTTATTCGTGCCTGGGATGGCCTTTGCCGCCTGGACCACCGCCGACTTCCCTGCTTTCACCGAAGAAGGGACGGGCCGCTTCATCAGCCAGAAAGTGGTTGAGAAGGGTACACGTCCCCTGCAGCTAAATTTTGACCAACAGTGCTGGCAGCCTTCCGGCGGCATTAAGCTCAACCAGATGCTCTCCATGGAACCCTGTCGCGGCACGCCGCCGCAATGGCGCATCTTCCGCCAGGGCCTGTATACCCTGGAGGTGGATACCCGCTCCGGCACGCCGACGATGATGATTTCGCTGGAGGAAAAAGAGGCCAGCGCCGCAGCGCCGCAGATCCGCCAGTGTCCGAAGTGGGATGGAAAATCTCTGACCATCGACGTTAGCAAAACCTTCGCCGAGGGCAGCAAGGTTCGCGATTTTTACAGCGGCAATGTCGCGACCGTCAGCGGCGGCAAAATCACTCTGCAGCCCGCCTTCGGCAGCAATGGCCTGCTGCTGCTTGAGCGCGCCGAGACGGCCGCGCCGGCGCCGTTCGACTGGCACAACGCCACCGTCTACTTCGTCCTGACCGACCGCTTCGTGAACGGTAACCCGGCCAACGACAATAGCTATGGCCGACATAAAGACGGCATGCAGGAGATAGGCACCTTCCACGGCGGCGACCTGCAGGGATTAACCAGCAAGCTGGATTATCTGCAGCAGATGGGGGTCAATGCCCTGTGGATCAGCTCCCCGCTCGAGCAGATCCACGGCTGGGTCGGCGGTGGGACGAAAGGCGATTTCCCGCACTACGCCTACCACGGCTATTACACTCAGGACTGGTCGAAACTGGACGCCAACATGGGGACCGAAGCGGATCTCCGCCGGCTGGTGGATGAAGCGCATAAGCGCGGAATACGTATTCTGTTCGACGTGGTGATGAACCATACCGGCTACGCCACCCTGGCCGACATGCAGGAGTTCCAGTTCGGCTCCCTGTATCTGCAAGGGGATGAGCTGAAAAAAACCCTCGGCGAGCGCTGGACGGACTGGAAGCCCGGCGCGGGCCAGACCTGGCACAGCTTTAACGACTATATCAACTTCAGCGACAAGGCCGGTTGGGAGAAATGGTGGGGTAAGAAGTGGATCCGCACCGATATCGGCGATTACGACAACCCGGGCTATGACGACCTCACCATGTCGCTGGCCTTCCTGCCGGACCTGAAAACCGAATCGAAGGAGGCGTCGGGCCTGCCGAACTTCTATAGCCATAAACCGGACACTGCGGCGAAGGCGATCCCGGGCTATACGCCGCGCGACTACCTGACGCACTGGCTGAGCCAGTGGGTGCGCGACTACGGCATCGACGGCTTCCGCGTCGATACCGCTAAACATGTGGAGATGGATGCCTGGCAGCAGTTAAAAACCCAGGCCACCGCCGCGCTGGCGGAGTGGAAAAAAGCCAATCCGGATAAAGCGCTGGATGCGGCGCCGTTCTGGATGACCGGGGAAGCCTGGGGACACGGGGTGATGGAGAGCGATTACTATCGCCACGGTTTTGATGCGATGATCAATTTCGACTATCAGGACCAGGCGGCGAAAGCGGCGACCTGCATGGCCAACATTGACCTCACCTGGCAGCAAATGGCGGACAAGCTGCAGAGCTTTAACGTGCTGAGCTACCTCTCCTCACACGATACGCGCCTGTTCCGCGAAGGCGGCACCACGGCGGCAGAGCTGCTGCTGCTGGCCCCTGGCGCCGTGCAGATCTTCTATGGCGACGAGTCGTCGCGCCCGTTCGGCCCCACCGGCTCGGACCCGCTGCAGGGCACCCGTTCAGAGATGAACTGGCAGGATGTCAACGGTAAAGCGGCCCGCAGCGTTACCCACTGGCAGAAGATCGGCCAGTTCCGCGCGCGCCATCCGGCGATCGGCATGGGCAAACAGACCACGCTGCCAATGCCGCGGGGTTACGGATTCGTGCGCGAGAGCGGTGAAGACAAAGTGATGGTCATCTGGGCCGGACAACAGCAGTAATGCAGGAGTGGCTCCCCGCTTGGCGGGGAGCCACTCAGAATAATACGCTGATAAAATATCGATTCACAGGATAAAAACAAAAACACCCCTCTTCCCTTCGATTTGCACCACGCTGGCGCTGGCGTTATGGTTAGCCACTTTCCAGAACCACCGACAGACGATTCGCGATGACATTTTCCCTTTTCGGCGACAAATTCACCCGTCATTCAGGCATTACCCGCCTGATGGAAGACCTTAATGACGGTCTGCGCACGCCGGGCGCTATTATGCTGGGCGGCGGCAACCCCGCTCAGATCCCGGAGATGAATGACTACTTCCAGCAGCTGCTCTCCGACATGCTGGATAATGGCAAAGCCCTTGATGCGCTTTGTAATTATGATGGTCCGCAGGGCAAGAGCGAGCTGCTGAGCCTGCTGGCGAAGATGCTGCGCGACGAACTGGGCTGGGAGATAGAACCACAGAATATTGCGCTAACAAACGGCAGTCAGAGCGCATTTTTCTACTTATTTAATCTGTTCGCAGGGCGTCGGGCAGATGGCACCACCCGCAAGGTGCTGTTCCCGCTGACGCCGGAATATATCGGCTATGCCGATGCCGGCCTGGAAGAGGATCTGTTCGTTGCCACCCGGCCGAATATCGAACTGCTGCCGGAAGGCCAGTTCAAGTACCACGTTGATTTTGAGCATCTGCAGGTGACGGAGGAGACCGGGATGATCTGCGTCTCGCGTCCCACCAACCCGACCGGCAACGTCATCACTGATGAAGAGCTGATCAAACTGGATGCGCTGGCGAATCAGCACGGGGTCCCGCTGGTGATTGATAACGCCTACGGCGTGCCGTTCCCGGGCATAATCTTCAGCAACGCCCGACCGCTGTGGAATCCGAACATCGTGCTGTGTATGAGCCTGTCCAAGCTGGGCCTGCCGGGCAGCCGCTGCGGGATTATCATCGCCAACGAGAAAATCATTACCGCCATCAGCAACATGAACGGCATTATCAGCCTCGCGCCCGGCGGTATCGGGCCGGCAATGATGTGTGAAATGATTAAACGTCAGGATCTGCTGCGCCTGTCAGAGACAGTGATCAAACCCTTCTATTACCAGCGGGTGCAGGAGACCATCGCCATTATTCGCCGCTATCTGCCGGAGGAGCGCTGCCTTATTCACAAACCGGAGGGGGCGATCTTCCTCTGGCTGTGGTTTAAGGATCTGCCGATCTCCACCGAGCTGCTGTATCAGCGGCTGAAAAAGCGCGGCGTGCTGATGGTGCCGGGGGATTACTTCTTCCCGGGACTCGATAAACCGTGGCCGCATACCCACCAGTGCATGCGCATGAACTATGTGCCGGACCCGCAAAAAATCGAGGCCGGGGTGAAAATTCTCGCCGAAGAGGTTGAATTCGCCTGGCGCGAACAGGAAGCGTAATTCCTGACGCTGCTGACGGGTAACGTCCGTCGGCGGACCCGCTCACGCCAGCGCCAGCCGCTGGCGTTTTTGCGCGCATAGCGCCTCCAGCTCCGCGGGAGCCATCACCCGCAGCGCCTGCGTCGGGCAGGCGGCTACGCAGGCCGGGCCCTCGGCGCGGTGGTGGCATAAATCGCATTTCAGCGCCTGCGCCTGCTGGTTCACCGCCGTGACGGTCATCGCGCCGTACGGGCAGGCCACCATGCAGCTTTTACAGCCGATGCAGCGGCGCTGATCGACCCACCAGACGTCCTCCTCCAGACGAATCGCCCCCTGCGGGCAGACGCTGGCGCAGGGCGCATCCTCACACTGCCGACAGGCCGTCGCCGTTGATATCTCGCCGCTTTTCACCACCCGGATCCGCGGCGCGAAATGGCTTGTCGACAGCATGGACACATCCTGCGCCTGCTGGTGCGCCACCGCGCAGGCCACTTCACAGGTACGACAGCCAATACACTGTTGGGCATTAGCAATAAGAAACCGGTTCATCCTCTGCTCCCTGGGGATAAAACCGCAGGGTGCCAGAATAGTCCCTGCCCGCGCTTTGATCCTGAATGGAATCAGCGCTGTTTTTAGTCACTAGCACAACTGATTTTTCATTACGCTGAATTAATGTGCTCCTTACAGTAGCGGCGCTTCCAGGCGGCAGGCGTGAGGCTGGTGTGCTTACGAAAGATCTTGCGAAAATAACCGACGTCATTAAAGCCACACTGACCCGCGACTTCGGTCAACGACAGTGAATCGCTGATCAACAGCTTTTCCGCCGCTCTGACCCGCTGACGATGGATCGCTTCGGTCAACGTCACGCGGAAAACGTGACGATACACGCGTCCTAAATAGTCAGCATTACAGTGCAGCTCTTTCGCCAGCGTCGAGGCTGAAACAGGCAAGTGGTAACGGGTATGGATGATCTGCTGCGCTTTCCAGGCCAGCGCAGCGCCGGGACTGTCGTCCGGTTTTTCGCTTGCCGCCGCAGCAATCTGCTGCAGTATCAGCAATAACAGGAGCTCCAGCGCCAGGCTGCGGTGAATGTTCTCCTGTTCACGAAGAAACTGGCGAAACAGCGAAATAATGTATTGTGGATCGCTGACGCGGGTATGTTGCGGAACGTTAAGCAGCGCTGGCGGCAGAGACCGGACACTCTCCGTCAGTACTTCAAAATGCAGCCAATAAAATTTCAGGTCGGCGGGAAATTCCCCCACCCCAACATGAGAACGTTCTGGCCACAGCAATAAACTTTCCCCTGCATTAACGTTAAATATTTCATCCTCTTCGCAAATCGTTAACGTTCCCTTTTCGACAAAAATAATTTCCCAGGATTGCAGTTTACGCGCCGGATGGCTGCCGACGCCACGGGAAATAAATAAGCCGCCATTTTGTACGCGAATCGGAAGAGACATGGATAATTCAAGCATATATATTTAATTTTCCGCTAACGAAACGATAAAACATCTCTTTCCAACTGATTATTAATCATAAATTAACGCCTTTCCGGATCGGAATCACATTTTTATGACAAAGTCGGAATCGTTCTCTTTTTATACTTTTCCCTTCCCTTGTTGCCTCGTTTATTCGGTGCAAAATAATTAATGTATTTGCAAAAGACAAAAAATGTCCGCCGGCCAGACAGCGGAATAATTCTGAACATTCTCTTCGGGAGTTATTTATGACTACGGCTCCGATTACGACAAGCGACCTCACGAAGCACGTGCAGGACGACAAATTATCTCTCCGTGAAAAAATAGGCTATGGTCTGGGCGACGCCGGTGGAACGGTCATCACCTGCCTGATCATGAACTTTCTCACTTTTTTCTATACTGACGTCTTTGGGCTCACCCCGGCGCTGGTCGGTACTCTGTTCCTTGCGCTGCGCGTATTTGATGCTATTTCCGATCCGATCATGGGCGTCCTCGCCGATCGGACCCAAAGCCGATGGGGACGTTTTCGCCCCTGGCAGCTATGGATTGCGGTTCCTATTGCAGCGATCGGCGTGCTGACCTTTACCGTGCCGGATGCCGGCATGGGGGTAAAAATCGCCTGGGCCTTCGGCACTTACCTGCTGCTTTCAGTCAGCTATACCGCGATTAACGTCCCTTACTGCGCGCTCATTAATACGATGACCACTCGCCATAGCGAGGTGATCTCCTGCCAGGCATGGCGCTTTGTACTATGCGGCGTGGCGGGATTCCTGGTCTCCGTGGGCCTGCCGTGGTTGGTAAAAGCGTTCGGGCAGGGGAATACCGCTCAGGGTTATCAGTATGGTGTCGGCGTACTGTGCGCCATCGCGGCGGTGATGTTTCTGTGCTGCTTTTTCTGGGTACGTGAGCGTGTTTCCCTGGAGATGCTCGGCAAATTCACCCTGCGCGAACATATCGCCGGTCTGCGTAAAAACGATCAGCTGTTACTCATGCTGGCGATGTCATTCCTGTTGATCAACGTGTTTAACATTCGCGGTGGCGGCTACATGTACTTCATTACCTATGTACTCGGCGGCTCTACTGGCTATACATCGCTGTTTTTCACCATGGTCACCTTTTCCTCGATTCTGGGCGCCGCGATCGTCAATTGGCTGTCGCGCCACGTTGATACCGTCAAGCTCTATTACTACACCAATGTGGTACTGGCCTTACTGGCGGTCGGAATGTGGTTCCTGCCCACCGGTCCGTCCTGGCAAACGCTGTGGCTGGCGGTCATTCTCGGCAATGGCATCATCCTGGGCTTTACCCTACCGCTGCATTTTTCGTTGATGGCTTTCTCTGATGATTATGGCGAATGGAAGACGGGTGTCCGTTCGTCGGGGATGAACTTTGCTTTCAACCTGTTTTTTATCAAGCTGGCATGGGCCTCCAGTGCGGGCATTATCAGCCTGGTATTTATCTACGTCGCTTATCAACCCGGCGCCAGCAACCAGACTCCATCCTCACTATCGGGGATCACGGCGATGGAAACCCTGCTGCCCGCGCTGTTCCATCTGTTGCTGGCCTTCGCTATCCGCGCCTGCAAGCTCAACAATCCCATGATGTCGCGTATTGCAGCCGATCTGCGCGCACGTCACGTTCAGTCTTAAGGAGAAATCATGGAAGTCGATCTGCATAAACTGAAAGTTAACGATCCGTTTCTGGGTCAGTATCAGCAACTGGTGCGTGATGTCGTCATTCCCTACCAGTGGGAGGCCCTCAATGACCGGATCGCCGAGGCTGAGCCCAGCCATGCGATAGAAAACTTCCGTATCGCCGCAGGTCAGCAGGCAGGAGAATTCTACGGAATGGTGTTCCAGGATAGCGATGTGGCGAAATGGCTGGAGGCCGTCGCCTGGTCATTGTGCCAGAAGCCAGATGCGGAACTGGAAAAAACCGCCGACGAGGTGATTGAGCTGATTGCCGCCGCGCAATGTGAAGATGGTTATCTGAACACCTATTTTACGGTGAAAGCGCCCGGGGAACGCTGGACCAATCTCGCCGAATGCCATGAATTGTACTGTGCCGGTCACCTGATTGAGGCTGGGGTGGCATTCTTCCAGGCGACCAGTAAACGCCGCCTGCTGGAGGTGGCATGTCGCCTCGCCGATCATATCGACAGCGTGTTTGGTCCCGACGACAATCAACTGCACGGCTACCCGGGACACCCTGAAATAGAGCTGGCGTTAATGCGTTTGTACGATGTGACTCAGGAACCACGCTATATGGCGCTGGCTAATTACTTCGTTGAACAGCGTGGGACACAGCCGCATTTCTATGACATCGAGTATGAAAAACGCGGCAAAACTTCCTTCTGGAATACCTATGGGCCGGCGTGGATGGTGATGGATAAACCCTACAGCCAGGCGCATTTGCCGCTTGCCGAACAGACCACCGCTGTGGGTCACGCGGTTCGCTTTGTTTATTTAATGGCCGGCGTAGCGCACCTTGCGCGCCTGAGCAAGAACGAAGGCAAACGCCAGGATTGCCTGCGGTTATGGAAAAACATGGTCCAGCGTCAGCTGTATATTACGGGCGGCATTGGCTCACAGAGCAGCGGGGAAGCCTTCAGCAGCGATTACGACCTGCCGAATGATACCGTTTATGCGGAAAGCTGCGCCTCTATCGGGCTGATGATGTTCGCGCGCCGCATGCTGGAACTGGAAGCCGACAGCCAATATGCTGATGTAATGGAGCGCGCGCTGTACAATACCGTTCTGGGCGGTATGGCGCTGGACGGTAAACATTTCTTTTACGTCAACCCCTTGGAAGTGCAGCCTAAGTCTTTAAAATTCAATCATATTTATGACCATGTTAAGCCTGTTCGTCAGCGTTGGTTCGGCTGTGCCTGCTGCCCACCGAATATCGCTCGTCTTCTGACCTCACTGGGGCATTATATCTACACGCCACGCGAGGAGGCGTTGTATATCAATCTCTATGTCGGCAATCAGGTCGAGATCCCGGTTGGGGAAAAGACGTTACGCCTGCGTATCAGCGGTGACTATCCCTGGCGGGAACAGGTCAAAATTGTCATCGAATCACCGTCAACAGTGAACCATACGCTGGCGCTGCGTCTACCTGACTGGTGCGAGGGTCCGCACATCACCCTGAACGGCGCGCCGGTCACGCAGGATATTCGCCAGGGCTATCTGCATATCCATCACCTCTGGCAGGAAGGTGACACCCTGATGCTTACCTTGCCGATGCCGGTTCGCCGGGTATATGGCAATCCGCTTGTTCGTCACCAGGCAGGCCAGGTCGCGCTGCAGCGCGGTCCACTGGTCTATTGTCTCGAACAAGCTGATAACGGCGAAGCGCTGCATAACCTGCTGCTGCCACGCGATGCCAGGTTCACGGTGTTTGAAGGAAAGGGGCTGTTTGCTCGCAACATGTTGATTCAGGCTCCGGGCTACAGAAAACATGCAGAAAACGCCGACGCGCAGAATCTCTGGAGCTACGATCACCCGCTGGCCACCCCCCATTCACAGACGCTGACCTTTATTCCCTGGTTTAGCTGGGCAAACCGCGGAGAAGGCGAAATGCGTATCTGGGTACGGGAAGCCGAATAAGGCCCGGCACAGCGCGACCTCCTCTTCCCCGGCAACACAGCGTTCACTGTCCGCCGGGGAGCAGGCGTTAATGATTACAGAAACAACGCCTTATCGCGCAGGATATGATCGTTGCCGCGACGGCGGGTGAAGCCAATCCGATCGAAATACTCCAGGATCTGGATCGCCAGCTTCCGCCCTACGTTTAAGGTATCGCGAAAATCCGCCGCGCAGGTTGACCCGCGCAGATGATCCAGCTCGCGCACCCGCTGGGCGAACTGCACAATGCGATCGTTGCGGTAGTAACGATCCTTGACGATCGCGGTAATTATCCCCTGCTGCGCCGCCTGGCGCAGCACCGCGCGCATCAGGGACTCTTCAACATGGACTTCGCGCGCGAGATCGCGCACCCACCAGGGATCATCGCCGAACAGGGTCTCCACCTTCTGCCAGACCGCCTGCTGCTCGTCGGTAAACCCGGCTTTATGCTCGGGCAGATGCAGCCAGCCGTGATGGCTGCGGACTAAGCCGCTCTCGCGCATCTGCTCAATCAGCAGCAGCACCAGCGCTTCATCTTCCATCGGCAGCGCGATGCGGCGCAGGCGCTCCCGGCCAGGGCCCGGCTCGTCGCGATGCTGTTCATGGTAGCGCGCCAGGGCATCCAACAATTTTCGCTGCCAGCGGGCGGCAAGCGGCGCGCTAAGCAAGCGCTGTCCGGCCTGCAGATAGTCAGGCCGCTGGATCAAGGCCGCCATTCCGGTTTCACTCAGCTGCCGAGCCCAGGCGAAGCGCTCAAGCCGGACGGCGTCCCGCTGCAGATGCAGCTCCAGGGCCTGCGCATCGTCAGCGCCAACCGCCGCCAGGGCGTGCAACCACTGCAAATACTCCGGTTTACGCTTGCCGCGGCGCGGGGGATCCAGCGTCACCACTCGTGCGCCGGCCAACGTCAAGCGAGCAGAGATATCGCGTAGTACCAGCCGGTCGTTATCCGCCAGCCACAGCGGGGTATCCAGCACCAGCTCCGCCAGGTCGCCCTCAAGGAGCGACACCCGGCCGGTGATGTGGCTGGCAGCGTGGTGAATATGTAGCGGCTGCCACTGGCTGAGCGGCGTATGGCACTGCAGTTCGACAATCACCCGCTCTGCAGGCTCCGGCGGCGGGGAAGAGAGCAGCCAGTCGCCGCGGTGCAATGCCTCTTTCTGCGCATCGCCGACAATATTCAGCGCAATGCGCTGCCCGGCGTGCGCCTGCTCAACCGCTTGATTCTGGGCATGCAGACCGCGGACGCGCATCGGCGTGTTGACGCCGGTGAGCCACAGGGTATCCCCGACCCGTACTTCGCCGGAGAGCGCCGTCCCGGTGACCACCAGCCCCGCCCCTTTGACGGTGAAAGCGCGATCCAGCGCCAGGCGAAAACGCCGCTGCTGCGGATGGGGGCGCTCCGCAAGCTGCAGCAGATGGCTGCGCAGTTCGGCAATACCGAGGTTTTCCACCGCCACGGTGGGGAAGAAAGCGGCGGCGTCAAAGCCCAGTTCGCGCAGGGCCTGCTCGACCTCCGCCTGAACCTCCGCCACCCGGGCGGCCGTCACGCGGTCCGTCTTGGTGAGCGCCACGGTCAGCGTCGGCTTTCCGGTCAGCTGCAGGATCGCCAGGTGTTCGCGGGTTTGCGCCATCACCCCGTCATCGCAGGCCACCACCAGCAGCGCATGGTCGATCCCACCCACCCCCGCCAGCATGTTGGACAAAAACTTTTCGTGCCCGGGCACGTCAATAAACCCCAGCACCCGCCCGTCCGGCTGCGGCCAGTAGGCATAGCCGAGATCGATCGTCATTCCCCGCGCTTTCTCTTCCGGCAGACGATCGGCATTCACGCCGGTTATCGCCTGCAGCAGCGTCGTTTTGCCGTGGTCAACATGTCCAGCGGTGGCAATAATCATCGTAACAATATCTCCATAAACCGGGTTTCATCTTCCAGACAGCGCAGATCCAGCCAGAGCCGGCCGTCATAAATGCGGCCAATCACCGGGCATGGCAGCCTGCGCCAGTGGGCCGCCAAAGCCTCCAGCCGGCTGCCGCGGCCGTCATGGGGGGTAAAGGTCAACGCCGCGCCAGGCAGACGGTCGACGGGTAACGAGCCGCTGCCAATCTGCGACTGGCAGGCTGCCACGTTGACGGCAAAATCAGCATAGTGTGCCGCCAGGGCAGGCTGCAGGCGTTCAGCCTGCCGGCGGATCTCGTCCGCCGGGCGGGTGAGCAGGCGCAGCGTCGGTAAGGTTTCCCGCAGCGCTTCCGGATGCTGATAGAGGCGCAGCGTGGCTTCCAGCGCCGCGAGAGTCATTTTATCCGCGCGCAGGGCCCGCTTCAGCGGATGGCTCTGCAGGCGGGCAATCAGCGCGCGTTTGCCAACGATAATTCCGGCCTGCGGGCCGCCGAGCAGCTTGTCGCCAGAGAAACTGACCAGGCTCACCCCGGCAGCGATCATCTCTTGCGGCATCGGCTCTTTCGGCAGGCCATACTGACTGAGATCCACCAGCGACCCGCTGCCCAGGTCGGCCACTACCGGGACGTCCAGCTCGCGGCCGATGACCGCCAGCTCCGCTTCGTCGACGGCTTTGGTAAAGCCTTCAATGCTGTAGTTGCTGGTGTGGACCTTCATCAGCAGGGCGGTATTGTCATTCACCGCCTGGCGATAGTCTTTGGCGTGGGTGCGGTTGGTGGTGCCCACTTCGTGCAGCTGACAACCTGCCTGACGCATCACGTCGGGAATGCGGAACGCCCCGCCGATCTCCACCAGCTCGCCGCGGGAGACCACCACCTCCCTGCCGCTGGCGGTGGCCGCCAGCATCAGCAGCACGGCCGCCGCGTTGTTGTTCACGATACAGGCATCTTCCGCGCCGGTGATCTGGCACAGCAGATCGGCAATAGCGCGATCGCGATGGCCGCGCCCGGCGTCGTCGAGATCATATTCGAGCGTCACCGGCGCGCGCATCGCGCTGACGACCGCCTCCACCGCCGCCTCAGCCTGGATGGCGCGCCCGAGATTGGTGTGCAGCACCGTACCGGTGAGATTAAACACCGGACGCAAGGCGCTCTGCCGGCTGGCGGTCAGCCGCTGCGCGCAGGCACTCAGCCAGTCATGGCTCCAGTCAGGCAGTGTCTGACACTGGCGGATCTGTTCCCGCGCCTCGTCCAGCATCTGGCGCAGCTGCGTCACCACCTGCGAATGGCCGTGCTGCGCCAGCAGGGAGGAAAAAGCGGGGTCGCGGAGTAAGCGGTCAATGGCCGGAAGCCGGGTATAAAGCGCACGAATTTCGGTAGTCATGAATGGGCCTGGCGGTAAGTTATTTTCCCCCCTCCCGACGGGAGAGGGAGTCAACAATCAGCGGCGATTGTAACGCCTCCTTGCGCAAACTGTTACCTGCCTGGGTCAAGTCCGCGGCGGTTCGGTGCGCGCAAAGCTGGCGCGCTGGAACAGCGCATCCACCAACTTCACCAACTGCGGCCGGGTGGCGCACCAGCCCGGCGCCACCCGGCGAAAGTTCAGGTAGGCAATGGCGCAGGCCGTAGAGATGGTCGCCAGATTGACCTCGTCGCCGCGTAGCGTTCCGTCCGCCGCGCAGGCTTCCAGCCTGTCGAGGCCGCGCGCCACTTTCTCCCGCTGGCGGAGCAGCTCTTGCTCTGACTGTTGGGCCGCAGGGCGAGCTTTTTCGCGCACCAGCGCCTGGGCGGCCTCCATCACCCCATCTGCCAGCGCTTCAAGCTGGCGCATCCTGAGAGCGGCTCTGGGATCGGCGGGGATCATCTGCGGCGCCACGCCCAGCAGCTCGAGATACTGCGCGATAACCGGAGAGTCAAACCAGCATTCGCCGTCATCCGTTACCAGCGCCGGCACTTTGCCTAGCGGGTTATAGCGCGACACGCCGTTGCTTTCGCTGTAGGGGGATTCGTTGACAAATTCAAAAGGGATGCGCTTTTCCAGCAGGATCACCGATATTTTGCGCACAAAGGGACTGGTGTAGCTGCCGATCAGTTTCATAGCCTGCTCCTTATCGCCAACAAAGATATGAGTATGGCTCAGGGCGAGGTAAAAGGCAGGTGAGCATCCCGCTCAACCTGCCGCCGATCGCATTAATGGTCGAGATAGAGGTAGTGCATCCAGCTGGTCATGCGCAGCAGCACTTTACGCATCACCGAAACGTGGGCGAAATGGTCGGAGTAGACCGCCACCTGCGCATAGATGCCATCGGGTAGGGCATCGATTTCGGCATTCGGATCGAGCTCAATGGTCGCCAGCACGCCATCGCTGCCCGGCGTCACGGTCAGCGACTGCAACGCCCCCTGCGCCTGATAGGTTCCCCCCGGTACCACCGGTAAAATGCTCACCAGTTTGCCGTGGAATACCTGTCCGGGCAGGGCATTAAACACCGCTTCCGCGTCGTCGCCCTTCTCCAGCCTTAACAGCGAATTTTGCCTGAACTGGGCGACGATCAGCCTTTTTTGCTCAGGGATAAACACCATCACCGGCCGCAGCGGCAGCGAGGCAGCGTAGGTCCCCGGACGGATCAACACTTGAGTGATATACCCATCGCTGGGCGCCCGCACGGTAGTCTGGTCGAGATTGTACTTCGCCTCCGCCAGCTGGGCGCGCAGGCTAACCACCTGCGACTGCTCGCCGTTGATCATGCTGTCCAGCTGGCTCTGGATCTGCGCCTGTTCCGCTACCGACGCCTTGACCAGCGCGTCCTGAGCAAGGTAATTCTGCCGGGCGTTATCGATGTCGCTTTCTGAGAACGGATTCACCCGGGCCTGGCTCCCTTTCAGGTAACGTTGATAGTCTTTATATAAGCGATCGCGTTCCGCCGATACGCGGGTGGTGTTGGCCTGGGCTTCAGAGAGCTGCGCCTTGAGGGTGTTAATACTGTGCAGCGCTGTCACCAGGTCGGCCTGCAGACGGTCGACCCGCGCCTGATAGCGCGCCGGGTCAATAGTAAAAAGCACCTCGCCCTTTTTGACGCGCTGATTCGCTTTGTCGGTGACGCTGTCAACTACTCCGGTAACCTGCGGCGTGATAGGAATAGATATCACCGCCTTTTGCGCCAGAAAGGTGTAAGGGTGGTTATAATTCATTAATAAAATAAGCGCGCTAACAATAAATACGCCCCCCAGCGCCGCGGTGGGAACTGTCCATTTATTTACCGGTATTTTGAAAATTTTAAATATCGACCAGGCGATAGCCACGTAGGTCAAAATTATCAACAGATCCATAGTTTATTTCTCCGCCGCAGAGGTGGACTGTGGCCGCTGGATGGCCGCCACCTGATGTTCAAGGTCGCTCAGTCGTTGGCGAAGCTGTTGTATATCGCTTTCTTTTTCAGGTTCGTCGGGGTCCGTATTCGCCTTATGCTGCATGCCCCAGCCGCGCTCAGGTTGGTACAGCGTGGCCCATATCCATAAAAACGGCCAGATGACGTGGAGAGTAAAAAGACTGACCCATCCGGCGACATGAATAGCATCGGAATGGGGGTGGTTGCGTTTTTTGGCAATCAAATAAGGAATATCGTGAATAACGATAATCCCATAAAAAATGACCAGAAAAACGAAGATCAGAACACCCAGCGCAAAATAATTGAGAAACATAATTCCCTCGGCTTTACGCTAATAATTTATATAAATTTTATTCACGACCCACTGACATCCGGGCCGCTGATTTGAGCATAATTCACCCCTTTCATTTTTGCCATCCGGTGGAAAAAAGTTATTTAACCAACATGGTTGCTTAGTTACACAGCCACCTCGCCCTGGCCGCAAAACCGGGCCGAGATCACAGCGGCGAAAATCCACCGTGAAATTCTTTGTGATCAAAATCACAAACAAACAACAAAAACACGAAACAAAATTGTGACAAATATCACACAAAATCGCAGATTAGCGGCAAAAACGACGGTCTGTTGTTTTTTTACACAGCAATTATGTGATCGCAATCACTACAAAACCCACCGCGCCCCCTATATTCATGTGATCTATATCACATAAAAAGACGTTGGCTGGACAGCTAAACGATTCAGTGCCAGATTTCGCACTATCAATCAGGGCCCGGCTACCTCTGCCGCCACATTAACAACAAACCTCGGGCTTTTAGCCTGCGCGATACGCAAAACAGAAGAAGGGGTGTTTTATGTCATCCGATATCAAGATCAAAGTGCAAAGCTTTGGTCGTTTTCTCAGCAATATGGTGATGCCGAATATCGGCGCGTTTATCGCGTGGGGTATCATCACCGCGCTTTTCATTCCGACAGGGTGGTTGCCAAACGAAACGCTGGCGAAGCTGGTCGGTCCGATGATCACCTACCTGCTGCCGCTGCTGATCGGTTACACCGGCGGTAAATTAGTCGGCGGCGAACGTGGCGGCGTGGTCGGGGCGATCACCACCATGGGCGTTATCGTCGGCGCGGATATGCCGATGTTCCTCGGCTCCATGATTGCCGGCCCGCTGGGCGGCTACTGCATCAAGAAGTTCGATAACTGGGTCGACGGTAAGATCAAATCCGGTTTTGAAATGCTGGTGAATAACTTCTCCGCCGGCATCATCGGGATGATCCTCGCTATTCTTGCCTTCCTCGGCATCGGCCCGGCGGTAGAAGTTCTGTCGAAAATTCTGGCGGCTGGCGTTAACTTCATGGTGGCGCACGACATGCTGCCGCTGGCGTCTATCTTCGTGGAACCGGCGAAAATCCTGTTCCTTAACAACGCCATCAACCACGGTATCTTCTCGCCGCTGGGTATTCAGCAGTCCCACGAGCTGGGTAAATCCATCTTCTTCCTGATTGAAGCGAACCCGGGTCCGGGGATGGGCGTTCTGCTGGCGTACATGTTCTTTGGCCGCGGCAGCGCTAAACAGTCTGCAGGCGGGGCGGCTATCATCCACTTCCTGGGTGGTATCCATGAAATCTACTTCCCGTACGTGCTGATGAACCCGCGTCTGATCCTGGCCGTTATCCTCGGCGGGATGACCGGTGTCTTCACCCTGACCATCCTCAACGGCGGTCTGGTCTCTCCGGCTTCCCCGGGCTCTATCCTGGCGGTGCTGGCGATGACGCCGAAAGGAGCCTACTTCGCGAACATCGCAGCCATTATCGCCGCGATGGCGGTCTCCTTCGTGGTCTCTGCGGTTCTGCTGAAGACCAGCAAAGTCAAAGAAGAAGACGATATCGAAGCGGCAACCCGTCGTATGCATGATATGAAGGCGCAATCAAAAGGCGCCAACCCGCTGGCGGCAGGCAATGTCACCAACGACCTGAGCCATGTGCGGAAAATCATCGTCGCTTGCGACGCCGGGATGGGTTCCAGCGCCATGGGCGCCGGGGTACTACGCAAGAAAGTGCAGGATGCCGGCCTGAGCAACATCTCGGTCACCAACAGCGCGATCAATAATCTGCCGCCGGATGTTGACCTGGTGATCACCCACCGCGACCTGACCGAGCGCGCCATGCGCCAGGTACCGCAGGCGCAGCATATTTCGCTGACCAACTTCCTCGACAGCGGTCTCTACACCAGCCTGACCGAGCGTCTGGTGGCGGCCCAGCGCCACATCGACAACGAAGTCAAAGTCACTGATAGCCTGAAAGACAGCTTTGATGATACTGACAAAAACCTGTTCAAGCTGGGTGCGGATAACATCTTCCTCGGTCGCAAAGCGGCCACAAAAGAAGAAGCCATCCGCTTCGCCGGCGAGCAACTGGTGAAAGGCGGCTACGTTGAGCCGGAATATGTGCAGGCGATGCTGGACCGCGAAAAACTGACCTCGACCTATCTTGGCGAGTCCATCGCGGTGCCGCACGGCACCATCGAAGCGAAAGACCGCGTGCTGAAAACTGGCGTCGTCTTCTGCCAGTACCCGGAAGGGGTGCGCTTTGGGGAAGATGAAGACGATGTTGCCCGCCTGGTGATCGGCATCGCCGCCCGCAACAACGAGCACATTCAGGTGATTACCAGCCTGACCAACGCGCTGGATGACGAAACGGTGATTGAGCGACTGGCGAACACCACCAGCGTCGACGACGTACTGGCGCTGCTGAATAAATAAACAGACCGGTCCATTCCCTCTCCTTTTTGGAGAGGGTTTGGGTGAGGGGAAAAGCCTCACCCCAGCCCTCTCAGGTAAAAACATTAATTGAAGGTTAATACTATGAAAGCATTACATTTTGGCGCAGGTAATATCGGACGTGGCTTTATCGGTAAACTGCTGGCCGACGCGGGCATCGAACTGACGTTTGCCGATGTTAATCAGACCGTACTTGATGCCCTGAATGCCCGTCATAGCTACCAGGTTCACGTCGTTGGCGAAAATGAGCAGGTGGATACCGTCTCCGGCGTAAATGCCGTCAGCAGCATTGGCGACGAGGTCGTGGATCTGATCGCCAGCGTCGACCTGGTGACCACCGCCGTCGGTCCCGTGGTCCTTGAGCGCATCGCCCCGGCCATCGCCAAAGGGTTGGCGAAGCGCAAAGCGCAGGGCACCGAACGCCCGCTGAACATTATCGCCTGCGAAAATATGGTGCGCGGCACCACGCAGTTAAAAGGCCACGTATTTAACGCCCTGGCGGAGGAAGATAAGGCCTGGGTGGAAACCCATATCGGCTTCGTCGACTCCGCCGTTGACCGTATCGTGCCGCCATCGGCGTCCGCTACCCATGACCCGCTGGAAGTCACCGTGGAAACCTTCAGCGAATGGATCGTCGATAAAACCCAGTTCAAGGGCGAACTGCCGACCATCCCGGGAATGGAATTAACTGATAACCTGATGGCATTTGTCGAGCGCAAGCTCTTCACCTTGAACACCGGGCATGCTATAACCGCCTACCTCGGAAAACTGGCGGGCCACCAGACGATTCGCGATGCGATCCTCGACGAGAAAATTCGGGCCGTCGTGCAGGGCGCGATGGAGGAGAGCGGCGCGGTGCTGATCAAACGCTACGCCTTTGACCCGCAGAAGCACGCGGCTTATATCCAGAAAATTCTTGGCCGTTTCGAGAACCCGTACCTGAAAGACGATGTTGAACGCGTTGGCCGTCAGCCGCTGCGCAAACTGAGCGCCGGCGACCGTTTAATTAAGCCGCTGCTGGGTACACTGGAATACGGCCTGCCGCACCGCAACCTGGTGAAAGGGATCGCGGCGGCGATGCATTTCCGTAGCGAAGACGATCCGCAGGCTCAGGAGCTGGCGGCGCTGATCGCCGACAAGGGGCCGCAGGCCGCGCTGGCCCAGATTTCCGGCCTTGACGCGGCAAGCGATGTCGTCGCGGAGGCCGTTAACGACTACAACGCGGTAAAATGATGCACAACCTGGCGCGACCGACGTCGCGCCCATTACGACTCCTGTCAGATATGCAGGCAATGATGGAAGAAACACAAGCATTTGAAAACCGTGTGCTTGAGCGTCTGAATGCTGGCAAAACCGTACGAAGCTTCCTGATCGCCACCGTCGAGCTGTTAACGGAAGCGGTCAATATTCTGGTGCTTCAGGTGTTCCGTAAAGACGACTACGCGGTGAAATACGCCGTTGAGCCCTTGCTGGAGGGCAGCGGGCCGCTCGGCGATCTCTCTGTACGCCTGAAGCTGATTTATGGCCTTGGGGTGATAAGTCGTGCCGAATATGAAGACGCCGAGCTGCTGATGGCCCTGCGCGAGGAGCTTAATCACGACGGCAATGAGTACAGCTTTACCGACGACGAAATTATCGGTCCGTTCGGCGAACTGCACTGCGTCGCCGCCCTGCCGCCAACGCCGCAGTTTGATGACAGCGACGCCGAACTGCTGGCAATGCAGAAACTGCGTTACCAGCAGATGGTGCGTTCAACGATGGTGTTGTCCCTGACTGAGCTGATTTCACGAATCAGCTTAAAAAAAGCCTTCCAGAAATCAACGCTCTGATTCCGGCTCCGTCTGGTCGCAGGTCGGCCGGTAAAGCTGACGATAATATTCCAGACGCTGCAGAAACAACGCTTCCTTATCCTGAGGGATATCTCGCGGTACATGCTGCAGCCGCGGAGACTTTTTCAAATACTCCATAAACGCCTGACTGGAAGCCATAAAATCAACCGCTTTGTCGATTAAACGTGGTACGCCGTCGCCGATCTTTGCCATCACGTCCTCCTTTTGGGAATAATCTGATTAAGCATTAGCCAATTCACCGGCGTGGGTTAAGGAAAACGTGCTTATCTGCCGACCGGCTTCACAGAAATGAAATTAGAGCGGGTATCAGAAAGAATATTAATAAAATTCAAATTATTAGCAGGTTCAGGTATCGTATTCTGACGGCGATTAACGGCGAATTTTTGATAAATAGCTATCAACAATAGCGGTCACGGCACATACTATAGGCGAATGAAGCCCCTTTATTAACAGATCAAATCACCATGAAAGAAGTCGAAAAGAATGAAATCAAACGTCTGAGCGATCGTCTCGACGCCATCCGCCACCAGCAGGCCGAGCTGTCGCTGGTGGAAGCCGCCGATAAATACGCTGAGCTGGAAAAAGAAAAAGCCACTCTGGAAACGGAGATTGAACGTCTGCGTTCCGTCCAGAGCCAGAAGCTGAGCAAAGAGGCGCAAAAGCTGATGAGCCTGCCGTTCCGTCGCGCGATTACCAAAAAAGAGCAGGCCGATATGGGCAAGCTGAAGAAAAGCGTCCGCGGCCTGGTGGTCGTCCATCCGATGACCGCCCTGGGCCGGGAAATGGGTCTGAAAGAGATGACCGGTTTCGCCCGCAGCGAATTCTAATCCCCAGCCCTCTCCGTCCGGAGAGGGTTATTCTGTCCTACCGCCACCCTTTTTCGTCCCCTGCCGGCAGATTGGTCCAACCAATAAATTCATCTACCCCCCAGCAGTTCACAAATCCATCAAAATGCATCACAAACCCGTTGCCTAAGAGTAACATATGGTTAACCATTCGTTGTCATCAACCCTGCTATCCCTAATTGGCCGGGCCAATTTTACCTAAGACGGATTCGGCAATGAGCGCAGACTCAGCCCACACGTCCTGGCGGCCCGATGGAGACCCTGCATGAATCTCTGGCAACAAAACTACGATCCCGCCGGTAATATCTGGTTATCCAGTCTTATCGCATCGCTACCGATTCTGTTTTTCTTTTTTGCGCTGATTAAGCTCAAACTGAAAGGCTATCTCGCCGCTACCTGGACCGTTGCGATCGCCCTGGCCGTCGCATTGCTGTTCTATAAAATGCCGGTGGACCGCGCCCTGGCCTCGGTAGTGTATGGCTTCTTCTACGGACTGTGGCCCATCGCGTGGATTATTATCGCCGCGGTCTTTGTCTATAAAATCTCGGTGAAGACCGGACAGTTCGACATTATCCGCTCGTCGATCCTGTCGATTACGCCTGACCAACGCCTGCAGATGCTGATCGTCGGATTCTCGTTCGGCGCCTTTCTCGAAGGGGCAGCGGGGTTTGGCGCGCCGGTGGCGATTACCGCGGCGCTGCTGGTCGGACTCGGGTTTAACCCGCTGTATGCGGCTGGTCTGTGCCTGATCGTCAACACCGCGCCGGTGGCCTTCGGCGCGATGGGCATCCCAATCCTGGTGGCCGGCCAGGTAACCGGTATCGACAGCTTCGCCATCGGCCAGATGGTGGGCCGCCAGCTGCCGTTCCTGACCATTATCGTGCTGTTCTGGATCATGGCCATCATGGATGGCTGGCGGGGCATCAAAGAGACCTGGCCGGCGGTGATGGTCGCAGGCGGCTCGTTCGCTATCGCCCAGTACCTCAGCTCTAACTTCCTTGGCCCGGAGCTGCCGGACATCATCTCATCGCTGGTCTCCCTGATCTGCCTGACCCTGTTCCTCAAACGCTGGCAGCCGGTGCGCATCTTCCGCTTTGGCGACATCGGCGCCTCGCAGGTGGATATGACGCTGGCCCGCACGCGCTACACCGCAGGACAAGTGATCCGCGCCTGGTCGCCGTTCCTGTTCCTGACCGCCACCGTAACCCTGTGGAGCGTGCCGCCGTTCAAAGCGCTGTTCGCACCGGGCGGCGCGATGTATGACTTCGTCATCAATTTTTCGGTGCCGTTCCTCGACAAAATGGTCGCCCGCATGCCGCCGGTGGTCAGCGCCGCGACGCCTTACGCCGCCATCTATAAGTTTGACTGGCTGTCGGCAACCGGCACCGCCATTCTGTTCGCCGCCCTGCTGTCCATCGTCTGGCTGCGTATGAAGCCGAAAGACGCGCTGACCACCTTCGCCGGGACGCTGAAGGACCTGGCGCTGCCGATCTACTCTATCGGCATGGTGCTGGCGTTCGCTTTTATCTCCAACTACTCCGGGCTGTCGTCAACCCTGGCCCTGGCGCTGGCCCATACCGGCCACGCGTTTACCTTCTTCTCGCCGTTCCTGGGCTGGCTGGGGGTATTCCTGACCGGTTCGGACACCTCGTCTAACGCCCTGTTCGCCGCGCTGCAGGCAACGGCGGCGCAGCAGATTGGCGTCTCCGATATCCTGCTGGTCGCGGCCAATACCACCGGCGGCGTCACCGGCAAGATGATTTCCCCGCAGTCGATCGCCATCGCCTGCGCCGCGGTTGGCCTGGTGGGTAAAGAGTCAGATCTGTTCCGCTTTACCGTCAAACACAGCCTGATCTTCACCTGTATGGTGGGCCTGATCACCACGCTGCAGGCCTACGTTTTAACCTGGATGATCCCGTGATAGTGATGCCTAAACGCCTGGCCGACGATGTAGCCCGTCGCGTCCGGGCGCTGATTGAAGAACAACAGCTGGAGGCGGGCATGCGACTGCCCGCCGAGCGTCAGCTCGCCGCTCAGCTCGGCGTCTCGCGCAATTCCCTGCGCGAAGCGCTGGCGATGCTGGTCAATGAAGGGGTACTGCTGAGCCGTCGCGGCGGTGGCACTTTCGTCCGCTTTCAGCATGAGCCGTGGTCGGAGCAAAACATCGTCCAGCCGCTGAAGACGCTACTAGCCGATGACCCTGACTACAGCTTCGACATCCTCGAGGCCCGCCACGCCATCGAAGCCAGCACCGCGTGGCACGCGGCGATGCGGGCCACCGACGCCGATAAAGAAAAAATTCGCCTGTGCTTTGAAGCGACCCAGAGTGAAGACCCGGATATCGCCTCGCAGGCGGACGTCCGCTTCCATCTGGCCATCGCCGAAGCCTCGCATAACGTGGTGCTCCTGCAAACCATGCGCGGCTTTTTCGACCTGCTGCACTCCTCCGTCAAGCAGAGCCGTCAGCGTATGTATCTGGTGCCGCCGGTATTTGCCCGCCTGACCGAACAGCACCAGGCCGTCATGGAGGCGATTGTCGCCGGCGACGCCGAGGCGGCGCGCCAGGCGATGATGGCCCACTTAGGCTTTGTCCACGCCACCATTAAACGTTTTGATGAAGACCAGGCCCGCCAGGCGCGAATTACCCGCCTGCCCGGCGATGCTATTGATAATTCCAGGGAGAATTCGTGATGATTATTTCCGCCGCCAGCGACTATCGCGCCGCCGCCCAGCGTATCCTGCCGCCTTTCCTGTTCCACTATATCGACGGCGGGGCTTACGCCGAACATACCCTGCGCCGCAACGTGGAAGATCTCTCCGACGTGGCGTTACGCCAGCGTATTCTGCGCAATATGTCGGACCTGAGCCTCGAGACCACCCTCTTCAACGAGAAGCTGGCGATGCCGACGGCGCTGGCGCCGGTGGGGCTGTGTGGGATGTACGCCCGCCGCGGGGAAGTGCAGGCCGCCGGCGCAGCGGATGACAAAGGTATTCCGTTTACCCTCTCCACCGTTTCCGTCTGCCCAATTGAAGAGGTCGCCCCGACCATCAAGCGGCCGATGTGGTTCCAGCTGTACGTTCTGCGCGACCGCGGCTTTATGCGCAATGCGCTGGAGCGCGCTAAGGCGGCGGGTTGTTCAACGCTGGTCTTTACCGTCGATATGCCGACCCCCGGCGCCCGCTACCGCGACGCCCATTCCGGCATGAGCGGCCCGAACGCCGCCCTGCGCCGCTACTGGCAGGCGGTCACCCATCCGCAGTGGGCATGGGACGTTGGCCTCAACGGCCGTCCGCACGATCTGGGGAATATCTCCGCCTATCTCGGCCAGCCGACCGGCCTGGAGGATTACATCGGCTGGCTGGCGAATAACTTCGATCCATCGATTTCATGGAAAGACCTCGAGTGGATCCGTGATTTCTGGGACGGTCCGATGGTGATCAAAGGGATCCTCGACCCGGAGGACGCCCGCGACGCGGTGCGCTTTGGCGCCGACGGCATTGTGGTCTCCAACCACGGCGGCCGCCAGCTTGACGGCGTGCTCTCCTCCGCTCGCGCCCTGCCGGCAATTGCCGACGCCGTGAAAGGCGACATTACCATTCTCGCCGACAGCGGCATCCGCAACGGTCTCGACGTCGTGCGGATGATCGCCCTGGGCGCCGACAGCGTACTGCTGGGCCGCGCTTACCTGTACGCCCTGGCGACCCATGGCAAGCAGGGGGTGGCGAATCTGCTGAATCTAATCGAGAAAGAGATGAAGGTGGCGATGACCCTGACCGGCGCGAAAACCATCGCGGACATTAGCCGTGATTCGCTGGTGCAGAACGCGGAGGCGCTGCAGACCTTCGATGCGCTGAAGCAGCATAACGCGGCATAAGCTGCGCCGTTGTGCTCTCTCTCCTCACCCTCTCCGTCAGGGAGAGGGAACCGTCCGGCAGCCAGGCTAGCAGTAGCGTTCCCCTCCGTCCAGGTGAAGTACCGAAGGTTGGGTGGGTCCTTTCACCCGCGTCCTCCGGCCCACCGACCGGCGCCGGTTTTCCCCCTCTCCCTCAGGGAGAGGGCCGGGGTGAGGGTTGACCAAATATCTGCTATTCTGCCCCCCGCAATTAAGGGGGCAGTATGCTGAACATCGTGTTATTCGAACCAGAGATCCCGCCGAACACCGGGAATATTATCCGCCTGTGCGCCAACACGGGCTTCAGTCTGCATATCATTGAGCCCATGGGCTTCACCTGGGACGATAAGCGCCTGAGACGCGCCGGACTGGACTATCACGAGTTCACCGCCGTGCAGCGCCACGCCGATTACGCGGCATTTCTCGCCAGCGCGCAGCCGCAGCGCCTGTTCGCCCTGACCACCAAAGGCACGCCGGCCCACAGCGCGGTCAGCTATCAGGATGGCGATTTCTTGATGTTTGGTCCGGAAACCCGCGGTCTGCCGGCGAGCATTCTGGATGCCCTGCCGCCGGAGCAGAAAATTCGGATTCCGATGATGCCGGACAGCCGCAGCATGAACCTGTCGAATGCGGTGTCGGTGGTGGTGTATGAGGCCTGGCGGCAGCTGGGGTATCCAGGCGCGGTGCTGCGCAGCTAGCCTGAGCGATTCCCGGATTGCAGCGCACGGCGCCTTATCCGGGCGACAGGCTGGCGGGATGAGATCGCAGGCCCGGTAAGCACAGCGCCACCGGGCAAGACGTTAAATCCCGTCGCCGTACTCGAAAGTGTGGTGAATACCGTTGAAATGCTGATCCATATCCATCGCCGGCTTATCGCTCTCCGGCTTGCCGACGATGCGCGCCGGTACGCCCGCCGCGGTAGTGTGCGGCGGAACCGGCTGCAATACCACCGAACCGGCGCCAATCTTCGCCCCACGCCCGACTTCGATATTGCCGAGGATCTTCGCTCCGGCGCCAATCATCACGCCTTCGCGAATTTTCGGGTGACGGTCGCCGCTGGTTTTACCGGTACCGCCGAGGGTGACCGACTGCAGAATAGAGACGTCATCCTCAATCACCGCCGTTTCGCCAACCACAATACCGGTGGCGTGGTCGAGCATGATCCCGCGGCCGATTTTCGCCGCCGGGTGGATATCCACCTGGAAAGAGACGGAGACCTGGTTTTGCAGGAAAATCGCCAGCGCACGCCGGCCCTGCGTCCACAACCAGTGGCCGATACGATAGGCCTGCAGAGCATGGAAACCCTTCAGATAGAGCAGCGGCGTGGAGTATTTATCCACCGCCGGGTCACGCGTGCGCACCGCTTGAATATCGCAGGCGGCGGAGGCGATCATTTCCGGGTCGGCGGCGTAGGCTTCTTCCACCACTTCGCGAATGGCGATCGCCGGCATAATCGGGGAAGCCAGCTTGTTGGCCAACATATAGCTCAGTGCGCTGCCCAGATTTTCATGCTTGAGTAACGTTGCGTGGTAAAAACTGGCGAGCATTGGCTCACAGTCAGCCAGAGCCCGGGCTTCGGCTTTAATATTATTCCAGACGATATCCAGTTCTTCACACGGCATTGCATACTCCAGGCGATATGGTAATGACCTGCCAGTTCTGCGCTGGCAGGGTCATTCAGGTGACAAAGGAAAGCTAATTGCTGCTGCGCTCGTCCTTGCGGGCGCGACCCAATAAGGTCAATGCTGCCTCGCGCGCAATTTTTCCGCAATACAATACCTGATAAATTTCCTCGGTTATTGGCATTTCGACACCTAAACGCTGTGCCAGAACGCGAACTTCCTTGGTATTGCGGTAGCCTTCAACCACCTGGCCAATCTTTTCCTGGGCGCTTTGCACGTCCATCCCCTGGCCGAGCATCATGCCGAAGCGACGGTTACGGGACTGGTTGTCGGTGCAGGTGAGCACCAGGTCACCGAGGCCGGCCATCCCCATAAAGGTTTCCGGGTCGGCGCCCAGCGCCGCGCCAAGGCGAGACATTTCCACCAGGCCACGGGTAATCAGCGCCGTCCGCGCATTGGCGCCGAAGCCGATGCCGTCCGACATCCCCGCCCCGATGGCGATGACGTTTTTCACCGCGCCGCCGAGTTGTACGCCGATAAAGTCCGGGTTGATGTAGACGCGGAAGCTCTTGCCGCAGTGCAGCAGGTGCTGCAGATCCTCGGCAAACTGCGGATCCGTCGCCGCCAGCGAAATCGCCGTCGGCAGGCCGGCGGCCAGCTCTTTGGCGAAGGTTGGCCCGGAGATCACCGCCAGCGGGATATCATCGCCCAGCGCTTCACGCGCCACGTCCTGCAGCAGACGACCGGTTTCGGCCTCAAGGCCTTTGGTCGCCCACACCAGACGCGCGTCAGGACGCATCAGCGGTTTAATCTGGCGTAACACCTGACCAAACACATGGCTTGGCACCACCACCAGAATATCGCGGCTGGCAGCCAGCGCGGTGGCCAGGTCGCTTTCAAGATGCAGCGTATCCGGGAAAGGCACATCGGGAAGGAACGCGGCGTTGCAGCGATCGTGTTGCAGCGTCGCGATATGTTTCGGGTCATGGCCCCAGAGCACAACGTGGTGGCCATTTCTTGCCAGGGTGATGGCAAGAGCGGTGCCGTAAGAGCCGGCACCGATCACAGTCATTGCAGCATTAAGTGCGTTCATCAGGCATCCTGATGTTGTTCAGCACCTTCGCCAGCCTGCTGCTGCAGATAGTTCATAAACAGCGCGTCGAAGTTCACTGGCGCAAGGTTAAGTTGCGGGAAGGTACCGCGGGAAACCAGGCTGGTGATGCACTCGCGCGCGTACGGGAACAGAATGTTCGGGCAGTATGCGCCAAGGCAGTGCGCCATCTGGGTGCCTTCGATGCCGTCGATGGAGAAAATACCGCCCTGCTGTACTTCGCAGAGGAACGCGGTCTCTTCGCCCAGCGCAGCGGTCACGGTTACACGCAGCACCACTTCATAAACGCCTTCAGCCAGCTGGGTGGAGGCGGTATCCAGATCAAGTTTAACTTCCGGCTGCCAGTCTTTCTGGAAAACTTGCGGCGCGTTCGGCGCTTCAAAAGAGATATCTTTGGTATAGATACGCTGGATCTGGAAGGTCATTTCGGTGCTGTTTTGTTCTGACATAGTAAAACCCTTTCGTGTTGTCCTTAAATACGCGCTTCCGGCAGGGAAAGCGCGCAAAAATTAGCGCAAGAGGGGATCAAGTCCACCACGTGAATCAAGCGCATACAAGTCGTCACAGCCGCCAATGTGCTGCGCATCAATAAAAATCTGCGGAACCGTCGTCCGTCCGCTGCGCTGGATCATCTCCTCACGCTTCGCGGCATCGCCATCGATCGGCAACTCATGGAACGTTACGCCTTTGCTGTTCAGCAGCGCTTTCGCGCGGATGCAGAACGGGCAGGTCGCTTTGGTGTAGATCTCAATATTGGCCATGACTTCACTCCTGTTATTACCCTGAGGGTTTTACGCCGCAGCCTGTGTTCCCCTCACGTCAGGCGCGACGGGGAAAACGCGGCGGCATCACCACGCGAGGTAAGTTATTTGCCGCGTACCAGAGGGAGGTTTTCGCCGCTCCAGCCAGCAATGCCCTCTTTCAGTACAAAGACTTTTTCAAACCCGGCTTTGTTCAGCGCGTTGGCTGGCTCTTGCGCCTGCATGCCGGAACCGTCTACCACAATAATGGGTTGCGATTTGTGTTTTTCCAACTCGCCGACGTTATTCGCTTTGATATCGCTGGGCAGCAGGTTGATGGCGCCGGCAATATGGCCTTTACGGAAATCGTCACGCTGACGCAGGTCGACCACTACCGCGTCTTCTTTATTGATAAGACGCGTCGCTTCACCACGGGTGATGACTTTAACTTTCGACATCAGGCCCTTGAAGGTGGTGAACAGCACCGCCCCCAGCAGCGCGATCCACGCGATGCTCAGAACAGGGTGACGGCCGATGAATTGCATAATTTCTTGCATGGGGGGTTACAACTCCCGACTAAGTGAGAAAAAAACCAGGAAAGGAGTATACCTGTGCCTTGCGGCAATTACAGCCAGTGAGCGCGATGTAATGTATTTTCTGCGGGCGGCGGCGAAAAAAAGCCGTTCTCGCTGACGCGCCGCGGACTGGCCGCTCCCTTTCTTTGATCTTTCACGGGGATTTAAACGATTCAGCTGTAGTAAAATTACGCAAAATTTCTGTCTTTGAGCATGAGGTTGTCGCAATGTCGGTTACTAAAAAACCTATGGTACTGGTGATTCTGGATGGCTACGGCTATCGCGAAGACCAACAGGATAACGCCATTTACAGCGCTAAAACGCCGGTAATGGACGCCCTGTGGGCCAAACGTCCGCATACCCTGATCGATGCATCCGGCCTGGAAGTTGGCCTGCCGGACCGTCAGATGGGGAACTCCGAAGTGGGTCACGTCAACCTGGGCGCCGGTCGTATCGTCTATCAGGACCTGACCCGTCTCGATGTGGAAATTAAAGAACGCACCTTCTTCGCCAACCCGGTACTGACCGCCGCGGTCGATAAAGCGGTTGCCGCCGGCAAAGCGGTACATATCATGGGTCTGATGTCGCCAGGCGGCGTCCACAGCCACGAAGATCACATCATGGCGATGGTGGAGCTGGCGGCAGAGCGCGGCGCTGAGAAGATCTACCTGCACGCCTTCCTCGACGGCCGTGATACGCCGCCGCGCAGCGCGGAAAAAACGCTGGCGACATTCGAAGCCAAATTTGCCGCGCTGGGCAAAGGCCGCATCGCGTCGCTCATCGGCCGCTACTACGCCATGGACCGCGACAACCGCTGGGATCGCGTTGAGCAGGCCTATGACCTGATGACCCTGGCGAAAGGCGAATTCCAGGCCGATACCGCCGTCGCCGGTCTGCAGGCTGCCTACGCCCGTGACGAAAACGACGAGTTCGTGAAAGCGACCGTGATCCGCGCCGCCGGCCAGGCCGATGCGGCGATGGAAGATGGCGATGCGCTGATCTTCATGAACTTCCGTGCTGACCGCGCGCGCGAAATCACCCGCGCCTTCGTCAACGCCGACTTCGACGGCTTTGCGCGTAAGAAAGTGGTTAACCTCGACTTCGTGATGCTCACCGAATATGCCGCCGACATCAAAGTGGCCTGCGCCTACCCGCCCGCCTCGCTGGCCAATACCTTCGGCGAGTGGATGGCCAAGCACGATAAAACCCAGCTGCGCATCTCCGAAACTGAAAAATACGCCCACGTCACCTTCTTCTTCAACGGCGGCGTAGAAGAGCCGTTCAAAGGCGAAGAGCGGATTCTGATTAATTCGCCGAAAGTAGCGACCTACGATCTGCAGCCGGAAATGAGCTCCGCCGAGCTGACCGAGAAACTGGTCGCGGCCATCAAAGGCGGCCAGTACGACACTATCATCTGTAACTACCCGAACGGCGATATGGTTGGCCATACCGGGGTGATGGAAGCCGCCGTAAAAGCCGTTGAAGCGCTGGATCACTGCATCGATCAGGTGGCGCAGGCGGTGGAATCCGTTGGCGGTCAGCTGCTGATCACCGCCGACCACGGTAACGCCGAGCAGATGCGCGACCCGGCCACCGGTCAGGCGCATACCGCCCACACTAACCTGCCGGTTCCGCTGATCTACGTCGGTAACAAAGCGGTTAAAGCGGTCAATGGCGGCAAACTTTCCGACATCGCCCCAACCATGCTGTCGCTGATGGGAATGGAAATCCCGCAAGAGATGACTGGCAAGCCGCTGTTCATCGTGGAATAATCCTTCCCCATGAGGGGAAAGGCGACGTATTCAACTACATGGATCGCAACGGCAGTTCGATCCGTCCTTTACGCCAGCGCGCTCAGCGCTGGCGTATTACTGTGCGCGTCATCTGCGCACGCCGACGATCGCGATCAGCTTAAGTCCATCCAGGCCGACATCGCCGCCAGGCAGCGGGCGATTAAGCAACAGCAGCAGCAGCGCGCAAGCCTGCTCGCCCAGCTCAAAGCGCAGGAAGAAGCGATCGCCGCCGCGGCCCGCAAACTGCGCGAAACCCAGGACAACCTGAACCAGCTCAATAAGCAGATTGACGAAATGAACGCCTCTCTCGCGAAGCTGGAGCGCCAGCGCGCGTCTCAGGAGCGTAACCTCGCCGCGCAGCTTGACGCCGCGTTCCGCCAGGGGCCGCATACCGGCATCCAGATGGTGCTGAGCGGTGAAGAGGGCCAGCGCAATCAGCGGATGCAGGTCTACTTCAGCTATTTCAACCAGGCCCGTCAGGAAACCATCGCGGAACTGAAGAAAACGCGCGAAGAGATGGCGGTGCAAAAGTCGATGCTCGAAGAGAAGCAGAGCCAGCAGCAGACGCTGGTCTACGAGCAAAAAGCTCAGCAGGCGAAGCTGGAGCAGGCGCGTAACGAACGGAAAAAGACCCTTTCCGGACTGGAATCCTCCATTCAGCAAGGTCAGCAACAGTTAAGTGAATTGCGGGCTAACGAATCGCGCCTACGCGGTCGTATCGCCCAGGCGGAGGCTGCCGCCAAAGCCCGAGCCGATCGGGAAGCACGCGATGCGCAGGCGGTGCGCGACCGCCAGCAGGAAGCATCGCGCAAAGGCACCACCTATAAACCAACGGAAAGCGAGCGTTCGCTGATGTCACGCACCGGCGGACTAGGCTCGCCGCGCGGTCAGGCGTTCTGGCCGGTTCGCGGTCCGCTCCTTCATCGATATGGCGAACAGCTGCAAGGTGAACTACGTTGGAAAGGGATGGTTATCGCCGCGTCTGAAGGCACCGAAGTCAGAGCCATTGCCGATGGTCGGGTCATTCTGGCCGACTGGCTGCAGGGCTATGGTCTGGTGGTGGTGGTCGAGCATGGCAAAGGCGACATGAGCCTGTATGGCTATAACCAAAGCGCGCTGGTCAGCGTCGGTACGCAGGTGCGTGCCGGTCAGCCTATCGCGCTCGTAGGCAGCAGCGGCGGTCAGGGCCGTCCGTCGCTCTATTTCGAAATTCGCCGCCAGGGTCAGGCGGTCAATCCACAGCCGTGGTTGGGAAGATAAGTTTTGCTTCAATTTCGCGCAATTGCTCTTGCCGTAGCCGGTTCGCTGGCTCTGGCGGCGCCAGCGTTCGCTGGCAAACTCTCCATCGTTATTGACGATTTTGGCTACCGCCCGCAGACCGAAAATCAGGTGCTGGCGCTGCCTTCCACTATCTCCGTCGCCGTGCTGCCGAACGCGCCGCACGCCCGGGAAATGGCCACGAAAGCGCATAATCTGGGCCATGAAGTGCTCATCCACCTGCCGATGGCGCCGCTCAGCAAACAGCCGCTGGAAAAAGACACCCTGCGTCCCGAAATGAGCAGCGAGGAGATCGAGCGCATCATTCGCGAGGCTTACGGCAAAGTCCCCTACGCCGTCGGGCTGAATAACCATATGGGCAGCGCGATGACCTCCAACCTGTTTGGCATGCAGAAGGTGATGCAGGCCCTGGAGCGCTACAATCTCTATTTTCTCGACAGCGTGACCATCGGCAATACCCAGGCCATGCGCGCCGCGCAGGGCACCGGGGTGAAAGTGATTAAGCGCAAGGTGTTTCTTGACGATACGCAGAATGAAGCCGATATCCGCACCCAGTTCAACCGCGCCATCGCCCTGGCGCGTCGTAACGGTTCGGCGATAGCCATTGGCCATCCGCATCCGACGACGGTGCGGGTGCTGCAGCAGATGGTCTATAGCCTGCCGCCGGATATCACGCTGGTGCGCCCGAGCAGCCTGCTCAACGAGCCGCAGGTCGACAATTCGACGCCAAACTACACTCAGCCGCCCGCGCAACAAACGGCGCCGCAGCAGCAGAAGCCGCGTAATCCGTTCCACGGCGTGAAGTATTGCAAGCCGAAGCGCCCGCTGGAGCCCGTGAACGCCAGCCGCTTCTTCACTATCCTCAGCGACAGCATCAGCCAGAGCGCGCTGGTCCAGTACTATCGCCTCAAATGGCAGGGCTGGGACAATCCCGGCAACTAGACCACTCAGGGGTCCGTTCGCTTTTGCGCGACGGGCGCCTGGTTATCTTCGTGGGCGTACCACGCCTTAAAATATTTGAGAAAGCTATAAAACGTGGCGTACAGGCCGGTGACCACGCCGACTTTGCCATAGCGCCACGCCCCGCTGAACAGATACCATTTAAAGAAAGCGCCAATGGCGCTGACAATCCCCCGCGCCAGCGAAGGTTTGATCTGCTGGTGCTTCACCAGCCGGGTGGTATAGCTGTTCAGCTTATTAAACACTTCATGCAGCGAATAAAAGGTGTCATGGCGTACAAAGCCAGGCAGCCTGACGGATCGCGCGTGTCCAACCACCTGGTCATCCACCGGCCGGTCGTTAAATCGCGCCTGCTGGCGGTTAAAGAGGCGCACCGGGTAATCCGGCGAGGAAATGGGGTAGATCGTCCGCACCTGCTTGCCGAGGACAAACCAGTAGCGCGGCAAACGCCAGGCGCAGGCCGGGTCAGGCTCCTCCCCCGCTTTTAACGCCTGAATGGCCGACACGACGTCGTTATCAAGAATTTCATCGCTGTCCATGCACAGCACCCAGTCATGGCTGGCCAGCCCAATGGCATAGTTCATCTGCGCGCCGTGGGCTTTATAGGCATGGTGATGGACGGTGAGACCAAACTGCTGACAAATAGACACCGTTTCGTCGGTGCTACCGGAGTCGACGACAATACACTCATCGGCTACCCTCAGCAGCGGGGGCAGCACCTCCATGAGCAGACGTGCAGAGTTACAGGTCAGTAAGCATACGGAGAGTTTAAGCATGATAGTTACAAAGTTAAACCGCGACTAAACACACTGTATAAGCGAATAACCGTAAAATCGATGTAGAAATTGTGCGCTTGATATTAAGCAGGCTAAAAATGTTATCCAAATCTAAATTAAGGCGCCCGCAGGCGCCTTTTTTGCTGGTTTTTACAACAGACCGGAGGCGTTATTCCCAGCTCAGAACCACTTTACCAGACTGGCCGGAGCGCATGGCGTCAAAACCCTTCTGGAAGTCGTCAATGCCGAAGCGGTGGGTGATGATCGGTGAAAGATCCAGACCAGACTGGATCAGCGCCGCCATCTTATACCAGGTTTCGAACATCTCGCGGCCGTAGATCCCTTTGATAAACAGCCCCTTAAAGATGACCTTGGTCCAGTCAATGGACATATCTGACGGTGGAATACCCAGCATCGCGATACGACCGCCGTGGTTCATGGTATCCAGCATGCTGCGGAACGCCGGCGGCGCGCCGGACATCTCCAGGCCCACGTCGAAACCTTCGGTCATCCCCAGCTCGACCATCACGTCATTAAGGTTCTCTTTGGCCACGTTCACCGCGCGGGTAACGCCCATTTTGCGCGCCAGCTCAAGACGGTACTCGTTGACGTCGGTGATCACCACGTTACGCGCGCCGACGTGTTTCGCCACCGCCGCCGCCATCACGCCGATCGGACCGGCGCCGGAAACCAGCACGTCTTCCCCCACCAGATCGAAGGAGAGCGCGGTGTGCACAGCGTTGCCGAACGGGTCGAAGATAGACGCCAGGTCATCAGAGATATTGTCGGGGATTTTAAAGGCGTTAAAGGCCGGGATCACCAGATACTCAGCAAAGCAGCCCGGGCGGTTGACGCCCACGCCGATGGTGTTGCGGCACAGGTGGGTACGGCCCGCGCGGCAGTTACGGCAGTGGCCGCAGGTGATATGCCCTTCGCCGGAGACGCGGTCGCCAATCTTAAAGCCGCGCACTTCCTGGCCAATCCCCACCACTTCGCCGACATATTCGTGCCCGACCACCATCGGTACCGGAATAGTCTTCTGCGACCACTCATCCCAGTTGTAGATGTGCACGTCGGTCCCGCAAATGGCGGTCTTGCGGATTTTAATCAGCAGATCGTTATGGCCGACTTCCGGTTCCGGTACGTCGGTCATCCAGATGCCTTCTTCCGCTTTCAGTTTGGATAACGCTTTCATCTCACACCCTTATTAGGCGATGACGCCCAGTTGTTTACCGATGCGGGTAAAGGCTTCCACCGCACGCTCAATTTGTTCAGGGGTATGCGCCGCCGACATCTGGGTGCGAATACGCGCCTGGCCTTTCGGTACCACCGGATAGAAGAAGCCGGTGACATAGATCCCTTCTTTCTGCAGCTCGCGGGCAAAGTTCTGCGCCACCACCGCTTCGCCCAGCATCACCGGAATGATGGCGTGGTCGGCGCCCGCCAGAGTGAAGCCTGCCGCGGTCATTTTTTCACGGAACAGACGCGCGTTGGCCCACAGGCGATCGCGCAGGTCTGCACCCTCTTCGACCATCTCCAGCACTTTGATGGAGGCGGCCACGATGGCCGGCGCCAGAGAGTTGGAGAACAGATACGGACGGGAACGCTGGCGCAGCCACTCGACCACCTCTTTGCGTGCGGCGGTGTAGCCGCCGGAGGCGCCGCCCAGCGCTTTACCCAGCGTGCCGGTGATAATGTCGACGCGACCCATCACGTCGCAGTATTCGTGGGAGCCGCGGCCGTTTTCGCCGACGAAGCCGACGGCGTGGGAGTCATCGACCATCACCAGCGCATCGTATTTATCCGCCAGATCGCATACGCCTTTCAGGTTGGCGATCACGCCATCCATCGAGAAGACGCCGTCGGTGGCGATTAACACGTGACGCGCCCCGGCGTCGCGGGCTTCTTTCAGGCGCGCTTCCAGCTCCTGCATGTCGTTGTTGGCATAGCGGAAGCGTTTCGCTTTACACAGGCGCACGCCGTCGATGATAGAGGCATGGTTCAGGGCGTCGGAGATAATGGCGTCTTCCGGGCCGAGCAGCGTTTCAAACAGGCCGCCGTTGGCGTCGAAGCAGGAGGAGTAGAGGATCGCGTCTTCCATACCGAGGAAATCCGCCAGCTTCTTCTCCAGCTGCTTGTGCGTATCCTGGGTGCCGCAGATGAAGCGTACCGAGGCCATCCCGAAGCCGTGGCTGTCCATGCCGGATTTCGCCGCGTCGATCAGCGCCGGGTGGTTGGCCAGACCCAGATAGTTATTGGCGCAGAAGTTAATCACGTGGCTATCGCCGACGGTAATGTCCGCCTGCTGCGCCGAGGTGATGATGCGCTCTTCTTTAAACAAGCCTTCGGCCCGAGCGGTCTCCAGATTGCTAGTTAACTGTTTGTAGAAATCACCACGCATTGCAACTCTCCAGATTCGGCAAAATTTGGCACATATTACCCAAAGCTATACGCTGATACGAGATGATGCATGCCTGAATGAATTATTTGCAGCATAAATCACGTCAGCCCAGCACCTTATTCTGCGAATGGCTGTAGGCTTGCTCATGTGGTGATATGATATGAGCATTCATGTCCGGATTGTCTCCGGGCTCTCAACTTCAAAGGTACAGTTATGATCATCGTAACCGGCGGCGCAGGCTTTATCGGCAGCAACATCGTTAAAGCGCTGAACGACAAGGGCATTACCGACATTCTGGTTGTCGACAATCTGAAAGACGGCACCAAGTTTGTGAACCTGGTTGACCTGAACATCGCTGACTACATGGATAAAGAAGACTTTCTGATCCAGATTATGGCAGGCGAAGAGTTCGGCGACATTGACGCTATCTTCCACGAAGGCGCGTGCTCTTCCACCACGGAGTGGGACGGCAAGTACATGATGGACAACAACTATCAGTACTCCAAAGAGCTGCTGCACTACTGCATGGAGCGCGAAATTCCGTTCCTGTACGCCTCTTCGGCAGCCACCTACGGTGGACGCACCAGCGATTTCATCGAGTCCCGCGAGTACGAGCAGCCGCTGAACGTCTACGGCTACTCCAAATTCCTGTTCGATGAATACGTCCGTCAGATCCTGCCTGAAGCCAATTCGCAGATCGTCGGCTTCCGCTACTTCAACGTCTACGGGCCGCGCGAAGGCCACAAAGGCAGCATGGCGAGCGTCGCTTTCCACCTCAACACCCAGCTGAATAATGGCGAAAGTCCGAAACTGTTCGAAGGCAGCGACGGCTTCAAGCGCGACTTCGTCTACGTCGGCGACGTGGCTGACGTCAACCTGTGGTTCTGGGAAAACGGCGTTTCCGGCATCTTCAACCTCGGCACCGGCCGCGCGGAATCCTTCCAGGCCGTCGCCGATGCGACCCTGGCGTACCACAAAAAAGGCAGCATCGAGTACATCCCGTTCCCGGACAAACTGAAAGGCCGCTACCAGGCGTTCACCCAGGCGGATCTGACTAACCTGCGTAAAGCGGGCTATGACAAACCGTTCAAAACCGTTGCCGAAGGCGTAACGGAGTATATGGCCTGGCTGAATCGGGGCGCGTAAGAGATAACATGAAAATTCTGGTGGTAGGCCCGTCTTGGGTGGGCGACATGATGATGTCGCAAAGTCTTTATCGTACGCTCAGGGCGCGCTATCCCCAGGCGATTATCGATGTGATGGCGCCTGCCTGGTGCCGTCCGTTGTTATCGCGCATGCCGGAAGTGAACGAAGCGATCCCGATGCCGCTGGGCCACGGCGCGCTGGCTATCGGCGAACGCCGCAAGCTCGGGCACAGCCTGCGCGAGCGTCGCTACGATCGCGCTTATGTGCTGCCGAACTCGTTTAAATCGGCATTAGTCCCCTTCTTTGCCAACATCCCGCTGCGCACCGGCTGGCGCGGCGAGATGCGCTACGGCCTGCTCAACGACGCCCGGGTGCTGGACAAAGACGCCTGGCCGCTGATGGTGGAACGCTACGTGGCGCTGGCCTACGACAACGGCGTGATGCGCTGCGCCAAAGATCTGCCGCAGCCGCTGCTGTGGCCGCAGCTACAGGTCAACGAAGGGGAAAAGTCGCAGGCCTGCAGCGCCTTTAACCTGTCCAACGATCGGCCGATCATCGGCTTCTGCCCCGGCGCGGAGTTCGGCCCGGCAAAACGCTGGCCGCACTATCACTATGCTGCGCTGGCGAAAAAGCTCATCGACGATGGTTATCAGATTGCGCTATTTGGCTCGGCAAAAGATAACGAGGCCGGCAAAGAGATCATCGCCGCCCTCAGCAGCGAGCAGCAGGCCTGGTGCCGGAATCTGGCGGGTGAAACCCAGCTGGAGCAGGCGGTGATCCTGATTGCCGCCTGTAAAGCGGTGGTGACTAACGATTCGGGGCTGATGCACGTCGCCGCGGCGCTGGACCGCCCGCTGGTGGCGCTGTATGGCCCGAGCAGTCCGGACTTTACCCCGCCGCTGTCGCATAAAGCGCGCGTGATCCGCCTGATTACCGGCTACCACAAAGTGCGCAAAGGCGATGCCGCCGAAGGCTATCATCAGAGCCTGATCGACATTACGCCAGAGCGCGTCCTGCAAGAGCTGAATGAATTGTTGACGGATAAAACCGGGCACGAGGAAGCGTAGCGGATGCGGGTATTGATTGTAAAAACCTCATCGATGGGCGACGTGCTGCACACGCTGCCCGCGCTGACCGACGCCGCGCAGGCTATCCCCGGCATCCGCTTCGACTGGGTAGTGGAAGAAGGCTTCGCGCAGATCCCCTCCTGGCATGAAAGCGTCGAGCGGGTGATCCCGGTGGCGATCCGCCGCTGGCGTAAAGCCTGGTTCTCCGCGCCGATCAAAGCGGAGCGTAAAGCCTTTCGCGAGGCCGTCCAGGCGGTAAAGTATGACGCCATCATCGACGCCCAGGGGCTGGTGAAAAGCGCTGCGCTGGTCACCCGCCTGGCGCACGGCGTCAAGCATGGTATGGACTGGCAAACGGCCCGCGAGCCGCTGGCCAGCCTGTTTTACAACCGCCGCCACCACATTGCGAAACAGCAGCACGCCGTGGAGCGTACCCGCGAGCTGTTCGCCAAAAGTCTCGGCTACGCGAAACCCCAAACCCAGGGGGATTACGCCATTGCGCGCCATTTCCTGCAGCACGAGGCTAGCGCTGCCGCCCCCTATCTGGTGTTCCTGCACGCCACCACCCGCGACGATAAGCACTGGCCGGAAAACCGCTGGCAGGAGCTGCTCGATCTGCTGGCCGACAGTGGCGTCCGCATTAAGCTGCCGTGGGGCGCCCCGCACGAAGAGGCGCGGGCGAAGCGGCTGGCGGAAGGCCGGGAGTATGTTGAAGTGCTGCCGCGCATGAGCCTTGAGCAGGTAGCGCAGGTTCTGGCCAGCGCCCGGGCCGTCGTCTCGGTCGATACCGGTCTCAGTCATCTGACCGCCGCGCTGGATAAACCGAACTTCACGCTTTACGGCCCGACCGATCCGGGGCTGATTGGCGGATACGGTAAAAACCAGCACATCGTGCGGCCGGAAAACAGCGCCAGCACCGGCGATATTACCGCCAGCCGGGTTCATCTTCTTCTGCACAATCAGGGGCTGCTCTGATGGGATCTCTGTTTAAGCAGATCTATCGCTACACCCGCCCTCGCGCTTATCGTCACAATGAAAATCTGTGGCCTTTTACCCGCATCACCCGCGCGCCGAGCGGCGAAATCAGCGCGTTGCGCTATAAAGGGAAAACGGTGCCGCTGGTCAGCCTGAGCGCGCTGAAAAACAGCATGCAGGGTGAAGTCCTGCTGACCGCCACCGGTCCTTCGACCCGCAATATCGATTTTTCCCTGTTGTCGAAAACGATCCCAGTGATGGGCGTCAATGGCGCCTGGCATCTTGCCGACCGCCTGCACTTTTCGCTCTATACCATCGTCGACATGGAGTTTTTCGATAAGAAGCCGGACATTATCCGCGCTATCGTCAGCCAACCGGACATTCTGCTGTTCACCACCATGCATGGGATCGCCAAAATCGTCGATCGCTATGCGGACGCGCTGCGCTGCCGTTTGGCGTTGATTGAGGACGGTTGCTATAAGATTTACCAGCCGAAAGTCGCCAGCGAAGCGATAAAGCGCACTTACCAGCAGAATCCGGCGATGTGCTTTCATCCCCAGCGCCCGGATATCTGTTTTAGCACCGATATTCGCCAGGGCGTCTTTGATGCCGGTACGGTGGTCTACTGGGCGCTGCAAGTTCTCGCCTGGCTGGGCTTCAATACTATCCTGGTGAGCGGCCTGGATATGACCAATTTTAACCAGCCGCGATTCTACGAAACACAACAAGAAAAATTGCCTTCTTACCTGGCAACAAAAGTGGATACCCTCGTCATGCCCTCCTTTGCGCATGCCGCGCAGGTACTGCAGCAACGCCAGATCCGGGTGATTAATTTTTCCCCAGAAAGCGCTGTACCGGATACTATTTTCGAAAAGGTTGCGTTTAATGAGTACTTTAAAAGTGAGTAACTTCGCCCGACAGGGTTACTCGATTGTCTTTCCTTTGTTTTTATTTTTTAGCGCGATTTTTTGTATGTCCACCCGGACCAATAATCTGCTGCATTTATCGATCCTGCTGCTGTTGCTGTCGCTGGTACGCCAGGAAAACCGCCAGGCGCTGGCCGGCGTGTTACGCGAGCAGTGGCAGACCTGGACGCTGCTCGCGGCCTTCTTTATCTATTACGCCCTCAGTAACCTGTGGGGCCATACGCCGCAGCATATTGATTCGCCGATCACCCACGGTGTGTATCTGACGGGCTATCTGTTGCTGATGGCGATGCTGCTCAGCGACGAACGAACCCGCCGCCTGGCCATGCTGGCGGTGGTTGGCGGGATCACCGTGCTCTCGCTGTGGACGCTGATGTTCGACCACACGCTGGTCCTCACCGAACGAGCGGTCTCCCCCGAGAACCCCGGGCCAACAAACGTTATCGACCTTGCCGGATACTGCGGCATCGGCATCTTAATCTGCGGCATGCTACTGAAAGAAAAAGCCAGCCACTGGCTCTATCTGCCGGTGGCCATCATGCTGGTGATGATGCTGCTGACCCAAAGCCGCGGGCCGCTCATCGCCCTGGTGCTGGCGGTCGGCTGTACGCTGCACCTGCACGTCTTCACCCGCCGCAACCTGCTGATCGCCGCGGCGCTGGCCGTGCTGGTGGCTCTGCTTTTGGTCATGACGCCGGTGGGCGACATGCTGCTCGCCCGTTTCGAAGAGCTGGGCACCCAAAGCGGGCTGCGTCTGAGTATCTGGCACCATACGCTGTCGGAGATGGCCAGCCAGCCCTGGCTGGGACGCGGTTTCAGCTATGAACTGGATTTCATCAACTACAGCGGCGAACACATCACCACCACCCACAGCGTATATATGGGCGCGCTGCTGAAAGGCGGCATCGTGGGTTTACTGCTGCTGCTGGCGGTCATTGCCTGCGGACTCTGGCAGGCGTGGCGCAAGCGCCGCTCCGACAGCCGCTACAGTCTGGCGATCCTGTTTTACGCTCTGGTGTTTATGGCCTCGCAGGGGATGTTTATCATCAGCAACCCCCGGGAGACCTGGGTGCTGTTCTGGCTGCCGCTGGGCATTGCGCTCAGCAAAGGGCTAGCGGAAAAGCGTTAACAAAAAAGGGCCGCTGACGGCCCTTTTTTATAGTCACTTTTATATTAACTGCGGGCGGCGACCAGCCGGTCGGCCTGCTCTTTAATCACCGGCCACACCGACTCAATCGCCACATCGGCGACATTCGCTTCTTCACAGACGATCTGCCTCGCTTTGTCATAGCCCGGCGCCCAAATATGATAGCCGGGCAGCCCGGTATCCTTGAGTTTACGTTTGTTATAGACCGCCACCATCGGTTTATCGAAGGCGCGGGCGATATGCACGATCGAGGTGTCCGGCGTAATGACTAAATCACAGCTGCGGATCACCTCCACGGCGGAGTTGATGGTGCTGTCGGCGATGTACAGCGCCATATCCAGCCCCAGCTGCTGAATCTTCTCACTGCGCCCCACCATCACGATACAGACCCGGTAAGGCAGAGCATGTAGCCGCTCGACCAGGGTCGCCACCTGATGACGACAGAAGTCTTTATCTTCGGAGGCGGTAAAAGGGTTAATGGCGATGCGCAGTGCGACCTCTCCGGCCTGGGAAAGCAAGCGCGCCACCTTCTCCCGCTCATGGCGGCAGCCGGGGAGATGGTAGTGATACGGGTGGTCGTCAACGACGCCAAAAAGCTTCACCACCTGTTTATAGCGCTGGGAAATATGGCTGTTGCTGTCAAAAAAAGCGATCGAATGATCGTAAAGTTTATAGGGCTCTTTATTAAACCCAATCACGCTGGTCGCCCGTAAATCGGCGAGTAATTTAAAACGTTCATAGCTGGTCACGTCATCAAAATCGATAACCGCATCAAAACCCGCCGCCCGTAACGTATTTAAGGACATGCGTGGTCGATATAAATATACTTGCTCGATGAATTCTGAGCCGGCTAATATTTCGCAGCATATTGGTCCGGTTAACACCGAAACCTGATATCCCCGTTCGGCCAGTATTCTGGCGCAGCCGGTGGTCACCACCATATCGCCGACTTTATCGTCCAGGCGCAATAGCAGCACGCGGCGCACAGGGGCCGGGTCGAAGGGTTTGCGCGCCGGCTTATTTCTGTATCGATAGTTAATTAAATTAAATTTAATACCGCGGAAAAAAGCGTTCTTTTTCCGCGTCAATTGTTTAAGGATACGCATACGGTACCTTGAGCTGTGTTAGCGCTGTGTGATTTTCCGCTGGTAATATTCTGCCAACGTCATGCCCTTCACCTGCGGCGCCAGCCAGCTAAAAAAGGCTTCAAGGTCAGCGTATAAACGCTCAATATCCCGTTCATTCTGGAACGTGGGGCTGCCGCCGGGCATATACTCTGAAGAGTGGAGCATATATTCCACGTAGTCATTGCCCTGCGTCAACGTTTGTTCGACGACTTTTTTCATCGTCTCCACGTTGCCGCCCATCGGACGCAGCCAGTGTACGGAGGGGGAACGCACTTTGCCGCGCAGGCGGTCGTAGCCCTGCTTCACGCTGTTCATCCACGCGGAGTGCTTGTACTGAATGCTCATCGGCACTTCCAGCAGCGGCGAGTGGCCTTCGCGGCTGATGTCATTTTCATCGAGAAAATAGGCATGCTGCGGGAAGCGGCGATAATCGGTCCCGCCATCGCCCTGCGGCGCCCCCTTGGCGGTCTTCCAGTTCACCCGCGGGGTCACCGAGCAATCCACCTGATAACCGTGCTCCACCAGCAGACGCGCATAGCGCTCGTCAAAGGCCCAGCGCCCGGCGCGATGGCTAACCATTTTGGTCTGGAAGGTGTCCTCCAGCAGATGCGTCATATAGTCGACCTTTTCACGCATCATGGCATCGCTGTATTCAATGAGATAAGGCTTATGCCGCCAGTCGTCGGCGGTTAGCGGCTCGGTCGGCGGGCTGTTCCAGGCATGCAAATGCATACCGACTTCCGCGGTGCCGCGGGCAATCACGTCTCTGGCGAATTCGATATAAAAGGGGTCGATGGCCATTTCATAGTTGGTCAAATAGACCGGTTTAAAGCCATACTTTTCGCAAAGTTGCTGAAAACGCGGGAGATAACGCGCATTCTCGGTGGTGATGCTGTCATGTTTTTGCCAGAGGTTATCGCCCTCTGTATCAATCGTGATGAGAAATGCGGGATTGTGCACGAAAACGTCCTCAGGCCATACGTATCGGGTCATGGTAGAGCAATACAACGCTTCTCTCAATCTGTCTGATCCCCTAGAATCGGAACCCTTATCCTGGATGAAGAACAGAGTATGACGCCTGAAACCCTCTCCCGCAGCCCCTTGAACCCGGCGCGGATCCTGGTCATTAAGCTGCGCCATCATGGCGACATGCTGCTGATCACCCCGCTTATTCACGCGCTGAAACAGCAGTACCCCGCCGCCTGCGTGGATGTCCTGCTGTATGAAGAGACCCGGGATATGCTCGCCGCCAACCCCGATATTCACCAAATTTATGGTCTCGACCGCCGCTGGAAAAAGCAGGGGAAAAAGCATCAGTTGAAGATGCAATGGCAGCTCATTCAGACGCTGCGCCAGCAGCGATACGATATGGTGCTTAACCTTGCCGACCAGTGGCCGAGCGCGATTATCAGCAAACTGACCGGCGCCGCGACGCGGATCGGCTTTGATTTTCCGAAGCGTCGCCACCCGTTCTGGCGCTATTGCCACACCGCGCTGGCCGCCACCCAACAGCATAATCAGCTGCATACGGTACAGCAGAATCTCTCTATCCTCGCTCCGCTCGGTATCCAGTTGAACGACGCGCCGGCGCGGATGGGTTACAGCGAAGCAGACTGGGCCACCAGCCGCGCCCTGCTGCCGGAGGACTTCCGGGATAACTACATCGTCATCCAGCCAACGTCGCGTTGGTTCTTTAAATGCTGGCGCGAAGATCGGATGAGCGCGCTGATCAACGCGCTGTCCGCCGAAGGGTACGCGGTGGTGCTCACCTCCGGCCCCGACGACAGAGAGAAGCAGATGGTGGAGACCATCATCGCCGGCTGCCCGCAGGCGCGGCTGCACTCTTTAGCCGGTCAGTTAACGCTGCGCCAGCTGGCGGCGGTGATCGATCACGCCCGGCTGTTTATCGGCGTCGACTCGGTGCCGATGCATATGGCAGCGGCTCTCGGCACCCCGCTGGTCGCCCTGTTCGGCCCCTCGAAGCTGACCTTCTGGCGTCCGTGGCAGGCGAAAGGCGAGGTGATCTGGGCCGGCGACTTCGGACCGCTGCCCGACCCGGACGCCATCAACACCAACACCGACGAACGTTATCTCGATTTAATTCCTACCGACGCCGTGATCGCGGCGGCGAAAAAGGTACTGGCATGAGTAAATTCAGGCTGGCTCTGGTGCGGCAGAAGTACCGCCCGGACGGCGGCGCAGAACGGTTTGTCTCCCGCGCGCTGGAAGCCCTCGACAGCAGTCATCTGCAGTTAAACGTCATCACCCGCGAATGGCAGGGACCGGTGAAGCCCGACTGGCAGATCCATATCTGTAATCCGCGCAAATGGGGGCGCATCAGCCGCGAGCGTGGGTTTGCCAACGCCGCGCGGGCGCTCTGGCAGCGCGAGTCCTTCGACCTGGTGCAGAGCCATGAGCGTATTCCCGGCTGCGATCTCTACCGCGCCGGCGACGGCGTTCATCGCCGCTGGCTGCAACAGCGCTCGCGCATTTTACCGGCCTGGAAAAGCCGCCTGTTGTTTGCCGACCGTTACCACCGCTACGTCATGCAGGCGGAGCGCGAGATGTACGAAGACCCGCATCTGCGCGGGGTGATCTGCAACGCCGAGATGATCAAGCGCGAGATCATCGAAGACTTTGGCCTGCCGGCGGATAAGATCCACGTTATCTATAACGCCATTGATAACCAGCGCTTCCTGCCGCCGGGCGAAGACACATTTGCCGCCTTACGCGCCAAATGGCAGTTGCCGCTGCAGGCAACCTGCCTGATTTACGTCGGCTCCGGCTTTGAGCGTAAAGGGCTGGCGGCGGCGATCCGCGCCATCGCCCCGACCGATCGCTATCTGCTGGTGGTTGGCAAAGATAAGGATCAGCCACGTTACCAGGCGCTGGCGAAGAGCCTGAACTGCGAAGCGCGGGTGCGCTTCTTCGGCATGCAGTCGGAAACGCTGCCGTTCTATCAGATGGCCGATGGCCTGCTGCTGCCCACCCTCTACGATCCGTTCCCCAACGTCATCCTCGAGGCAATGGCCTGCGGTCTGCCGGTGATCACCACCACCGGCTGCGGCGGGGCGGAGTTTATCGTCAACGGCCACAACGGTTACGTCTGCGACGCCCTGGATATCCCGGCGCTGCAGCAGGCGGTGATGGCCCTGCCCGCCCGCGCGCTGGGCTCCGTGGAAGGCGACCGCGCCCGCGAGCGCATCATGGCCTGCACCAGCGGGCGCCTCTCCACCCAGCTGCTTTCCCTTTATCAGGATCTGGTGAAATAACGATGCGCATCTTATTTGTGATTGATGGATTGCCCGGCGGCGGCGCGGAAAAAGTGGTCCTGACCCTGGCGGCACAGTTCCTGCGCGACGGCGATCGGGTATCACTCATTTCGCTACGCGACGTCTGCGAGTACCCCTTGCCCGAGGGGCTCGACTACCAGGTGGTGGCCGATCGCTGCCGCAAACCCTGGCGCAAGCTAACCGAGCTGTCCCGCCGCGCCCGCCAGCTGGACGCCGCGATCATCCGGGCCGAGCAGCAGGGACAATTTGACCTTGTGCTCTCCAACCTGCACAAAACTGACCGCATCGTCGCCCGCAGCCGGGCGCTGCGCGAGCGCAACGTCTGGTTCTGCCTGCACGGCGTCTTCTCGGCCTCTTATCTTGGTCACCGTACCGGCTTTGACCGCTGGATGAAGCAGCAGAAAATTAAGCGGATTTACCAGGGGCGCAACGTGGTGGCGGTTTCCGACGCCGTCGGGCGCGATCTGGTGGAAGCCTTCGCCCTGCGCCCGGCGCAGCTGAAAACCATCTATAACCCCTTCGATATCGCCGCCCTGCGCGCAGGAGCGGAAGCCGACAGCGAGCGCCCGGACGGCGACTACCTGATTCACGTCGGCCGCTTCCATCCCGGCAAACGTCACGACCGCCTGCTCGAAGCCTACGCGCAAAGCGGCATTGACGCGCCGCTGGTGCTGTTAGGACAGGGGAAACCGGAGCAAGAGCAACGCCTGCGCCAGCTGGCCAAAACGCTTGAGATTGAAGACCGGGTGTGGTTCAAGGGTTTTCAGAAAAACCCCTTACCGTGGATCAAAGGCGCGCGGATGCTGGTTTTGAGCTCGGATAGCGAAGGATTCGGCAATGTGGTAGTGGAGGCGCTGCTGTTACATACCCCGGTCGCCAGCACCCGCTGTCCCGGCGGCGTCACCGAGATCCTGACCGGCGAACTTGCCCGGGGTCTGGCGGATCTCACCAGTCCGGCGCTGGCTCAGACGATGCAAAGCATTTACCATAACCCGCCGGCCATCGACGATGCCGCGCTGGAAAAATTCAGCGTCGTGTCCATTTGTCAGCAGTACCGTCAGCTGCAGCGCACCTGACGCCGTTAGTTAACCAGGATCGAAGATTTATGAGTCAAACGCCTTTACTGAGCATCGTGGCTGCCGTCTACAACGGTGAGAAATTTCTTGCGCAATTCTTTGAGTGCATTGAACAGCAGCAGCTGGACAGCTATGAACTGATCCTGGTGAACGATGGGTCGACGGACAACAGCCTGGCGGTGATCGCCGAATGGCGGGATCGGCTGCAGAACGTCCAGGTGCTGGAGCAGGAAAACCAGGGCGTCTCGGTCGCGCGTAATACCGGCCTCGCCGCCGCCAGCGGCAAGTACCTCGCGTTTCCGGACATCGACGATAAACTCTATCCGGGCATGTATCGCACGCTGCTGGAAATGGCCGAGAAAGCACATCTCGATGTCGCCACCTGCAACGGCACCTACGTGTACGAAAAGCGCCGCGAGAGCCACCCGATCTTCCCGCTGGATCGCTTGCCCTCGACCGGCGTGTTGCCGGGCCATGTCTGGCTCAAGCAGGCCCTGGACTCGCGGAAATTTCTGCACGTCACCTGGCTCAATATCTATCGCCACGATTTTATCCGCCAGCATCACTTCCATTTCGAGCCCGGCCTGCGCCATCAGGATATCCCGTGGACCACCGAGGCGCTGCTGGCCGCAGAGCGCGTGCAGTACACCAGTCAGCAATTCTATGATTACTACATCCATTCTGAGTCGGTATCGCATAAGCCGGACAACGACGACACGCTGATGCGTTCGGCGCGCCATTACATGAAAATTCTGGAGATGCTGGAGGCGATCAACCAGCGTTACCCGGATAAAGTGCGCCATATCGCCGCCTGTCGCTGGCAGATCGCCAAAGAAGGCCTGGGGATCATCCACACCTTCGACAGCATGAAAGATGAGTCGAAAAAGCATGTTATTATTAAAGAATTCTTCGACCGCGGTATCTGGCGGTTAATCTGGAAAAACGCCTGTACTTTCCGTTTACGCTGGCGCCTGGGACGCCGTTATCTGCGTATTAAGCGTTATCGCCACGCGGGATAGACCAAAAACCCGCTGTTTCCGCCAAAGAGATAGCTTTACGCGGGCTAAATGCTTAGAATTTGCCCGCCAAAACAGAGAACGGATAAATAGTTTGGAATTGCTTTATACCACCCTACTTTACCTTATTCAGCCGCTGGTGTGGCTGCGGCTGCTGCTGCGCAGTCGTAAGGCTCCTGCCTACCGTAAACGCTGGGCGGAACGCTATGGCTTCTGTCAGAACAAGGTAGAGCCGGATGGCATTCTGCTGCACTCCGTTTCCGTCGGCGAGACCTTAGCCGCCATTCCGCTGGTTCGCGCCCTGCGCCACCGCTACCCTTCTCTGCCGATCACCGTCACCACCATGACGCCGACCGGCTCCGAGCGCGCCATGTCGGCCTTCGGCAAAGATGTCCATCACGTCTATCTGCCCTACGATCTGCCCGGCGCTATGAACCGCTTCCTGGACACCGTTCAGCCGAAGCTGGTGATCGTCATGGAGACCGAGCTGTGGCCGAACATGGTGGCCGCGCTGCATAAGCGTAAGATCCCGCTGGTGATTGCCAACGCCCGCCTGTCCGAACGTTCCGCCAAAGGCTATGCCAAACTGGGCGGCTTTATGCGCCGCCTGTTGAGCCGTATTACGCTTATCGCCGCGCAGAATGAAGAAGATGGCAACCGCTTCCTCGCGCTGGGACTGAAGCGCAATCAGCTGGCGGTCACCGGCAGCCTGAAATTCGATATCTCCGTTACGCCAGAGCTGGCGGCGCGCGCGGTGACGCTGCGTCGGCAATGGGCGCCGCACCGCAAAGTCTGGATTGCCACCAGCACCCACGATGGCGAAGAGCAAATTATCCTCCAGGCGCATAAAAAGCTGCTGGAGACCTTTCCGAACCTGCTGCTGATCCTTGTTCCCCGCCATCCGGAGCGCTTCCCTGACGCCCGCGACATGGTGCAAAAAGCCGGAATGAGCTTCACTCTGCGCAGCACCGGCGAGATCCCCTCCTCCAGTACCCAGGTGGTCATTGGCGATACCATGGGCGAACTGATGCTGCTCTACGGCATTGCCGACCTCGCTTTCGTCGGCGGCAGCCTGGTGGAGCGCGGAGGCCATAACCCGCTCGAGCCGGCGGCGCACGCCATTCCGGTGCTGATGGGGCCGCATACCTTCAATTTCAAAGATATCTGCGCCAAGCTGCAGCAGGACGATGGCCTGATCACTGTCACCGACGCGAACTCGCTGGTCAAAGAGGTTTCCACGCTCCTGACCGATGAAGACTACCGCCTGTGGTATGGCCGTCACGCGGTGGAAGTGCTGCACCAGAACCAGGGCGCGCTGTCGCGTCTGCTACAGTTACTGCAACCTTACCTGCCGCAGCGGAGTCATTAATGTCTAACCGGCTTTCCGTGGTGATGATCGCCAAAAACGCAGCGGACCTGCTGCCGGATTGTCTGGACTCCGTTAGCTGGGCGGATGAAATTATCGTCCTCGACTCCGGTAGTACTGACAGCACCGTCGAGCTGGCTCGCCGCCTCGGGGCGCAGGTCTATACCCATACCGACTGGCGAGGCTATGGCATTCAGCGCCAGCGCGCGCAGGACTACGCCACCGGCGACTGGGTGTTGATGATCGATACCGATGAGCGCGTCACGCCAGAACTCAGGCAGGCTATTCTTAAGGTACTGGAAGCCCCGCAGCGCGGCGCCATCTACAGCATCGCCCGGCGTAACTATTTTCTCGGACGCTTTATGCGCCACAGCGGTTGGTACCCCGATCGCGTCCTGCGCCTGTACGAACGCGCCCGTTACCGCTATAACGATAATCTGGTCCATGAATCGCTGGATAGCCTGGGCGCCGAGGTCATTCCGTTGACCGGCGATCTCCTGCATCTGACGTGCCGCGACTTCGCTGGCTTCCAGCAAAAACAGCTGGCGTATGCCGCCGCGTGGGCGCTGGAACGCCATCAGAAGGGCAAGAAGACCTCGATGGCGGGGATATTCAGCCATACGCTGGGGGCGTTCCTGAAAACGCTGCTGCTGCGCGGTGGGGTGCTGGACGGTAAGCAGGGCTGGTTACTGGCGATGGTCAACGCGCAGTATACGTTTACAAAATATACCGAGCTGTGGGCGCTGAGCCACGGCTACTCGGAGAAAGAGTCATCATGAGCACAAAAGCGATCTATCCGGGTACCTTCGATCCCATCACCAATGGCCATATCGATATTGTCACCCGCGCGGCGAGCATGTTCGATAAAGTGGTGCTGGCTATTGCCGCCAGCCCGAGCAAAAAGCCGATGTTCAGCCTTGATGAACGCATTGCGCTGGCGGAGCAGGCGACGGCCCACCTGGTGAACGTTCAGGTGGTCGGCTTCAGCGACCTGATGGCCAGCTTCGCGCGCGCGCAGCAGGCCAACATCCTTATCCGCGGCCTGCGGGCGGTGGCGGATTTCGAGTATGAGATGCAGCTGGCCCATATGAATCGCCATCTGATGCCCACCCTTGAGAGCGTGTTCCTGATGCCGTGCAAAGAGTGGTCGTTTATCTCCTCTTCGCTGGTGAAGGAAGTCGCGCGCCACCAGGGCGATGTCTCTCATTTCCTGCCAGCCAACGTCCACCAGGCGCTGTTGAATAAGCTGAAGTAACGCATCTGCTGGGGCGTGAGCCACGCGGGCTGGCGCTGCGCTGCTGGGCCATCCACACCGGCTCTGTCTCTGTCTTGATGCCAGGTGGCGCTGCGCTTACCTGGCCTACAAACGCCCCGGGTCCGCCAGATGCGCACCCGCAGTTTCGCTGACCTGGCCGACAATCATTCCTGTTCCGGTGACTATTTCTGACACTGGCGGCAATAAAAGGTCGCCCGCTGGGCATGCTTGGTCCCGACGACCGGCGTGCCGCAGATCCGGCAGGGTTCGCCCTTGCGGCCATAGACCTGTAGCTCCTGGGCAAAATAACCGGGCTTGCCATCGCTTTGCAGGAAGTCCTTCAGCGTGGTGCCGCCCTGCTCTATCGAGCGCAGCAGGACCAGCTTAATCACCTTCACCAACTGCTCGCACTCGTCCCGCGACAGCGAGGACGCCAGCCTGTCAGGGTGGATCCCGGCGGAGAACAGCGATTCACTGGCGTAGATATTGCCGACGCCCACCACCAGCTTGTTATCCATCAGCCAGGGTTTGATCGCGGTTTTCTTCTTCGCGCATTTCTGCTGGAGATAGTCGGCGTTGAAGGCATCGCTTAGCGGTTCCGGCCCCAGATGCGCCAGCACCGGGTGGCCTTCCAGCTCTTTGGTCCATAGCCAGGCGCCAAAGCGGCGCGGATCGGTATAGCGCAGGACTTTACCGTTACTCATAACCAGATCAACGTGATCGTGTTTTTCCGCAGGCAGCTCTTCGCTCAGGATGCGCAGGCTCCCCGACATCCCAAGATGGACGATGATCCAGCCGTCCGGGAGTTTCAGAAGCAAATATTTGGCGCGACGTCGCACGCTGAGCACCGGAACGTCGCTCAGGCGATAAATCTCTTCGGAAACCGGCCAGCGCAACCGTCCGTTGCGCACGACGGCGTGCAGAATGGTGGCGCCAACCAGGTGCGGCTCAATGCCGCGACGGCTGGTTTCCACCTCTGGTAATTCAGGCATGATTTTCCTCATCTACATAGGCAGGCGTCACCATTTTACCTCGTTCAGGAGGCAGCGACGCGATTAGTGGAGAAAATTCACGCCAACGGTCATCCGCCTGCCATCAGGCTGCGGTTTAAATTTCCAGCGCCACAGCATATTGACCGCCTGCGCATCATACTGTTCCACTTCGCTGCTTTTGCTGATGAGTACCAGCGTCGGCATGCCAGTGTCATCGATATCAATGGTCAGTTCCGCCCGCCGTTCGTCCGGCCGCTGCGGCGCTCTCCACTCCACGTTGAAGAGAGCAGCATTCAACACCTCATCACGATCGATATCAACCGTCATGCGCTGCGCTGGATCCAGGGGGGCGACGGTTTCCTGACGATCCAGTTTTTGACTGGCGGGTAAGATCGCCGCGGCCTTCGCCGTATCTTCCCCTTTAGCTCTCTCCCCAAGGATATCGCCATAGTCGGCGTAGACCTTTGCCGAAAGAATCGCCTTACGTGGCCCCATGCCAACCCGCATCAGGAGCTTCGTTTTGATATTCGCTATTTTCTGCTCGGTATCCTCGGTGAGCGGCTGTAGCAGCATGGAAGCGATCATCGCGCCCATGTACAGCTCTGGATCGCGATCGGCCCACACGCTCCCCCAGGCCATCCACACCTGCGGATCCTCTGGCGCCAGCGCCAGCAGCTGCGACCATGCTGCCCTCTTCTCCTCAAAGGAGGCGTAACTTTTTCTGAACGCCAGATCTTTGAGTAGCGGCGCGTAGTACGGATGCGTATCCACCAGGGCTTCCATCGCCTCCGTCATTTCAGTAAAGCTTTCCATTCTGCCTTTGGTCGTTTTATCCCGCTTTTTGAGGTAGATAAGCTGTAACTGATGCGCCTCTTTCGCGCTCAGTCTCTGTTGCGGAAACAGCGCTTTCATTCGCGTAAATCGCGCGATCATCTCCTGGCGGGTGCTTTCCATCCCCGTTTTATTATGGCGAGCGGCCAGCCGGGAAATGCGCATCGCCCGCGCCTCCATCTCCCCATAGTATTCTTCCGGCGGTACGCGATCGCTGATAAAGCTCACCGGCATCAACACGCGTTTTCCCTGCCGGTGAGAACCAAAACGCCACTCCTGCGCATAGTGCAGCGCCGCCTGGTCGAACTCGGGAACGCCGCTGCTGCACTCAACGACCACGTTTAACAACTCGCCGCTGGCGTCGGTATCCAGCGAGAGTATGGTTGTCGCTGTCTTGATATATTTATGTATCGCCGGATACAGCATCGCCTGCAAACTCTCTTTTCTGAGGCCATACCGCTCCGTATCAATACTAACGTGTCCGGGAAAGCGTTCGTTAATCGGGCTGACGCTACGCACGGGAGCGGTTTTAAACACGATTGATTTTGCCAAAGGCAGCACCTTGCTCGCTTCACCCTGTTCCGTTGCATACTTATCCAGTGGCAAATCACAGGAGCGGGTCTGCATTCTGGCCCGCAGAATTTGCAGGATTTGCCGATCTTCCACCGGCATTTGCGCGATGTATGCTGCCAGCCTTTGCTGAAGCGCAGGCTGCCGCGGGCTCTCCTTCAGGCCCTCCGCCATCAACAACCCGGTCGTAATACTCTTTGTGAACGGCTGAAACTGCGATTTTCGCACCCGCTCATCATCGCGGGACTGGATCAGCGCGACTGCCCAGCCCAGCCAGGCATCCGGGTTTTCCGGCGCAATGGCGATGGCCCGACGAAAGGCCGTTTCCGCCTGCGATTTATCCGCCTCGCTCGTCAGCGTCAGGACGGCCGTGGCCAACGTCAGATCGCCCCGGTCCGGCATCCAGGCCAGATAGTCCATGATTTTGGGTAACGCATTCGCTTCCCGTTCACGATAGCCCAACGCCTGCAGCCAGAGCGCATCCGCGGCGGCGGCATCTTCTTCATTCCAGCCAAGCGGCAGCGCCCACAGCGTTTTTTTCTGGGCGAGAAATTGCTCGGTGATCTTGTGCTGATCCAACGGCCCCCCACGCAGCACTATCTGAATAAAACGGGCATCGCGGTCATAGAGAAAATCGCTCCAGGCGGGCGTTTCCAGCTGATTCATACTCTGCCAGCGCCGCTGGTTTTGTTCGCCAAAAGGCACCTTGCATAAGGTAATGCCAATAACAAAAACCAGCTGCGCCACAGCAACAATCAGATAGCCTTTATTGCGTCGGGTAACCGCCACCCATATCAGGGCGGAAAAATAGATCGTTCCTCCCAACCACAGGCCATAGAGATATAAACGCTGGGGATCATTGAGCGCGGCAGGTAACAGCGGCAGGGTATCCATTAAGCGAAATGGCGCGGACCACAGCAAGGAGACTAAATCCGGCGCAACAAAAGCCATCAGCAACGCGAAAAAGAGAATGAGATATCTTAATTTCAGCGTCATTTATGGCTTACTCCGAACAATGGACCGGAGAATCATCGCCGCCACCCAGATAAAAATAATCAGTAACGCCGCAATATCAAACCATGCTGGACCAGAGCCGTTGAGCCGGGCAAAACTGCGCGCCAGCCCCCCCATAATCAGCGTACTCATCAGCGCCAGCGCGCCATGCCAGGCAAACGAAGGAACGCTGCTGCGAATACTGCGCCACAACAGGGTTAACTGCCCCGGCCCGGTGGGTTGACGAGGTACGGCAGCGGCTGGCGCCCTGCGAGGCTGCCGCATTACCGGCGCAACCCGCGGGCGAACGGTTTCCGCTTGCTTACGCTGCTTTGCCTGTTTGATTCCCGCAACAACTTGTTTTTTCCGCGCGCAGACCAGACACGGCATCCCGGCGAAATGCTGGTGTTTTTGATGACAAAGAATAATTTTTTGCGTGCTGCGTAGCGCATAAGGACGCAGCTCCTGCGCCCACTCATCGGCGGAGGGACGTCGGGCGGCCGAGTCGCTAAATGCGCGATCGAACAGCTTACGCAGCTCAACCGGCAACAAATGGTGAGTACTGCCCGGCACCGGAACACTACTTTTTGCCGCATTGATACCGTAGGCGTAACAACCAGCAGCGATACGACCGGGTAAATCATCAGGCACCTTCGCCGATATCGAGCGACCGCTGAAGGGATGAATTCCGTGATTGAGTAGCTGGAAAATAATCACCGCCAGCGAAAAGCGGTCCTGCGCCTCCTCTTGCTCACCGGGTACCTGCCCAATACGCTGAAACTCCGGCGCCAGATAATCCGGCGTAAACTGCCCTGCGGGGAAACGCTCTCCCTCGCCCTGGATGCTAAAGCCATCGCAGTCCAGCAGCGCGATATACAGGCTGTCGCGATAGAAACGCAGATTGACCGGCTTCATATCGATAACCCGGTGCTGTCGCGCATGCAGCGTAGAGACCAGGGTTGCAAGGTTGCAAGCCAGGCTCACTTTCGCGCCGATGCCTTCCGGCAGATGGTGCGCCTTCGCCTGCCGCGCCTGTAAAATATACTCCAGCTCAATGGTGCGCTGGGTGTCCAGAACCGGCATAACAAAGCCCACAACGCGCTTGCGCTCGTCGTAGAGCAAATAGTCGGGCCACGCCAGCTGGACAATCGTCGCATCTTCTGCGGGGGCAGGGATCTCGGGCCGCTGCGCCAACATGGCGCTGAGCTTGCGCTGATAGTAAGCGGTATCGGTGTGTGGATGGTAAAGTTTGGCAACGCGGGAAGGGTCATCCGCCAGGAAATAAACGCTACCCGCACCACCGCTTTTGATCAGTTTCCCCAGACGTACGGCGCGACGCTGTTCTGTATAGCAGACTGGCTGTTTTTTATGGTTCATGACGCAGGGCTACCAGAAGCGTCTTGTCATCACCGGTTATCGCCCAGGTGCGCGGGTCATCCAGCGTGGCGCGTAGCGCTTCGCTTCCCTCTGCCTCCGAAGAATGCTGTAGATAACGCAAAACCGGATCGATAAACGGAGAGAACAGCGCATCCCCACGCCGATTGAGTGCGAACGGCTGTACGCCGTCAGTCATCATCACCAACCGCGTGGCTCTGCCAGAAAACGGGCTGATATGTAAATGCTCCCGCCAGTCGTCGCTGGTCAGGAACCAGGTCTGGTTAGCGTATTCGCCGTTTTCAGGCAGGGAGATGTGCTGTTCGGCATCCAGACTTAACGCCGCAGCGCCATCGCCAATATGTACTATCACAGAGGCAGTCTCGCCCAGCCACGCGGCCAGAACGGTACAGGCAAAATCGCCCGGAGAAATATCCTGTGCCTGCGCCTGTAATAGAACAGTCTCACGCACGCTCCCGACCAGCGCCACCAGCTGCTTTTCATCCGGTGTAGTGATGAATGTCGCCAGTCGACTAGCCAGCTCATGCGCGACCATGGCCGCGCCCTGCTCGCTATACGCGGCAGAGCCCGCCCCATCACACACCACGGCGACCAGCCGATTGCCCAAATTGCGGTAGCAAAAGGCATCCTGGCAGGGAAGTTGATTGTGTCGGTGGCTGCTCCCCATGACCGACGCTGCGTATACGCGCCAGTTCATGGTGTCAGACCGAAATTTCTGACCAGCTATCCGTCGGCGGCAGCTGTGCTTTACCGCCCGGTGTCGACTGCGACACCACCTGCATACTGGCGCTGAGCCAGAGGAATAGCTCGCGGAACTGCAATCCCTTCAACTGCTTCACACCGTTCCTGCCGCTGCGACTGAACTGTTCCATCGACTCCGTCGCGTCGTCTCCTACGCTAATCGGAAACACAGCGACTTTGTTTGCCGCCTGCGCATCACGACACTTCTGCGCAGCCGCCTGCCAGTTGTCCGTGGGCTCGCCATCCGACATTAAAAACAGCCACGGCCGGGTATAGGGAACGCCAGCCGCTTTCAGACGCTGCTTTTCAGCTTCAATTTCGTCCAGCGCCAGGCTAACAGCCTGCCCGGTGGGCGTCAGGCCATTGGCCTCAAGCACCGGAGCGGTGAAGTCCATCGCATCACACCAATCACCGTAGAGTTCACATTCATCATACCCGCCATACTTAATCACCAGCAGGCGAACGCGTTTCGCGGCGATGACATCCTGCTTAAGTTCTTCCTCCAGCAGCTTTAACCCTTCGTTCAACTGCGCGATTGGCTGACCCTGCATACTACCAGAGCAATCGAGGACCAAAATTAACGGGGTACGCTGTTCGCTGTTATCGATAAATGAAACATCTGGAATAAAAGAGGCCATAACAATCCCTGTCGCTGGTTTTCTGTACCGGAAGAATAGACAGACTCTACAAGCAAGACAAGAAAAAGCTTTTTATTCATATAGTTAATTGGTAATTACGAGACTATCAAGAGAGGGATATATAATTAGTTTTGCAGATGTTTAGCGAGAAAAAGGCAATAAAAAAACCCCGCCTGGGCGGGGTTTTTATTACAAGGAGGCGAAAATTATTTAATTTTAGCTTCTTTGTAGATAACGTGCTGACGTACAACCGGATCGTACTTTTTCAGTTCCATTTTTTCCGGTTTGGTACGTTTGTTCTTCGTGGTGGTGTAGAAGTGACCAGTACCAGCGGAAGAAACCAGCTTGATTTTCTCACGAATACCTTTAGCCATGATTTATTTCCTCTAAGTACTTAGTACTTTTCGCCACGGGCACGCAGTTCAGCCAGAACTGTATCGATGCCTTTCTTATCGATTACACGCATACCTTTAGCAGATACGCGCAGGGTGACAAAACGCTTCTCGCTCTCAACCCAGAAACGGTGAGAGTGCAGGTTCGGCAGGAAACGGCGTTTAGTCGCGTTCAGTGCGTGGGAACGGTTGTTACCGGTCACCGGACGCTTGCCAGTAACTTGGCAGACTCGGGACATGTCTATTCTCCAAAAATCAAATTAGCTCGAGCTTCGTATGGGGTATTGGCGCCTCGTCAGGCTTTACAGCCTGGTCATCGCAGTTCAATGTGAACTCTCGACTGCCAGGCCCAAATGCCAAACCCGAGATTCTCAAAGGTGGCGTAGTATACGCTGACTCGGCGATGTGCTCAAGTCCCGAACAGACAAAGATCCCGAAGGATCGCCAGTCTGGGGCTAAATCCAGCCACGTTCGGCAAAAGATACATACGCACCGCGGCCGATAACCAGATGGTCAAGCACGCGTATCTCCATGAATCGACAACATTTTACCACCCTTTCGGTAATCAGCCTGTCAGCCTGGCTCGGCTCCGGACTACCGGAGGGATGATTATGCGCAAGGATCACGGCGGCGGCGTTCACTTTGATGGCTTCGCGTACAATTTCTCGCGGATGCACCTCAACGTGGCTAAGAGTACCAGAAAAAAGGCGGCTATGTTTCAACACGCGGTTCTGATTATCTAAAAAGATCACCATAAAGATCTCGCGCTCCTCTTCCGTCAGCTGGCTTTGCAAAAATTCCCGCGTCATCGAGGGGGTGATCAGCGCGGCCTCCTCAACCAGCTGCGAGCTAAAATAGCGCCGCGCCAGCTCGGCAATCCCCTTCAGTTGCGCATATTTCGCCAGCCCCAGTCCGTCAACGGCAACCAGTTGCGCTTTATCAGCGGAAAGCAGAGCGTAGAGCGAACCAAAACGCTGCAGTAACGCCTGGGCGTAGCTCAGCACATCCTGACGGCGTGTGCCAATGCGCAGAAACAGCGCCAGTAGCTCAACATCCGTCAGCGCCTCGATGCCGTATTGCAGCATCTTCTCCCGTGGCATCAGATTTTCCGTTCCGTCCATGCGCCCTCCTGCGTGAATCAGCCTATCCTGGCACAACCTGACGGCGCTGCCGAGGCGCCGCTTTTCACCCTGCGTAGCCGCTCGCAAAGTGAATGCCCGTCAGAGGCACGACCACGTCAGGATTGTGATAAGATGCGCGGATTCTGGTCTACGGCAACAGGAATACATCATGATGACTCTGGCGGGTAAAAAAATCGTCCTGGGCGTCAGCGGCGGTATCGCGGCGTATAAAACCCCGGAACTGGTGCGGCGACTGCGTGAACGCGGCGCGGAAGTGCGTGTCGCAATGACGGAGGCGGCAAAAGCGTTCATCACCCCACTCAGCCTGCAGGCGGTATCCGGCTATCCGGTTTCCGATAGCCTGCTCGATCCGGCGGCGGAAGCGGCCATGGGCCATATTGAGCTCGGAAAATGGGCCGACCTGGTGATCCTCGCCCCGGCGACCGCCGATTTGATTGCCCGCGTGGCGGCCGGCATGGCTAACGATTTGGTGTCGACGATCTGTCTTGCCACCCCTTCTCCGGTTGCCGTCTTGCCCGCCATGAACCAGCAGATGTATCGCGCGCAGGCCACCCAGCATAATCTGCAGACGCTCGCTTCCCGCGGCCTGCTGCTGTGGGGACCGGACAGCGGTAGCCAGGCCTGCGGCGACATCGGCCCGGGGCGAATGCTCGATCCGTTAACCATCGTGGAGATGGCCGCACAGCATTTCGCCTCCCCTGTCAAAGATTTGCAACATCTCAACCTCATGATTACCGCGGGCCCGACCCGTGAGCCGTTGGATCCGGTGCGTTACATCTCTAACCACAGCTCCGGTAAGATGGGCTTCGCGATTGCCGCCGCCGCCGCACAGCGCGGCGCGAACGTGACCCTGGTCAGCGGACCGGTATCGCTTCCGACACCGCCCTTTGTGCAGCGTATTGATGTCACTACCGCGCTGGAAATGGAAGCGGCCGTCCAGGCCGGCGCTCAACAGCAGCACATTTTTATTGGCTGCGCCGCGGTGGCGGATTACCGCGCCGCCGCCATCGCCGAAGATAAAATAAAAAAACAAGGTGATGAATTAACAATAAAAATGGTTAAAAACCCGGATATCGTGGCCGGGGTTGCAGCGCTAAAATCGCATCGCCCCTACGTCGTTGGGTTTGCCGCCGAAACGAATAATGTGGAAGAATATGCGCGGCAAAAACGTGCCCGCAAAAACCTCGACCTGATTTGCGCCAACGATGTTTCCCAGCCTAATCAGGGCTTTAACAGCGATAGCAACGCATTACACCTTTTCTGGCAGGATGGGGAAAAGCGCTTACCACTTGAGCGCAAGGAACTCCTGGGCCAATTATTACTCGACGAGATCGTGACCCGTTATGATGAAAAAAATCGACGTTAAGATTCTGGACCCGCGTGTCGGCCAGCAATTTCCGCTGCCGACCTATGCCACCTCCGGCTCCGCCGGACTTGACCTGCGAGCCTGTCTCGACGACGCCGTAGAGCTGGCGCCGGGCGCAACCACGCTGTTGCCGACCGGCCTTGCGATTCATATCGCCGATCCCTCTCTGGCGGCGGTGATCCTGCCGCGCTCCGGCCTGGGTCATAAGCATGGCGTGGTGCTGGGCAACCTGGTGGGCCTTATCGACTCCGATTACCAGGGGCAGCTGATGGTGTCCGTCTGGAACCGCGGTCAGCAGAGCTTTGTTATCGAGCCGGGCGAACGTATCGCGCAGATGGTCTTTGTGCCGGTCGTGCAGGCGGAATTTAACCTGGTGGAATCTTTCGATGCCACCGACCGCGGCGAAGGCGGCTTCGGTCACTCAGGGCGCAAATAGGCCCAGCAACACGGAATCTGCATCCCAACGCGCATAATGCAATAACACCACCGCAAACTCTGGTTTGCGGTCGCGTTGTGGATGTCTGCCTGACAAGTGCTTATTTTCAGGGGTATTTTAAAACATGGCAGAAAAGCAAACTGCGAAACGGAATCGTCGCGAAGAAATACTTCAATCTCTGGCGCTAATGCTGGAATCCAGCGATGGTAGTCAACGTATTACCACCGCGAAACTGGCAGCTTCCGTCGGCGTCTCTGAGGCCGCGCTGTATCGCCATTTTCCCAGCAAAACCCGCATGTTTGACAGCCTGATCGAGTTCATTGAAGACAGTCTGATTACGCGCATCAATTTGATTCTGAAAGATGAGAAGGACACGTCCGCGCGCCTGCGCCTGATTGTTCTGTTGATTCTTGGGTTTGGCGAGCGTAATCCTGGGCTGACGCGCATCCTCACCGGACACGCGCTGATGTTCGAACAGGACCGGCTGCAGGGCCGTATCAACCAGCTTTTTGAACGCATCGAAGTGCAGCTGCGTCAGGTGATGCGCGAGAAAAAAATGCGCGAAGGCGAAGGCTACACGCTCGACGAAACGCTGCTGGCCAGCCAGCTGCTCGCCTTCTGCGAGGGCATGCTGTCGCGCTTTGTGCGCAGCGAGTTCAAATACCGTCCGACGGATGATTTCGACGCCCGCTGGCCGCTGGTCGCCGCACAGCTGCAGTAGTTTTCTTTGCATTGCCCGGTAGCGCTCTGCTTACCGGGCTTTTTCGTTACACGCCGTAGGCTTCGCGATAAGCGCGAACGGCCGCCAGGTGTTCCGCCATCTCCGGTTTCTCTTCCAGGTAAGCGATCAGCTCTTTCAGGGTTACGATCGAGATAACCTGGCAGCCGTAATCCCGCTCCACTTCCTGAATGGCGGAGATTTCACCGCGGCCGCGCTCCTGACGATCCAGGGAGATCAGCACGCCCGCCAGCTGCGCGCCGTTGGCCTGGATGATCTCCATGGATTCGCGAATCGCCGTACCGGCGGTGATCACGTCATCCACCAGCATGACCCGCCCCTGCAGTGGACTACCGACCAGATTGCCGCCTTCGCCGTGAGTCTTTGCCTCTTTACGGTTAAAGCAGTAAGGCAGGTCGCGGTCATGGTGTTCGGCTAACGCCACCGCGGTGGTGGTGGCGATCGGGATCCCTTTGTAGGCCGGGCCAAACAGCAGGTCGAACTCAATCCCGGAATCCACCAGCGCCTCGGCATAAAAACGGCCCAGCAGAGCCAGATCGCGCCCGGTGTTAAACAGGCCGGCGTTAAAGAAATAGGGGCTCTTACGCCCGGATTTCAGCGTAAACTCGCCAAACTTAAGAACCTGCTTGCTAAGCGCAAACTCAATAAACTGGCGCTGATACGGCTTCATGGATTCGCTCCTCATCTTACTTTTTTACGGTCAAAAAAAAGGCGACTTCTCAGTCGCCTTAAAAACTAATCTGCTAACGCCGCCTTCTGCGTCGTAATAATGGATTCGATCCCCCCTCGGGCTAACGCCAGGAGAGTGAGGAGCTCTTCATGGGTGAACGGCTCGCCTTCTGCCGTACCCTGCACCTCAATGATGCGACCATCTTCGGTCATCACCACGTTCATGTCGGTTTCCGCGGCAGAGTCTTCGATGTACTCCAGATCGCAGATGGCTTCGCCATTAACGATCCCAACAGAGACCGCCGCCACCATCCCTTTCATCGGGTTAGTTTTCAGCTTGCCGGCCGCCACCAGCTTATTCAGCGCATCAGCCAGCGCCACGCAGGCACCGGTAATAGACGCGGTGCGGGTGCCGCCGTCGGCCTGCAGCACATCGCAGTCGAGGGTGATGGTAAACTCGCCCAGCGCTTTCAGATCAACCGCCGCGCGCAGCGCACGGGCGATCAGGCGCTGAATTTCCATCGTCCGGCCGCCCTGCTTGCCTTTTGCCGCTTCACGCGCGTTACGCGTGTGCGTTGAACGCGGCAGCATGCCATATTCAGCGGTGATCCACCCCTGTCCCTGTCCTTTCAGGAAACGCGGAACGCCTTCGTCAATGGAGGCGGTGCACAGCACTTTGGTATCACCGAATTCAACCAGCACAGAGCCTTCAGCGTGTTTTGTGTAATTACGGGTCAGGGTGACGGGGCGCACCTGGTTGGCGCTACGACCTGCTGGACGCATGATAGAAATCTCCGGCTTGAAACGAATGTGGCTGCGCATTATACGGATTAAAGGCGCTTATTCCTATCCTGATAAGGTCTCGAAAGCTATAATCCTCCCCACTCTCCTTTAAAAACAGGAACGACTATGATCCGCAGTATGACCGCCTATGCCCGCCGTGAAATCAAGGGTGACTGGGGTAGCGCCGCATGGGAGCTGCGCTCGGTAAACCAGCGCTATCTGGAAACGTACTTCCGCCTGCCGGAGCAGTTCCGTAGCCTGGAGCCCGTGGTACGCGAACGCATTCGCGCCCGCCTGACTCGCGGTAAAGTCGAATGCACCCTGCGTTTTGAACAAGACCCCAGCGCTCAGGGCGAACTCATTCTCAACGAAAAGCTGGCTAAACAGCTGGTTAACGCTGCCAACTGGGTGAAAATGCAGAGCGATGAAGGGGAAATCAATCCGGTTGATATCCTGCGCTGGCCGGGCGTAATGGCCGCCAAAGAGCAGGATCTTGACGCCATCGCCGCCGACATTCTGGCAGCCCTTGACGGCGCGCTGGATGACTTCATCGTCGCTCGCGAAACGGAAGGCCAGGCGCTGAAAACGCTTATCGAGCAGCGTCTTGAAGGCGTGAGCGGCGAAGTGGCGAAAGTTCGCGCCCATATGCCGGAAATTCTCCAGTGGCAGCGCGAGCGTCTGGTCGCCAAGCTGGAGGATGCGGAAGTGCAGCTGGAGAATAACCGTCTCGAGCAAGAGCTGGTGCTGATGGCGCAGCGTATCGACGTTGCCGAAGAGCTGGACCGCCTCGAAGCCCACGTGAAAGAGACCTACAACATTCTGAAAAAGAAAGAGGCCGTGGGTCGCCGTCTCGACTTTATGATGCAGGAGTTCAACCGTGAGTCGAACACCCTGGCGTCAAAATCGATCAATGCCGAGGTCACCAACTCCGCGATTGAGCTGAAAGTGCTGATCGAGCAAATGCGCGAGCAGATCCAGAATATCGAGTAATCTCAGATACCTTTCTGAAGGCCGGTTTACCGGCCTTTTTTCATCCATTTCAAAAGCAATATTTCTTATCCAGTACCCGGCAGGTCAAAAACGCCCCTGCCGCGCACAGCAGCGTCGGGGCCAGATAGCTGTGATCCATGTGGGTGAATTCCATCACCAGCACCACCGCCGTCAGCGGCATCTGCATGGAGGCGGCGAGAAAAGCGGCTGCCCCCACCAGGGCGAAACTACTTTCATCTCCGCCGGGGAACCCTGATTGCCAGAGCGCGCAGAGCAGCAGGCTGGCCAGCCCGCCCACCGCCAGCCCCGGGGTTAGCAACCCGCCCTCCGCGCCGCCGCGCAGCACCGCCAGGATAACCACCATCTTCAGCCCTAACAGGATCGCAACCATGGAGAGAGGCAGCCCGTCGCTGAGCGCCAGCTGCATCGGCCCCTTGCCATTGCCCGGTAGCGCAGGGAGCCAGAGGCTCAGGACGGCAAGAAGTGAAAACGCCAGCAGACAGAACACCGGCATCTGCCAGTTACTTCGCACGCGTGAACGCGCTGCGCTGGTCGCTTTGCGAAAGAGCCAGGCGCCGGCGCCCAGAATCGGGCCCACCAGAATCGCCCACCAGAGAAAGGTGTGCGGAAGCGCGCTGGAAACAAAATGGTATTGCGATTCATCCCCTAACCCGAGGGTGGCCGTCCAGGCGGCAATCGCCGAGGTCATTATCGCCGCCAGCGTTTTTTCCCAGCTAAACGATAGCAGCATGACCTCGAGGGTGAACAACGCCCCTGCCAGCGGGACGTTATACACCGCCGCCAGGCCCGCGCCCGCCCCACAGGCAATCAGCGTGCGGGTGTCATCCTCCAGCAGGCTCAGCTTACGCGCCACCATCCCCCCTCCCAGCGCGCCCATTTCCCGCGGCGCCACTTCGCGGCCAAGCGGGGAACCCAGCGCTACGGTGACGATCTGCAACAGGGCGTGGATCGTCGTGGTGCCCGCGGGCATGGGGACGGAAGGGTTAGCCGCCGCCGCGGCAATGGAAACCCGCTTCTGCCCATAGCGACCAAGCAGCCACCAGCCAAATCCGGCGACGATGCCGCCGGCCACGATTGCCGCGATGCGACGTGGCCAGGGCGACGCCGTGACGCCCTGTAAAAATGACACCGAACCGACGATCTGCCCGGAACTGTAGCCAAAAGCCAGGTGCTGAATGGCGTGTAAAATCAGTGCCAAAACCATGCCGGACAGACCGGCCAGAATCCCGGTTAATACCACGGCCAACAGGCGAGTCAGAGAATGTTTGCTCCCGGCGGCGACACGCATTTTCTCATCTCCTCGAGAAAGAAAATAAAAGGATAAAGGTCGGGACTTAAACATTAGGTATTCGTAGCGTTTTCAATATAGAAAATCGATCGGGAACAAGTCATTACTTTTTCTAATTTTTAAAAATTCAAAAAATAGAAATCAACCGCCAATTAAAGCCAATTTAATCTATATTGGCATTAGTTTTTCCTGGCCTAACTATTTCACTTTAGAAAATCTCAATCGTGATCCTGCGCACAAATCGTTAACCTGCCGGCCACTGTCTGGGGGGATCTATGCTGCTTCATGTTCTGTATTTAATCGGTATCACCGCGGAAGCCATGACCGGAGCGCTGGCTGCCGGGCGTCGGCGGATGGATACGTTCGGCGTCATTATTATCGCCACCGCGACCGCGCTGGGCGGGGGTTCCGTTCGCGATATCCTGCTGGGACACTATCCTCTCGGCTGGGTGAAGCATCCGGAATACGTCATTATTGTCGCCGTCGCCGCCGTCCTTACCACAATTGCCGCCCCGGTAATGCCGCACCTGCGCCGGCTTTTCCTGGTGCTGGATGCGCTGGGGCTGATCGTATTTTCCATCATCGGTGCGCAAATCGCCCTGGATATGGGAGAAGGGCCGGTTATCGCCTCTATTGCTGCGGTCATCACCGGCGTTTTTGGCGGTGTACTGCGCGATATGTTCTGCAAACGCATTCCGCTGGTCTTCCAGAAAGAGCTGTACGCCGGGATCTCGTTTGCCGCAGCGGTACTCTATATAGCGCTGCAACATTACGTTAGCAGCCACGATGTGGTGGTCCTGGCCACGCTGCTGTTCGGCTTTACCGCCCGCATGCTGGCGCTGCGCTGGAAGCTCGGGCTACCGGTCTTCCACTACACCCACGACGCCCACTAACCGCCTCAAAACCCGGGGATGCGTTGCCCGCTAAGCCATTGCGCCAGCGCCGCCACGTCAGGGTGATGCAGGAAAGCCACCAGCTGTCGGGCTCTGATCGCCCCCACGCCCGGCAGCGTGCGCCATTGCGCTTCACTCTTTGCCGTGAGGAGGCGCCAGTTTTCATTTCCAGGCTGCGCCAGCGCCTCCTGGGGCACCGGGATCCCCATCGCCAGCACCCAGCGTATAAAAGGCCGTTTACGAATAAGATCAAACTGATGCCAGAGGTGCTGCCCACGGGCGGCCGAGATCCCAGGCATCGCCTGCAGCTGCTCCGCCGTGAGCGCCAGCCAGGAAAAAAGATGCTCCATCGGGTGCTGCCGCTGAATGACGCGCCATACGTTTTCCCCTACGCCATCGATATCCAGCGCCGACTTTGATGACAACCAGACCAGCCGGGAAAGAAACTGTTCGCTGCACTCAGGGGTGGCGAAATAGCAGGTTAGCGCATTGAATTTGGCCGCCGGCGGCGTCGGTTTAAGGCGCTCGGCCATCCGCCAGACGACCGCGTCGATCCGTGGAATACCCTGACCTGCCAGACTGATCTGCAGCTGATCGCCAACCCCAATATCCAGCGCCTGCCAGCGGGCCACAGAGCCAACGTTAACCCGCTGCACGCGTTTGTCATCCAGTCGCTGGGGCTCAAGCTCAGCCACTACGTTGACTCTACCGCTGCGGCCGGTACTGAAATGGATCGCCCGCACCTCCATCACCCGCGATGCCGGAGGATATTTCCAGGCTGCCAGCCATTCGCCCTTTCCCGGTGACCAGACGCGCCCCGCCGGTTCGCGCCCTTCACGCACAATCACGCCATCGCTGACGAAGGGCAGCGGCGAGCGATACCACCGCTGGCGCCACTCCGCCACCTGCTCAACACGCGTCACCGGATGGGTGTATTGTCCGCTGTAGATAAACCCCGCCTGCGCCAGCAGCTTCTGACGACGGCGCATATCCAACGGACCGTCTGGCCAGGCCCAGATAAAAACGTCCAGCTGGCTGAGGGGCGCCGCCGCGTCAGCCCGCATCATCAACCCGGCGACTTTCGCCCGCGCGTTCATTCCGCCAGCCTGCTGCTGAACATGCCCCTCCCGACGCAGAAACAGCTCCCCCTGCAGCACGCTGTTGGCCAGTTCGCCGGTCGTCAGCTTCGCCAGCGCCGGGATCTGCCGCGCTCGGGCGGTCCACAACTCACCGCGCAGGCCATCCCCGCGGCTGATAGCCTGAACCAGATGCCCCTGGCGATAGACCAGGGTTACCGCCACGCCGTCCACCTTAGGCTGTATCCACAGGTCGGTTTTATTTTTCATCCAGCGGGCCAGGCTGGCTTCATCCGCCAGCTTGCGTACGCCGGTATGGGCGACCGGATGACGCGTATCGCCGGTCGGTGGAGACAGACCGTCCTCCTCAGGCGTCGCGCCCCGAAAGCATTGCCGCCACTGCGTCAGGCGCTGGGTGAGCTGGTCGTAAACGTCATCACTCACCTCGCTGGCGCCCTGTCGCCAGTAAGCCTCGTTCCAGGCGTCAATCTGTTGATGAAGACGTGCAATCTCCTGTCTGCCTTTAGCCGGCGGCCAGTCCGGGCACGTCGCCAGCGCGCTGGCAGAGAACATCCCTATCGCCAGCCACCCCCCTCCTTTACGCATTGCAGTTCCCTCCTTCAGCACCTGACGGAGAGTCTGCGGCAGAATACCGGAAACCGCGACGGGGGCTTTTTCACCCTGCGAAGCGCCTTCCAGGATTTGCACCTCGTTGCAGCAACGGCTGGCGAATTTAGGAAAACGGCAGGCAAAATGAAAGAAACAGCGGCAAAAAGTGTGACAAGGACTGCGTCACGCCGCGGCGACGTGTATAATAGGCTCGTATGTAGGACCTCTTTCGATAACCACATACAAAAGACACTCATGGCTCAAGGCACGCTTTATATTGTTTCCGCCCCTAGCGGCGCGGGTAAATCCAGCCTGATTCAGGCTTTATTAAAAACCCAACCGTTGTATGACACCCAGGTATCGGTTTCCCATACCACGCGGGCGCCGCGTCCGGGTGAAGTGCACGGCGAACACTATTTCTTCGTGAATCACGACGAATTCCGCTCGATGATTGGCGAAAACGCGTTTCTGGAACATGCAGAGGTCTTTGGCAACTATTACGGCACGTCGCGTAAAGCGATCGAGCAGGTGCTGGCGACCGGTGTTGATGTCTTCCTCGATATCGACTGGCAGGGCGCGCAGCAGATCCGTAAAAGCATGCCGGGCGCACGCAGCATTTTTATTCTGCCGCCGTCAAAAGATGAACTGGACCGTCGCCTGCGCGGCCGCGGCCAGGACAGCGAAGAGGTGATCGCGAAACGAATGGCCCAGGCCGTTGCGGAAATGAGCCATTACGCCGAATATGATTACCTGATTGTGAACGATGATTTTGACACCGCCCTGAGCGACCTGAAAAATATCATCCGCGCTGAACGTCTGCGCATGAGCCGCCAAAAGCAGCGACATGGCGCTTTAATCACCAAACTATTGGCAGACTGAACCCACATTCAGTATCATGCCCAGTCATTTCTTCACCTGTGGAGCATTTTAAGTATGGCACGCGTAACTGTTCAGGACGCTGTAGAGAAAATTGGTAATCGTTTTGACCTGGTACTGGTCGCCGCGCGTCGCGCTCGTCAGATGCAGGTCGGCGGAAAGGATCCGCTGGTACCGGAAGAAAACGATAAAACCACCGTAATCGCACTGCGCGAAATCGAAGAAGGTCTGATCAACAACCAGATCCTCGACGTACGTGAGCGCCAGGAACAGCAAGAGCAGGAAGCCGCTGAATTACAAGCCGTTACCGCGATTGCTGAAGGTCGTCGTTAATCACACAGCGGGTCGCCCTTGTATCTGTTTGAAAGCCTGAATCAGCTGATTCAAAACTACCTGCCGGAAGACCAGATCAAACGTCTGCGGCAGGCGTATCTCGTTGCACGTGACGCTCACGAGGGTCAGACACGTTCAAGCGGTGAACCTTATATCACGCACCCGGTCGCGGTAGCCTGTATTCTGGCCGAGATGAAGCTCGACTACGAAACGCTGATGGCCGCGCTGCTGCATGATGTGATTGAAGATACTCCCGCCACCTACCAGGACATGGAACAGCTTTTTGGTAAAAGCGTCGCCGAACTGGTAGAGGGGGTATCGAAACTTGATAAGCTCAAGTTCCGCGATAAGAAAGAGGCGCAGGCCGAAAACTTTCGTAAAATGATCATGGCGATGGTGCAGGACATCCGCGTCATCCTCATCAAGCTTGCCGACCGCACCCACAACATGCGTACCCTGGGCTCGCTACGCCCGGATAAACGCCGCCGCATCGCCCGCGAAACGCTGGAAATCTACAGCCCGCTGGCGCACCGTTTAGGTATCCATCACATCAAAACTGAGCTCGAAGAGCTGGGCTTTGAGGCGCTGTACCCGAACCGCTACCGCGTCATTAAAGAGGTGGTCAAAGCGGCGCGCGGCAACCGTAAAGAGATGATCCAAAAGATCCTCTCGGAAATCGAAGGGCGTTTGCAGGAAGCGGGGATCCCCTGCCGCGTCAGCGGTCGCGAAAAGCATCTGTACTCGATCTACTGCAAAATGGTGCTCAAAGAGCAGCGTTTTCACTCGATCATGGATATCTACGCCTTCCGCGTTATCGTCCACGATGCCGATGTCTGCTACCGCGTGCTTGGCCAGATGCACAGCCTCTATAAACCGCGTCCAGGTCGTTTCAAAGATTACATCGCCATTCCGAAAGCGAACGGCTATCAGTCTTTGCACACCTCGATGATCGGCCCCCACGGCGTCCCGGTCGAGGTACAAATTCGTACCGAAGACATGGATCAGATGGCGGAGATGGGGGTCGCGGCGCACTGGGCTTATAAAGAGCACGGCGGCGAAAGCAGCACCACCGCGCAAATCCGCGCCCAGCGCTGGATGCAAAGCCTGCTGGAGCTGCAGCAGAGCGCCGGCAGCTCGTTTGAATTTATTGAGAGCGTTAAATCCGATCTGTTCCCCGATGAGATTTACGTTTTCACCCCGGAAGGGCGCATTGTCGAACTGCCCGCTGGCGCCACGCCGGTGGACTTCGCCTATGCGGTGCATACCGATATCGGCCATGCCTGCGTCGGCGCGCGCGTCGACCGCCAGCCCTATCCACTGTCGCAGCCGCTCTCCAGCGGTCAGACTGTCGAAATTATTACCGCGCCGGGCGCACGTCCGAATGCCGCCTGGCTGAACTTTGTCGTCAGCTCGAAGGCGCGCGCCAAGATCCGTCAGCTGCTGAAAAACCTCAAGCGCGATGACTCGGTCAGCCTTGGCCGTCGTCTGCTCAACCACGCGCTGGGCGGTAGCCGCAAACTCGCCGAGATCCCGCCGGAGAATATCCAGCGCGAGCTCGACCGGATGAAGCTGGCCTCGCTTGACGATCTGCTGGCGGAGATCGGTCTGGGCAACGCCATGAGCGTGGTGGTGGCGAAAAACCTGCAGCAGGGCGAAGCCGCTGCGGCACCGGTGCCGGCCAATGCCTCGAACCACGGCCATCTGCCAATCAAAGGCGCCGATGGCGTGCTGATCACTTTCGCCAAATGCTGTCGTCCGATCCCCGGTGACCCGATTATCGCCCACGTCAGTCCCGGCAAAGGGCTGGTTATCCATCATGAATCCTGTCGTAACATCCGCGGCTACCAGAAAGAGCCGGAGAAATTTATGGCGGTTGAGTGGGATAAAGAGACCGCTCAGGAGTTCATTACGGAGATCAAGGTGGATATGTTTAATCACCAGGGCGCACTGGCTAACCTGACGGCGGCGATCAACACCGCCTCTTCCAATATCCAGAGTCTGAATACGGAAGAGAAAGATGGCCGCGTATACAGCGCCTTTATCCGCCTGACCGCCCGCGACCGCGTGCATCTGGCGAATATCATGCGCAAAATCCGCGTCATGCCGGACGTGATTAAAGTCACCCGTAACCGAAATTAGCTTTTAGACAAAACATTCGAATTGCATCAAGGCAGCAAGCGAATGACAAATCTGCCGGGAGCAGATTTGAACGCTGCTTGCAGGCCCCGTCAGGGGCGAGGCCCAGGGATGGGCCGCGTGATCCGCAGCGACTAAAGAGGTAATTCGAAGGATGAAGTGTAATGAATTCACAGCGTTATGCGCGTATCTGCGAGATGCTCGCCAGGCGTCAGCCTGACCTGACGGTCTGCATGGAGCAGGTCCATAAGCCCCATAACGTCTCTGCGGTCATCCGGACCGCAGACGCCGTTGGCGTACACGAGGTGCACGCGGTCTGGCCGAGCAGCCGGATGCGCACCATGGCCTCCGCCGCCGCGGGCAGCAACAGCTGGGTGCAGGTGAAAACCCACCGTACCATCGCAGATGCCGTCGGCCACCTCAAAGGCCAGGGTATGCAAATCCTCGCCACCCATCTTTCCGGCAAAGCCATCGATTTCCGTGAAATCGACTATACGCGCCCAACCTGCATCCTGATGGGTCAGGAGAAAACCGGCATCACTCAGGAAGCGCTGGCCCTGGCCGATCAGGACATTATTATCCCGATGATCGGCATGGTGCAGTCGCTGAACGTCTCCGTCGCCTCGGCGCTGATCCTGTATGAAGCCCAGCGGCAGCGACAGAACGCCGGGATGTACCAACGCGCCAACAGCATGCTGCCGCCGGAAGAGCAGCAGCGCCTGCTGTTTGAAGGCGGCTATCCGGTGCTGGCCCGCGTCGCGAGACAGAAAGGGCTACCTTACCCCCACGTTAACGAGCAGGGCGAAGTGGAAGCCGATGCCGCGTGGTGGGCCACCATGCAGGCTGCGAGGTAAACCCCATGTCAGGCCGCCTGTTAGATGCCGTTCCGCTCAGTTCACTCACCGGCGTTGGGGCTGCGCAGAGCAGCAAGCTGGCGAAGATCGGCCTGCATACGGTACAGGATCTGCTGCTGCACCTGCCTTTGCGCTACGAAGATCGCACCCATCTTTACCCGATAGCCGATCTGCTGCCCGGGGTTTATGCCACCGTGGAAGGCGAAGTGCTCAACAGCAATATCACCTTCGGCGGCCGCCGAATGATGACCTGCCAGATCAGCGATGGCACCGGCATCCTCACCATGCGCTTTTTCAACTTCAACGCGGCGATGAAAAACAGCCTCGCGACCGGTCGACGAGTGCTGGCCTACGGTGAAGCCAAACGCGGGAAGTACGGCGCCGAGATGATCCACCCGGAATACCGCGTCCAGGGCGATATGAGCACCCCGGAGCTGCAGGAGACCCTGACGCCGGTCTACCCGACTACCGAAGGCATTAAGCAGGCGACCCTGCGCAAGCTCACCGATCAGGCGCTCGAGCTGCTCGAGACCTGCGCAATTAGCGAACTCCTGCCGCCGGAGCTGTCGCAGGGGATGATGAGCCTGCCGGAGGCGCTGCGTACGCTGCACCGTCCGCCTCCCTCCTTGCAACTTAGCGAGCTGGAAAGCGGCAAGCACCCGGCGCAGCAGCGCCTGATTCTGGAAGAGCTGCTGGCGCACAACCTCAGCATGCTGGCGCTGCGGGCGGGCGCCCAGCGCTATCACGCCCTGCCGCTCGGCGCCAACGATACCCTGAAAAATCAGCTGCTGGCCTCCCTACCCTTTAAGCCCACCGGCGCGCAGGCGCGGGTCACCGCCGAGATCGAGCGCGATATGGCGCTGGACGTGCCGATGATGCGCCTGGTGCAGGGCGACGTCGGCTCCGGTAAAACGCTGGTCGCCGCCCTGGCCGCTCTGCGCGCTATCGCCCACGGCAAACAGGTGGCGCTGATGGCGCCCACCGAACTGCTCGCCGAGCAGCACGCCAACAACTTCCGCAGCTGGTTTGCACCGCTGGGCATTGAGGTCGGCTGGCTGGCGGGCAAACAGAAAGGCAAAGCCCGCCAGGCGCAGCAGGACGCTATCGCCAGCGGCGAGGTGCAGATGATTGTCGGCACCCACGCCATCTTCCAGGAACAGGTGCAGTTTAACGGCCTGGCGCTGGTGATCATCGACGAACAGCACCGCTTCGGCGTACACCAGCGGCTGGCGCTGTGGGAGAAAGGTCAGCAGCAGGGTTTCCACCCGCATCAGCTGATCATGACCGCCACGCCGATCCCGCGCACCCTGGCGATGACCGCCTACGCCGACCTCGATACCTCGGTTATCGACGAGCTGCCGCCGGGCCGAACCCCGGTGACTACCGTCGCTATCCCGGACACCCGGCGCAGCGATATTATTGACCGCGTGCGCAACGCCTGCACCCACGAAGGCCGCCAGGCCTATTGGGTCTGTACGCTGATTGAGGAGTCCGATCTGCTGGAGGCCCAGGCGGCGGAAGCGACCTGGGAGGAGCTCAAGCTGGCGCTGCCGGAGCTGAATATCGGTCTGGTGCATGGGCGGATGAAACCGGCGGAGAAGCAGGCGGTGATGCAGGCTTTCAAGCAGGGCGAAATGCATCTGCTGGTGGCCACTACGGTCATTGAAGTCGGTGTCGACGTACCGAACTCGAGCCTGATGATTATCGAAAACCCGGAACGTCTGGGTCTGGCTCAGCTGCACCAGCTCAGAGGGCGCGTCGGGCGCGGCGCGGTCGCTTCCCACTGCGTGCTACTCTATAAATCGCCGCTCTCTAAAACGGCGCAGAAACGCCTGCAGGTGCTGCGTGACAGTAACGACGGTTTCGTCATCGCCCAGAAAGACCTTGAAATTCGCGGTCCCGGTGAGCTGCTCGGCACCCGCCAGACCGGCAACGCTGAGTTTAAAGTGGCGGATTTGCTGCGCGATCAGGCGATGATCCCCGACGTTCAGCGCATTGCGCGTCACATTCATGAACGCTATCCGCTGCAGGCCCAGGCGCTGATCGAGCGCTGGATGCCGGAAACCGAACGCTATTCCAACGCGTAGCGCGCTTTTGCCGCGCTGCGGGCAATCTTTCTACACAATGAGTGGATTATGAAACGAGAACTGGCCATCGAATTTTCGCGTGTCACCGAAGCCGCCGCGCTGGCGGGCTATAAATGGCTGGGCCGCGGCGATAAAAACTCCGCCGACGGCGCAGCGGTTAACGCCATGCGCATTATGCTTAACCTCGTCAATATCGACGGCACCATCGTCATCGGCGAGGGCGAAATCGATGAAGCGCCGATGCTCTATATCGGCGAAAAAGTGGGCACCGGCCAGGGCGATGCGGTGGATATCGCCGTCGATCCCATCGAAGGTACCCGGATGACGGCGATGGGCCAGGCTAATGCCCTGGCAGTGATGGCGGTCGGCGATAAAGGCTGCTTCCTCAACGCGCCGGATATGTATATGGAAAAGCTGATTGTCGGCCCAGGCGCTAAAGGCGCTATCGATCTCAATCTGCCGCTGGAAGAGAACCTGCGCAATATCGCCCGCGCGCTGAACAAGCCGCTGGGCGAGCTGACCGTCACCGTGCTGGCGAAACCGCGCCACGATGCGGCGATTGCTCAGCTGCAGCAGCTGGGCGTGCGCGTGTTCGCCATTCCCGATGGCGACGTCGCGGCCTCCATTCTCACCTGCATGCCGGATAGCGAAGTGGACGTGCTGTACGGCATCGGCGGCGCGCCGGAAGGGGTGGTTTCCGCCGCGGTGATCCGCGCGCTCGACGGCGATATGCAGGGCCGCCTGCTGGCTCGTCACCACGTGAAGGGCGACAGCGAAGAGAATCGCCGCATCGGTGAAAACGAGCTGGCGCGCTGCAAAACCATGGGCATCGAAGCGGGTAAAGTGCTGCGCCTTGATGAAATGGCGCGCAGCGATAACGTCGTCTTCTCCGCTACCGGCATCACCAAAGGCGATCTGCTGGACGGCATTACCCGTAAGGGCAATATGGCCACCACCGAGACGCTGCTGATCCGCGGCAAGTCGCGCACCATCCGTCGGATCCAGTCGATTCATTACCTCGACCGTAAAGATCCGGACGTCCAGCAGCACATCCTGTAATACCGCTTTCTCTCCTCCAGGCAACCGTCCGCGGGCGGTTGTCCTGTTCTTCGTTTATATTTGATCAATAGAGCTTTCTTGCGCCTGCGGGGTGGAAATCTTGCCCGTCTGGGCCGAAGATAAGGCATCGCTTGGCAACAGGAGAAGACGATGGCGGACTGGGTTAGCGGCAAAGTGACAAAAGTGGAGTACTGGACGGACGCCTTGTTCAGTTTATACGTGCGGGCGCCTGTCCATCCGTTTACCGCCGGGCAATTTACCAAGCTCGGGCTGGAAATCGACGGCGAACGCGTGCAGCGCGCCTACTCCTACGTCAACGCCCCCGGCAATCCCGATCTCGAGTTCTATCTGGTCACCGTCCCGGAAGGCAAGCTGAGCCCGCGTCTGGCGGCGCTGAAACCGGGCGATGAGGTCCAGGTGGTGAGCGAAGCGGCTGGCTTCTTCGTCCTCGAGGAAGTACCGGATTGCGATACTCTGTGGATGCTGGCGACCGGCACCGCCCTCGGGCCTTATCTGTCGATTCTCCAGGAAGGCAAAGATCTTGAGCGATTTAATCATCTGGTGCTGGTCCACGCCGTGCGCTACGCCGCGGACCTGAGCTATCTGCCGCTGATGCGCGAACTCGAGCAGCGCTACGCCGGCAAATTACGCATCCAGACGGTGGTCAGCCGCGAAACCGTGGCAGGCTCGCTGACCGGCCGGGTGCCGTTCCTGATTGAAACCGGGGCGCTGGAGGAGGCGGTCGGCCTGCCGATGACCCGCGACACCAGCCATGTGATGCTGTGCGGCAACCCGCAGATGGTGCGCGATACCCAACAGCTGTTAAAAGAGACCCGGCAGATGACCAAACATCTGCGTCGCCGGCCGGGCCACATGACGGCGGAGCACTACTGGTAATCAGGCGTCCGCTTTCCAGCGCACGTCCTGGGTCTCCTTGCCGAACTTATTCTCGCCCTGGGTGCCGACAAACGCCCCAAGGTCGATCAGCATCATGACGATAATCAGCGTCGGCACAAAGCGCCCGACGCCCCACTGCCAGACCTGCGGCAGCATCGCCCAGTTCCCCGCCAGCAGCATCCACGCCAGAATCATCAGCAGCGCCCACAGTCCGGATTTGCCGCGATCGTGCAGCCGCTTCACCACCACCGCCGCCGTCGGCCACAGCAGGCAGACAATAATAAACGCCGCCGTCTGCAGATTAAGCAGATTGCTGCCTGCCAGGGTGAACAGCGCGCTCATGGTCACCAGCCAAATGGCAATCCAGATCCAGAAATCGCGGCGGCCAATGCGCCCTTTAATTGAGAATAACCACTGCTGTAGGGTCATGCGTTTTTCCTTATCATCATCGTCTGCGTAGTTTACCCTGGCGTTGTGACTTTTTGACAAGCGCCGCGCTTCCCGATTTAATCGTCAGCAGGCAAAAAAAGGAACGACGGGCATGAAGAAGTGGACAATCTTGTGTTTCAGTGGGCTGATGGGCCTTGCCGTCGGCCCGCATGCGTTGTCCGCAGAAAGCGAATCGACGACCGCTGCCCCCTACCTGCTCGCCGGCGCGCCGAGCTTTGACCTGTCGATCAGCCAGTTCCGGGAAAAATTTAACACCGATAACCCGAAGCTGCCTCTGAATGAATTCCGTTCCATATCAACCAGCCGCGATCGGGCTAACCTGACCCGCGCCGCCAGCAAGATTAACGAAAATCTCTATGCCTCCACCGCGCTGGAGCGCGGCACGCTGAAGATCAAATCCATGCAGATCACCTGGCTGCCGATCCAAGGGCCGGAGCAAAAGGCGGCGAAGGCCAAAGCGCTGGAGTATATGAGCGCCATGATCCGCGCCTTCGTGCCCACCCTTAGCCCGGCGCAGAGCCAGCAAAAACTGCAGAAACTGCTGACTGCCGGCAAAGGCAAACGCTACTTCTCCGACACCGAGGGCGCCGTGCGCTATGTGGTGGCAGATCATGGTGAAAAGGGTCTGACCTTCGCTGTTGAACCGATTAAGCTGGCGCTATCTGAAACGCTGGAAGGTAACAATAAATGACAAAAAGCAAAGCCTTTCCAGTGACGAGTCTCTATACTGTTTCACAGACCATGCTGCCCTCTGGGGCGGCTATATTCCTTAATTCGCTTAAGTAGCGTGGAGAATTAAAATGCGACATCCTTTAGTGATGGGTAACTGGAAACTGAACGGCAGCCGCCACATGGTAAACGAACTGGTTGCGAACCTGCGTACCGAGCTGGCTGGCGTAAGCGGCTGCGCAGTTGCCATCGCCCCGCCGGAAATGTATCTGGACCTGGCTAAGCGTGCGGCAGAAGGCAGCCACATCCACCTGGGCGCGCAGAACGTTGACGTAAACCTGTCCGGCGCTTTCACCGGTGAAACCTCCGCCGAAATGCTGAAAGATATCGGCGCGCAGTACATCATCATCGGCCACTCCGAACGTCGTACCTACCACAAAGAATCCGACGAGCTGATCGCGAAGAAATTCGCCGTGCTGAAAGAGCAGGGTCTGACTCCGGTACTGTGCATCGGTGAAACCGAAGCCGAAAACGAAGCGGGCAAAACGGAAGAAGTTTGCGCACGTCAGATCGACGCGGTACTGAAAACGCAGGGCGCTGCCGCTTTCGAAGGCGTGGTTATCGCTTACGAACCGGTATGGGCTATCGGTACCGGCAAATCCGCGACCCCGGCTCAGGCTCAGGCGGTGCACAAATTCATCCGTGACCACATTGCTAAAGCTGACGCGAAAATCGCTGAGCAAGTGATCATCCAGTACGGCGGTTCCGTTAACGCTGGCAACGCCGCAGAGCTGTTCACCCAGCCGGACATCGACGGCGCGCTGGTTGGCGGCGCCTCCCTGAAAGCTGACGCTTTCGCGGTGATCGTTAAAGCAGCAGAAGCGGCGAAAAAAGCGTAATTCGCTTTTCCCGGTGGCGACACGCGACCGGGTTGACTGACAAAACGTGGGAGCCCGGCTTAGCACAGCGCAAGCCGGGCTTTCTTTTGCCGCTACAGTTTCCCCAACAGCTGATACCACGCGTAGTCCAGCGGCAGTAAAATCAAATAGCTCACCGCCGCCAGCGCCAGACAAAGCAACATCCCCGCCCTCGCCGGGACTTTGCCTAACCCCATCGCGACCACGATTGGCGACGCCTGATACGGCAGCAGCGGCGTGGAATAGCCCAGCACCTGAATCATAATCACGCTCAGCAGCGGGAAGTCGGTGGCGTCGGCAAAGCTCTGGGCAAAGGTGGTATACAGCGCCGGCACGCCGTTGGCGGTCATAATAAAGTTCAGCGCGCTGGTAATTCCGGTCAGCGCCAGGAAGCTGGTGAAAGGATTGTCTTTATCCAGGGGCATCACCTGCAGCAGCGCATTGCCCACCACGCCGCCAATCCCGGTTTGGGTGACGGTGATCGCTAGCCCCAAAATCCCGGCAACATAAATACAGGTGCGCATATTCACCCCGCTGGCAAACTCTTCGCCGCTGATAAAGCCCACCCGCGGCAACAGCGTGACCACCGCCGCCGCCAGGCCGGTCCACGCCGGGCCGATGCCATGCCAGCTCTCGGTCACCCACAGCGTGAGGACCACCGCCAGCAGCCACGCCAGACGCTTCTCGTCGCGGCTCATCGCCGGCAGCGGCGCCAGGTCGCGCGGCGGATGCGGCTTACCGGGAAACAGCCAGCAGATCAGCGCCACCAGCGCCGCCCCTTTCAGCCAGCCAAGCACCGGCGTATGCAGCAGTAAATAGGGAACATAATTCAGATGGATACCGTACGAGCCCTCCGCCGCGCCGCTCATCACCAGATTCGGCACGTTGGCGGGCAAAATCGTCGCCGAAAGCTGAAAGGTGCCGAACCCCACCGCCAGCGCCAGGCCGAACCAGCCGCGGCTGCCGTCGGCAATGCCCGCCCGGCGGGCCATCGCCGCCACGATCGGCATCAGCAGCGCGATGCGCCCCATGTTGGAAGGCATCACGAACGCCAGGGCATAGCTCAGGAGTACCACGCTGGCGACCATCCGCGGCCAGGAGTCGGTTAGCCGCGCCGACAGCGCCTGCGCCGCCCGGTCCGCCAGCCCGGTTTTACGGATCGCGATGCCGAGCACAAAGCCGCTGAACACCAGCCAGAAGGCCGAGGAGGCAAAGCCGCCAAAGATCACCTCCGGCGGGGCGATTTTCGCCATCATCGCCGCAGCGAAAAACAGCAGCGCGGTGATAAATTCCGGCAGCAGCGACGTCGCCCAGAGCACAATGGTAACGCCGACAATCAGTGAAGGGAGGAACAGCGGGTGGGTAAGCCAGAGCGACATGCCTGTCTCCTGTCGTTTTTTTCAGCAAGAATACGACGACAGGTAAGACAGGTAAACGCCAGAACTAGTGGTTTGCGTTAAGGATGGCGCAGCGATGATCCTGGATCTCTTCCGCCGAGGCCCGGTTCAGGGACAGCAGGTTACGCTCCGTCGCCAGCAGCACCAGAGAGCCGTCGCTCTGCTGCGCCATCGCCAGCGCGTAGCGTCCCATATGCTGACGCGCCTCCGGCACCTCTTCCGCCAGCATCAGGAACGGGCTGCGCTGGGCGAGCTCCGCCTCCGTCACCCGGCGCGCCAGATATTCATGGCCCTGAAGCCCACCCGGCAACGGCAGCCAGCGGCTGCTGATCGCCGCCGCATCCTTGTCTAACTGCGCGCGCACATCGGGGCGCAGGCAAGAGATATGAATATGGAAATGGTTTTGCGTGCGTCCGCTGCGCGAGTTGATCGCCAGCGATACCGCGTTATCAGGAACCGGCGCGCCGTGGTGCTGGCTCATGATCTCACGCCCCTGCCAGGCCTGCCAGAAGAAGTTCGGCGTCAGTGGATCCAACAGCAGCGGGCTTTCGGTGCCGTTAATGCGGTAGGTCGGCATCAGCAAATACTGCAGCGGGCCGTTACGATCTTTAAACAGCACATAGCCGCCCTTGAGGTTCACTTCGGCACACGGCGACGGGTTTTGCTGCTGTTGCTGATGGGGAACGCACTGCTGCAGAACAATCTTGCGCAACGCGTCCGGGTTGCCAGAGTGCAGCCAGTAGTAGCCGCCCGCCAGCGCCGCGAGGATCGCCACCAGCAGCGCCAGCAAAAAGTATCTTACTCTTCTCATTTTCATTCCCTGTTAAGCCTGAAGCGGAAGAGTAACGTAATTTGATGACTAAATGAAAACAGATGACGGGCGGAGCGTTTTCCGGGTCGCGGCTGGCGCCTTACCCGGGCTACGCACAGCGCAGAACTGTAGCCCTGCTAAGCCTAGTGCAAGCAGGGATTCCCGGGTGGCGGCTGACGCCTTACCCGGGTTACGCACAGCGCAGAACTGTAGCCCTGCTAAGCGTAGCGCAAGCAGGGACAAGAGAATTAACGCTGGCTAATCTGGTCGAAGGTGCCGCCGTTGGAGAAGTGCTCTTTCTGCGCTTTCGTCCAGCCGCCGAACTCCTGATCGATAGTGAACAGTTTCAGTTTCGGGAATTCATTAGCATATTTCTTCGCCACGTTCGGATCGCGCGGACGGTAGAAGTTCTTCGCCGCAATCTCCTGGCCTTCCGGCGAGTAGAGATACTTCAGGTACGCTTCCGCCACCTGGCGGGTGCCTTTCTTATCCACGACTTTATCGACCACCGAAACGGTCGGCTCAGCCAGAATCGACTCACTCGGGGTCACGATTTCAAACTTGTCTTTGCCCAGTTCGTTGGTCGCCAGCAGCGCTTCGTTTTCCCAGGCGATCAGCACATCGCCGATCCCGCGTTCTACGAAGGTATTGGTCGAACCGCGCGCGCCGGAGTCCAGCACTTCCACGTTTTTATACAGCGCCTTGACGAAATCCTGGGCTTTCGCCTGGTCGCCATGGTTCTGATGCAGGGCATAGCCCCAGGCCGCCAGGTAGTTCCAGCGAGCGCCGCCGGAGCTTTTCGGGTTCGGGGTGATGACCGACACGCCCGGTTTGATCAGATCGTTCCAGTCATGGATCTGTTTCGGGTTGCCCTTACGGACGAGGAACACGATGGTGGAAGTATAGGGCGCGGAGTTATCCGGCAGGCGCTTCAGCCAGTTTTTATCGATACGGCCGCGCTCGGCGATCGCGTCGACGTCGTAGGCCAGCGCCAGCGTAACCACATCCGCTTCAATACCGTTAATCACCGAGGTCGCCTGCTTGCCGGAGCCGCCGTGCGACTGGCGGATCACCACGTTGTCGCCGGTCTCCTGCTTCCAGTGCGCGCTGAACGCTTTGTTGTACTGTTCGTACAGCTCGCGCGTTGGATCATAAGATACGTTTAATAGCTGAAAATCTTTTGCCAGAACGCTGGCGGATGCCAGCAACAGAGTTAACCCTACGCCCCACTTATTCATCGCACCGCTCTCTTTATGTCGTGTTGTGATGGGCTAAGCGTGCCAGAAAGCGATTCAATGATTAAAGAATAAAAAAAGATTGGCTATAACTTGTGAGTATAAAGGAAGGGATAAGGATCACCCCCTCCCTGGCGGGAGAGGGCGTGAAGCGATTAGACTTCTTCCATGCGGCCCAGGAGCGCCTGCAGACGTTCCTGCCAGCCCTGCTGCTGCTCTTTCAGCTGGCTGTTTTCGCGCTCCAGCTCTTCACGACCATGCTGCGCGCTCTGAACTTCCTGCACCAGGGTGTTGTTCTTTTCTTTCAGCTCTTCGATTTCCATCTGCAACAGAGTGATGGTATCAATCGCCTGCTGAACCTTAGATTCTAATTTCTCAAACACTTCTAATGACATCGTCATACCTCTCCTGAACTTGCAAGGCGTTGATAGAAACTGGTGTTTCGTATACGCGGTCCCGCCTTAACGAAAATTAGCGCACATAGCGGTGTTATCGTCGATTGTATGAATCCCCGCCGCCCCTGTCCAGCGGCAAGCCGCGCAGATTGCGGTTTGCAACACTTTTCAGTCTTTACCTGGTACTTTCAGCGCAGTTCGCTCGTACTTCATGAGCCATTGTTAATATTATGGTTAACAAAATGCGAGGTGAAACGCTCCGGCAGCGCGCTTAATGCGCGCGAATGGCGCGAAAACGCTCATTTTCTTGACGTGGTACACACATTTGAAGTTCGATATTTCTCGTTTTTGCTCGTTAACGATAAATTAACACTATGCCTACATGGCAATATGGTCGTCTGTGACCACCCTACATACAATAATCATCACCACGCTTCAGGATTCGATTATGAGCCAAACATCAACCTTAAAAGGCCAGTGCATCGCAGAGTTCCTCGGTACCGGGTTGTTGATCTTTTTCGGCGTTGGGTGCGTGGCTGCGCTCAAGGTCGCGGGAGCCAGCTTCGGACAATGGGAAATCAGCATCATCTGGGGTCTGGGCGTCGCCATGGCGATCTACCTGACCGCAGGCGTATCCGGTGCGCACCTTAACCCTGCGGTGACTATCGCGCTCTGGCTGTTCGCCTGCTTCGATGGCCGCAAAGTGGTTCCTTTTATTATTTCGCAATTCGCTGGCGCCTTTTGCGCTGCGGCATTAGTTTACGGGCTTTATTACAATCTTTTCCTCGATTATGAAACCACCCACCATATGGTACGCGGCAGCGTGGAAAGCCTTGATCTGGCTGGCATCTTCTCCACTTACCCGAACCCGCATATCAATTTTGTGCAGGCCTTCGCGGTAGAGATGGTGATTACCGCTATCCTGATGGGCGTCATCCTGGCACTGACCGACGATGGCAACGGTGTGCCGCGCGGCCCGCTGGCGCCGCTGCTGATCGGCCTGCTGATCGCGGTGATTGGCGCCTCCATGGGACCGCTGACCGGCTTCGCCATGAACCCGGCGCGTGATATCGGCCCGAAAGCCTTCGCCTGGCTGGCCGGCTGGGGCGACGTCGCCTTCACCGGCGGTAAAGATATTCCTTATTTCCTGGTGCCGCTGTGCGCACCGGTGGTCGGCGCGGCGCTGGGCGCGTTCAGCTATCGTAAGCTGATTGGCCGCCACCTGCCTTGCGACACATGCGTGGACGAAGAGCAAGAGAGCCCCTCCTCTTCCTCCACTCAACATAAAGCTTCGCTGTAATCTGACTACGGGACACCGACTATGACCGACAAAAAATATATCGTTGCGCTTGACCAGGGCACTACCAGCTCCCGGGCCGTTGTGATGGATCATGATGCCAATATCGTCAGCGTCTCCCAGCGAGAATTCGAACAAATTTATCCTAAGCCAGGCTGGGTTGAACACGACCCGATGGAAATCTGGGCGTCCCAAAGCTCGACGCTGGTCGAAGCGCTGGCCAAAGCGGATATCAACTCCGATCAGATCGCGGCCATCGGTATCACCAACCAGCGTGAGACCGTGGTGGTGTGGGAGCGCGAGACCGGCAAACCGATCTATAACGCCATCGTCTGGCAGTGCCGCCGCACCGCCGAGATCTGCGAGCAGCTCAAGCGTGACGGGATGGAGGAGTATATCCGCAAGGCCACTGGCCTGGTGGTGGACCCCTACTTCTCCGGCACCAAGGTGAAATGGATCCTCGACCATGTCGAAGGTTCCCGTGAGCGTGCGAAGCGCGGTGAGCTGCTGTTTGGCACCGTGGACACCTGGCTTATCTGGAAGATGACCCAGGGTCGCGTGCACGTCACCGACTACACCAACGCCTCGCGTACCATGCTGTTCAACATCCACGACCTGGACTGGGACGACAAGATGCTCGACGCGCTGGATATTCCGCGCGCCATGCTGCCGGAAGTGCGCAAGTCGTCCGAAGTGTACGGCCAGACCAACATCGGTGGTAAAGGCGGGACCCGTATTCCTATCGCCGGGATCGCCGGTGACCAGCAGGCGGCCCTGTTCGGCCAGCTGTGCGTCAAGGAAGGGATGGCGAAAAACACCTACGGCACCGGCTGCTTTATGCTGATGAACACCGGCGAAAAAGCGGTGACCTCCACTCACGGTCTGCTGACCACCATCGCCTGCGGTCCGCGCGGCGAGGTGAACTACGCACTGGAAGGGGCGGTGTTTATGGCTGGCGCCTCCATTCAGTGGCTGCGCGACGAGATGAAGCTCATCAGCGATGCGTTCGATTCCGAGTACTTCGCCACCAAAGTGAAGGACACCAACGGCGTGTACGTCGTGCCTGCGTTCACCGGTCTTGGCGCGCCGTACTGGGACCCCTATGCCCGCGGCGCGATTTTCGGCCTCACCCGTGGCGTGAACTCGAACCACATTATCCGTGCGACGCTGGAGTCCATCGCCTATCAGACCCGCGACGTGCTGGAAGCGATGCAGGCTGACTCCGGTATTCGTCTGCATGCGCTGCGCGTGGATGGCGGCGCGGTGGCCAACAACTTCCTCATGCAGTTCCAGTCCGATATCCTCGGCACCCGCGTGGAGCGTCCGGAAGTGCGCGAAGTTACAGCCCTGGGCGCCGCCTATCTGGCCGGTCTGGCGGTCGGCTTCTGGCAGAACCTCGATGAGCTGCAGGAAAAAGCGGTGATTGAGCGCGAATTCCGCCCGGGGATTGAAACCACTGAGCGTAACTATCGTTACAGCGGCTGGAAGAAAGCGGTGAAACGCGCGTTAGCGTGGGAAGAGCACGACGAAGCGTAAGATTGTGGAGGTATTCCCGGCTTGCGGCGTAAACGCCTTAGCCGGGCTACAAAACCCCAAACAGCACGATCTTGTAGCCCGGACAGGTGCGCAGCACCACCTCCGGGTTTTTTATCAACCAAATATCGGCAGCAACAGGTACAGCTTAATCACCAGCGCGTTGACGATATCGATAAAGAACGCCCCCACCATCGGCACCACCAGGAAGGCCATATGTGACGGGCCGAAACGGTCGGTAATTGCCTGCATATTGGCGATCGCCGTCGGCGTTGCCCCCAGACCAAACCCGCAATGCCCGGCTGCCAGCACCGCGGCATCGTAGTTTTTACCCATCATCCGATAGGTGACGAACACCGCATACAGCGCCATCGCTACCGCCTGCACCGCCAGGATAATAATCATCGGCAGCGCCAGAGAAGCCAGTTCCCAGAGCTTGAGGCTCATCAGCGCCATGGCGAGGAACAGCGACAGGCTGACGTTGCCCAGCACCGACACCGCGCGATCGAACACCCGATACAGCCCCGCCAGCGCCAGGCTGTTGCTGAGGATCACGCCGATAAACAGCACGCAGACAAAGGTCGGCAATTCAAAGACACTGCCCGCCAGCAGTTGCGCAACCACCTTGCCCACCGTCAGACAGATGGCGATCAGGGCGATACTCTCGATCAGCACCAGCGAGGTGATCACCCGCCCCACGTCCGGCTTTTCGAAGGCGGTCGGCGCCACCTGATCGTCCGGCGTCCCGTCCGGCGAGGAAGAGTGTTTCACCAGGTAACGCGCCACCGGGCCGCCGATCAGGCCGCCGAGCACCAGGCCGAAAGTCGCGCAGGCCATCGCCACCTCGGTGGCGTTGGCAAAACCATAGCGCTCAACGAACAGCTTGCTCCATGCCGCCCCGGTGCCGTGGCCGCCGGAAAGGGTAATAGAACCGGCCAGCAGACCCATCAGCGGATCCAGGCCCAACAGCTTCGCCATGCCGATACCGAGGGCGTTCTGCAGCAGCAACAGACCAACCACCACAATCAGAAAGGTACCCAGTACCTTGCCGCCAGCCCGCAGGCTGGCCAGGTTGGCGTTCAGACCGATGGTGGCGAAGAACGCCAGCATCAGCGGATCTTTGAGGCTCATATCGAAATCAATATCGATATCCATACTTTTTTTCAGCACCAGCAGCGCCAGCGCCACCAGCAGACCGCCGGCAACAGGTTCAGGAATGGTGTATTTCTTGAGGAGGGGTACGGTTTGGACGAGTTTTCTGCCGAGTAATAGCACAAGCGTTGCGGCAACGAGCGTCGATAAGGTATCGAGATGAAACATAAAAAGCTCCTTATGGGCGCATGATCCATTCACACGCGACGATATTCCTGGTGTCTTTAGCTTCTCTTCATGAGGAGGCAGAGGGGGATTTTACGCAGAACGGCGGAAAAAATGACAGAAAAAGATATTTTGTATCCTGAATGATGCGATTTAGCATACAAAATGTTAATAATCTCGTTGCGCATATTCACAGCATAAATTTTTATGGGCAAACGATGGCACACGTTTGCTTTTGGTCTACAGTCCGATAAAATTCCCGCTTTGCCACCTTGGGATTGCTTGTGATGTCCGTTAACACCGCAGAGTCAGAAAATGCGCAACCGGTTGCGCACAAACCAGCCAGCGAATTAATTTACCGCCTCGAAGATCGCCCGCCGCTACCGCAAACCCTGTTCGCCGCCTTCCAGCACCTGCTGGCGATGTTTGTCGCGGTGATCACCCCGGCGCTATTAATCTGCCAGGCTCTCGGTCTCCCGGCGCAAGATACCCAACATATCATCAGCATGTCGCTGTTCGCCTCCGGCGTGGCCTCCATTATTCAGATCAAAGCCTGGGGCCCGGTCGGTTCCGGACTGCTCTCCATCCAGGGCACCAGCTTCAACTTTGTCGCCCCGCTGATCATGGGCGGCACCGCGCTGAAAACCGGCGGCGCCGACGTCCCGACGATGATGGCCGCCCTGTTCGGCACCCTGATGCTGGCCAGCTGCACGGAAATGGTCCTCTCCCGCGTCCTGCACCTCGCGCGCCGCATCATTACCCCGCTGGTCTCCGGCGTGGTGGTGATGATCATCGGCCTGTCGCTGATTCAGGTTGGGTTGACCTCCATCGGCGGCGGCTACGCGGCGATGGCCGACCATACCTTCGGCGCGCCGAAGAACCTGCTGCTGGCGGGCATCGTGCTGGCGCTGATCATCATTCTCAACCGCCAGCGTAATCCCTATTTGCGCATCGCTTCGCTGGTGATTGCCATGGCTGCCGGTTATCTGGCGGCGTGGTTCCTCGATATGCTGCCAGCCAACACCGCCCCGACCAACAGCAGCCTCATCACCGTCCCGACGCCGCTCTATTATGGCCTCGGCATCGACTGGAGCCTGCTGCTGCCGCTGATGCTGGTGTTTATGATCACCTCCCTGGAAACCATCGGCGATATCACCGCCACCTCCGACGTCTCCGAACAGCCGGTCTCGGGTCCGCTGTATATGAAGCGCCTGAAAGGCGGCGTGCTGGCTAACGGCCTCAACTCCTTTGTGTCCGCGGTCTTCAACACCTTCCCGAACTCCTGCTTCGGCCAGAACAACGGCGTGATCCAGCTGACCGGCGTCGCCAGCCGCTACGTCGGCTTTGTGGTGGCGCTGATGCTGATCGTCCTCGGGCTGTTCCCGGCGGTGAGCGGCTTCGTACAGCATATCCCTGAGCCAGTGCTCGGCGGCGCCACGCTGGTGATGTTCGGCACCATCGCCGCGTCCGGCGTGCGCATCGTCTCCCGCGAGCCGCTGAATCGCCGGGCGATCCTGATTATCGCCCTGTCGCTGGCGGTGGGCCTCGGCGTGTCGCAGCAGCCGTTGATCCTGCAGTTCGCGCCGGACTGGCTGAAGAATCTGCTCTCCTCCGGTATCGCCGCCGGCGGTATCACGGCGATTGTTCTGAATTTAATTTTCCCGCCAGAAAAAGCCTGATTTAACGCGTCCCGGTCGTGCCATCGGCCGGGGCACCCTGGCGCTGCCCTCCACCGCCTGCCCCGTCACGGAAATAAACCACGCCTGCCTTGAGAAGTGCGCATAAATCGGGCATAACACGGTTATGTGCATCTCACAGAATGGAAGACCATGAAATTTCTTGGAAAGCTGATTCTCTGGCTGCTAGTCGCTCTGCTGCTCGTCATCGTTGGCGCGTGGTTCCTGCTGCAAACCCACTGGGGCGCCCGCCAGGCCAGCGCCTGGCTCAGCAATGGCACCGGCTGGCAGGTCTCCTTCGATGCGATGGACCACGATTTCTCCTCCCCTCTTCATGTGCAGTTGCAAAACGTCACCTTTGGCCGGGAAGGCAAGCCGGCAACCCTGGTGGCGAAAACGGTCGATATTGGCTTCAGCACCCGCCAGTTTAGCGACCCGCTGCATGCGGATGAGATTGTCCTTAACGACGGCACCCTGAATCTGTCACCCCACTCTGCCGACCTGCCGTTCGCTGCAGACCGGCTAATGTTGCGCAATATGGCCTTCAATAGTCCGGAAACCGGCTGGGCGCTCAGCGCGCAGCGCGTCACTGGCGGCGTCAGCCCATGGGCGCCGGAGGCAGGCAATGTGCTGGGGAAAACGGCGCAGATCCAGATGAGCGCGGGCTCGATGACGCTCAATGGCGTCGAAGCCAGCAATGTTCTGATTCAGGGCAAGATTGATCAGGGCGAGGTCACCCTCTCCACCCTCGGCGCCGATGTCGCCCGCGGCACCTTAACCGGCAATGCGAAACGCAGCGCCGACGGCAGCTGGCTGGTGGATAACCTTCAGCTCAATGAGATCAGGCTGCAGAGCGCCGCCTCGCTGGCCGACTTTTTCGCACCGTTAACCACGGTCCCCTCTCTGCAGATTGGCCGCCTGGATATCACCGACGCGCGCCTGCAGGGGCCGGACTGGGCGGTAACCGACCTCGACCTGAGCCTGCGCAACCTGACGCTCAGTCACGGCGGCTGGCAGAGCCAGGACGGCACGCTGTCGATGAATGCCAGCGAATTTATCTACGGCTCGCTGCACTTTTTCGACCCGATCCTGAATGCCGAATTTTCACCCCAGGGTATTGCCCTGCGCCAGTTCTCCTCGCGCTGGGAGGGCGGCATGGTGCGCACCTCCGGCAACTGGCTGCGCGCCGGTAACGCGCTGGTGCTTGACGACACCGCCTTCGCCGGGCTGGAGTACACGCTGCCGGCGAACTGGAAGCCACTGTGGATGGCCCCGCTGCCGGCCTGGCTGCAAAGCCTGACGCTGAAAAAATTCAGCGCTAGCCGCAACCTGATCATCGATGTGGACCCAGCCTTCCCATGGCAAATTACCGCTCTCGATGGCTATGGCGGCGAGCTTCAGCTGGTGAAAAACGGCAGCTGGGGGGTGTGGAACGGTAGCGCGACGCTGAACGCCGCGGCGGCGACCTTTAACCGAATTGACGTGCGTCGCCCTTCACTCAAGCTGAGCGCCACGGCGTCGACGGTCAATATCACTGAGCTCAGCGCCTTCACCGAGCGCGGCATTCTGCAGGCCACCGCCGCCGTATCCCAGCTGCCGCAGCGCCAGGTCAATCTGAGCCTGAACGGCCGCGGCGTGCCGCTGAATATTCTGCAGGCCTGGGGCTGGCCTTCGCTCCCCATTAGCGGGGATGGCAATCTCCAGTTGACCGCCAGCGGCAGCGTGCAGGCCGATGCCCCGCTCAAGCCGACGGTCAACGCACAGCTTAGCGCCGTGAATATGGAGAAACAGCAGGTGGCGCAAACCATGCGCAACGGCGAGGTCAATACCGCCCCCGCCGCGCCAGCGCCCACTCCCGTCACGCCCTAGCGATGCCCCATCACCCTCTCCCCCACGGGGAGAGGGAACGCTTCTCTGCAAACACTCCGCTCTGGCTACGCCCTTTCCCTTTCAGGGAGGGGGTCTGCAAGCATTCTGAAACCTGTGTGCAATAAGCGGCTATCTGTGCCTATTTACCGCTACTGGTTCCTTTCAAATATCAGAGTTGCTATAACCAAAATACTGGAAGTCAATAAAAACAAACCGCTCCCTGTACCTACAAAAATATAAAAGGATCAATCATGCCTGAAATACGTCAGCGTATTCTGGAGAATATGCAAAAATTCTCCCGGGCCATGATCGGCGCCGTATTGTTCTTGCCGGTCATTGGCTTAATTCTGGCCCTCAGTTCAGTATTAACTAATCCGACATTAATTGCTGAAACCAGTTTCCTGCACCAGCTTGGGCAGATGCTCGGCGACACCTTTTGGCCTCTATTTGGCAACCTCGGCTTATTATTTTGCGTCGGTATTAGCTATGGCCTGGCAAAAGATAAAAAAACCGAAGTCGCGCTGGTTGCGGTGATGTGCTTCATTATGTTTCTTGGCGCCAACCACTCCTGGCTGGAACACACCCACGGACTCGCCGAAAAAATTAACGGTGAATATTATGGCACCGGGCAAACCCAACTGCTGGGCTTTGTAGTGGTGGATATGGGCGTTTTCCTTGGCATTATTCTCGGCTGCACTATCGCGTGGGTGCACAATAAAGTTTCTACTATTGAGCTGCCCGGCGCGCTGTCGATGTACGGCGGCGCCAAGCTGACGCTGGTGGCGATGACGCCGGTGGTTATCTTCTACGCCATCGCCTTTACCTGGATTTGGCCGTTTATGACCCACGGCATCTCCGCCCTCACCGGCTTTATGAAAAATGCTGGGGTCGCCGGGGTCTTCGTCTATGGTTTCTTTGAAAAATTTCTTATCCCGACCGGCCTGCACCATTTTGTCTGGTCACCCTTCCAGCTCACCCAGATTGGCGGCACCCTGAACGTGGACGGCCAGGTGGTCTCCGGTACCCAGGCCATTTTTCTCGCCTATATGCGCCATCCGGATCTGACCCCGGTGATGAATGAGGCCCTACGCTTCTCACAGCAAGGGATGACCACCATCTTCGGCCTGGCCGGCGCCTCGCTGGCGTTCTACCACACCGCGAAGCCGGAGAAAAAAGTGATGGCCAAGGCGATTCTGCTGCCGGCAATTATCACCTCGATGCTGACTGGCATCACCGAGCCGATTGAGTTCACCTTCTTGTTTGTCTCGCCGCTGCTGTGGGTGATCCATGCGACGTTAACCGCCGCCTCGCAGGCCATTTGCGACCTCTTCACCGTACGCCCCTGGGGAGCCTCGGGCCTGATCGAATTTCTGATCTATAACCTGCCGCTACCGGTCTCCTTAACGCGCTGGCCGGGATATGTCCTTATCGGTATCGGCCAGTTCGCCGTCTACTACGTGATTTTCCGCACTCTGGTGGTGAAGCTGAATCTGAAAACGCCGGGCCGGGAAGATGACGAGAACGTGAAGCTCTACAGCAAAGCGGAGTATCGCCAGAAAGTCGCGCAGCCGCAGTCGGTCACCGATGACATTATCCGTGGTCTCGGGGGCAAGGAGAATATTCTCTCCGTCGATAATTGTTTTACCCGCCTGCGCGTGGCCGTGCGCGATATGGCGCGGGTTGATGACGCGCAATTAAAAAATACCGGCGCCAACGGCGTAGTGCGCAATCGCAATGAGGTTCAGGTTATTTATGGCGTAAAAGTGGGACAGGTACGTTCCCGGGTTGATAACTGGTTAGCAGAAAATTAATGAGGAGTTTGTATGAAATTAACCGTATTAGGCGGGGGCGGCGTTCGCTCTGCATTTTTAGCGAAATCTCTGGCATATAATGCTCACCGCATTGGTTTAACGGAGGTGGTTTTTCTCGATAACTCTGCAGATAATCTGGCGATATTCGGTGAAATTGCCCGCTATGTATTTACGACCATTCGCCCGGATATTCATTTCACGACCACTACCGATCCGGTCGCGGCGCTACAAAACGCCAATTATATTATTACCACCCTGCGGGTCGGTGGTGATGAAAGCCGTATTCGCGACGAGCGCATTGCGCTGCAACATAACACCCTCGGCCAGGAGACCACCGGCGCCGGCGGCTTCGCGATGGCCATGCGTTCGATCCCGGCGATCCTCGACTATTGCCGGCTGATCGAAGCGCATGCCTCCGAAGACGCCATTCTGTTTAACTTTACCAACCCCTCAGGCCTGGTGACGGAAGCGATCGTCAAGTCCGGCTTTAAGCGTCGGGTCTACGGGATCTGCGATGCCCCCTCCGAGCTGATTCGTGAGCTGCCGGCGATCCTCGGCTGTGAGGAGCGCGACCTGAGCGTGGAATGCTATGGGCTGAACCATTTCTCCTGGTTTACCCACTTCACCGTGCGCGGGGAAGCGGTGACCGAGCGGCTGATCGCCAGCCCGGCGCTGTACCAGAAGACCGCGATGCAGTATTTCTCACCCGAACTGGTGCGGCTGTGCGATAACCAGTTACTCAACGAATATCTCTATTATTATTACTATCGCGACGAGGCGCTGAAGGCGATTCAGGGGGCAGGCGAAACGCGCGGGGAGCAGATCGCCCGTATCAATCAGGAGATGCGCCAGGCGCTGCGCACCGTGGATGCCAGAACGCAGCCGGAAGCCGCCTTCAATATCTGGATGCAGCACTACCTTCGCCGGGAAAATAGCTATATGCAGAACGAATCCCGGCAGGAGAAATTTCATACCCGCGAGCCGCTGACGCTGCGGCAGTTTATCGAAGAGCCGGACACCGGCGGCTATGCCGGGGTGGCGCTGGATATTCTGGAAGCGGTGAACAGCACCACCACCAAGCGGATCGTGGTGTCGATCCAGAATAATGGCACGCTCGACTTTTTGCGCCCTGACGACGTGATTGAGATCAGCTGCGACCTGAGCCGGGAGGGTCTCAAGCCGGTAACGCCGGTGAAGGTGCCGACGGCGCAGAAAAATATGATTTCCTGCGTGAAAGAGTATGAGCGGCTGGCGGTTGCGGCGATCCTGCAGCAGGATAAGTCGCTGGCGGTGCGGGCGCTGATGGCGCACCCGCTGATCGGTTCCTATTCGCTGGCGAAAACCCTGGTCGAGGCCTACCTCGACGATGAGCAGTTCGCCGCCTGGCGGTAACCTGCTGCCGATGGGATTCCCCCGCTTGCGCTACGCTTAGCGGGGCTACGAACGGAGCGGTTATGATTTTATGTAGGTCGGGTCAAGCGTAAGCCGCCACCCGACAAATAGCTGCATCACCCGGTAGCCCGGATAAGGCGCCATCCGCCATCCGGGAACTCCCCCGCTCGCACCGCGCTTAGCGGGGCTAGCTATTGTTACGTACGCGGGTAAACCACATCTTCAGTAGCCGCTCAAAGCCTAAGATGCAGTAGCCGAAAAACGGGTTGCTCCAGTAAATATCATCGTCAAACTTCTGCGGGTCGTGAATAATAAACGCCGTATCTGCAGCCTGCGCCAGCGGGCTCTGATAATCACCGGTAAAGCAGACCAGGTTGATCTCCTTCCCCTCCAGGGCCTTCACCCAGTTAAGCGCTGAGCTGCTGCGCCCGGATTTCGAAATGATCCAGATGGAGTCGAAGCGAGCGGCGTTTTTCTGTTCAAGAATTTCGTAATCCGGCCACAGCGCCAGGCTGGCATTCATCCCAGTGACGAGAAACTTGTTATAAATATACTGGGCGATCAGCTGCGAAAAGCCGCTGCCGTGGATCAGGACGCGCTGCTGCGCGAGGCTTGCCAGCAGTGGCGTCAGCGCCTCCGCCGGCTGAATGCTCATATAGTCGATATCGTTGGTGACATCGAGCTTCGGCATGGTGATATTGAACTTGATGAAATAGACCAGCTCCAGCCAGCCGCTGAACTTAAGCTTTTTCGCCAGCCGTACCAGCGAGGAGGGATTACTGTAGCACTGCTCCGCCACGGCGCGGACCCCCTGGCGGATACACTGCTCCGGGTCGTTCTGGATAAAGCGCAGCACGGTCATTTCCGTTTTGCTTAGCTTCACGTCACGAAAGATATTTTCTACGTCCATGGCGGGCTCCTCTCAGCGGCAGAATACGCTATCACCGTTCAGCAACGGCGTCTGCGGCCTGAGTCACCAGACTGAAATGAATATTACTTTTTGTACAAAAATGGAATAAAAAACCCTCTCCGCCAGGCGAAGAGGGTCTCTGCCGTTAACGCAGTCTTTTACAACGTAATCGTCAGCGTATTGCCCTGGGCGCTCACCACCACACCCCATTCGCTGCCGGTCTGCGTGCCGCCCTGAACGCCGGCTATCTGCTGGATATTGCGCAGGCACAGCGTCCAGCCGCGGGCTTCGCCTTCGCCGCTCACGGCGATGGTGTTGCCCTGGCGCTTCGCCTTCAGGGTGAAGATCGTGGAACCGTCCGCCGCCGGAACCTGACAGCGCGCCTCGCGCCCCTCTTCGAGGTGGAACAGCTGGAAGGCGGTGCCTTCATGCCAGGCATAATCGGGTTTCTGGTCATTGTTGCCCAGCGCCAGCAGAGTATTGTCGCGAATGTAGACCGGCAGACTCAGCGCATTATGATTCTGCTTATGCCAGCGGCTACCCGGCAATTCATCGTTATGCCACAGATGCGTCCAGCGCCCTTCCGGCAGATAAAACTGCACATCGCCCGCTTCGGAGAACACCGGCGCGACCAGCACTGAATCACCCAGCATATACTGGCGGTCGAGATAGTCGCAGGTCGGATCGTCCGGGAACTCGAGCATCATCGCGCGCAGCATCGGGGTGCCGTACTCATTGGCCAATGCCGCCTGACGATAGAGATAGGGCATCATGCGGCATTTCAGCTGCGTGAAGTGGCGCACCACGTCGCAGGACTCTTCGTCGTAGGCCCATGGCACACGATAGGATTTACTGCCGTGCAGGCGGCTGTGGCTGGAAAGCAGGCCGAAGGCGCACCAGCGCTTGTAGACGTGGGCCGGGGCGGTATTCTCGAAACCGCCGATATCGTGGCTCCAGAAACCGAAGCCAGACATGCCGATCGACAACCCGCCGCGCAGGCTTTCCGCCATCGATTCGTAATTGGCGTAGCAGTCGCCGCCCCAGTGCACCGGGAACTGCTGTGCGCCCACCGAGGCGGAGCGAGCGAACAGCACCGCTTCTTTCTCGCCGACGGTCTCTTTCAGCACGTTCCACACCAGTTCGTTATAGATGAAGGCGTAATGGTTGTGCATTTTCTGCGGGTCAGAACCATCAAACCACTGCACATCGGTCGGGATGCGTTCGCCGAAGTCGGTCTTGAAGCAGTCGACGCCCATCGCCACCAGGCCTTTGAGTTTGTCGGCGTACCACTGACAGGCTTCCGGGTTGGTAAAGTCATATATCGCCAGCCCAGGCTGCCACTTATCCCACTGCCACAGCGAACCGTCCGGGCGCTTCAGCAGATAGCCCTTCTCTCTCAGCTCCTTGAACACCGGCGAGCGCTGGCCGATATACGGATTGATCCACACGCAGATCTTCAGCCCTTTCGCCTTCAGGCGCTTGATCATCCCTTCCGGGTCCGGGAAAGTCAGAGGATCCCATTCGAAATCGCACCACTGGAAGGCCTTCATCCAGAAACAGTCGAAATGGAAGACGTGCAGCGGCAGCTGGCGCTCGGCCATGCCGTCGATAAAGCGGTTCACCGTCGCTTCGTCATAGTTGGTGGTGAACGAGGTGGTCAGCCACAGACCAAACGACCATGCCGGCGGCAGCGCCGGGCGACCGGTGAGCTGCGTATAGCGGTTGAGCACCGCTTTCGGCGTCGGGCCGTCGATCACGAAGTACTCAAGGTATTCGCCTTCCACGCTAAACTGGACTTTCGAGACCTTCTCCGAGCCCACCTCGAAGGAGACGCGCTGCGGGTGATTGACCAGCACGCCGTAGCCGCGGTTGGTCAGGTAGAACGGAATGTTTTTATAGGATTGCTCGGTGCTGGTGCCGCCGTCTTCGTTCCAGGTTTCTACCGTCTGGCCGTTGCGCACCAGGGCGGTAAAGCGCTCGCCGAGACCGTAGACGGTTTCGCCGACACCGAGGTCGAGGCGCTCAAACAGATAATTGCGCTGGGTCTGACTATCCTGCACGTAGCCGTTGTTTTTCAGCTGACTACCGGTGATACGCACGCCGTCGCGCAGAAAATCCAGCGCCCAGAATTCGCCTTTAGTGACGCGCACGCTAAGGCTACCGCTTTTCAGCTCGGCGAATTCGGCCGTATCCTCTATGGTGACATTGACGTCGTTCTGCACGTTCAGCGGGTAGTGCGGACCGTTATCCAGCGCGCCCTGGAAGTGCTCCATACGCACCCCGATCACCCCTTCCAGCGGGGAGAAAAAGCGCAGGGTGAATAACGGCGTATCCAGCTGCCAGGCGCGTTCGCGGACATCGCGCGGCGCGGCATAGACCACCATTTCATTCCCCTGCTGCTCCACCTCATAAACCTGTACGGGTTGGATCAGGGTGAGCCCTGGTTGAATGAGCCAGTTTCCATCACTGATTTTCATTAAAACGTCCTCTTAGTTTTGCCATTCTTTGTCGATCGGGGCTGTTGCGAAATCTTGTTCATTACGACGCGCGCCCTCGGCCAGCTCGGCCATCATTTTTTTCAGGAACGGCGTTTTCAGCGTGTAGAAGCGTTTGGCGATCGCCGCGCTCAGCAGGTAACACACCGCCGGAACGAGGGTGAACAAGGCGATAATAATGGTGAGGGTGGCGCCGTTCTGAGTTTTGGCTGCGGCGTCGTAACCGCCGCCGGCCAGCATCCAGCCGATGAGCGCGCCGCCCAGCGCCAGACCCAGCTTGAGCACAAACAGGGTGCCGGCAAAGCTGATGCCGGTCAGGCGTTTGCCGTTGCACCATTCGCCGTAGTCGACGGTGTCGGACATCATCACCCACTGGATTGGCGTCACCAGCTGGTGCAGTACGCCAATGGCGAAGATAAAGACGAACATGGTGATTTCGGCATTCATCGGTACGAAAAACATCGCCACGCTGAGCACCGCCAGGATGGCGTTGGTCCACCAGAAGACGCTGACTTTGCATTTCCAGTCGGTCAGCGGTTTCGCCAGCGCCGAGCCAATCAGGTTGCCGACGCAGTAGGTGGTGAGGAAGACGGTGAACAGCGCCGCCGAGCCCATGATCCAGGTGGTGTAGTACATCATCGCGCCGCCGCGAACGCAGACCGCGAGGATATTGAGAATGGTGAGCACGCCAACCACTCGCCACTGGTCATTGCGCCAGATATCGCGCAAATCTTCGCGCATCGAGGTGCTGCTCGGCGGCGCTTCAACACGCTCTTTGGTGGTAAAAAAGCAGAAGGCCAGCATCAGGAAGGCGATCGCCGACAGCACCGCGATGCCCCCCTGGAAGCCAAGCGCTTTGTCTTCGCCGCCGATAACGTTGACCAGCGGCATCATCAGCACGGTGGAAAGCATGCCGCCTGCCGTCGCCAGCACAAAGCGCCAGGACTGGAGTGAGATGCGCTGTGTCGGGTTGTCGGTGATCACGCCGCCGAGCGCGCAGTAAGGGATATTCACCACGGTATAGAGCAGGGTCAGCAGCGTGTAGGTTACCGCAGCGTAAATCAGCTTGCCGTGGTGGCTTAAGTCCGGCGAGCTGTAGGCCAGTACGCAGACGAGGCCGAACGGAATGGCGCCGAAGAGGATCCACGGGCGAAATTTACCCCAGCGGCTGCGGGTACGGTCGGCCAGCAGGCCCATGCACGGGTCGGAGATCGCATCCAGCGCGCGCGCCAGCAGGAACATGGTGCCGACAAAACCAGCGGGGATGCCGAAGATATCGGTGTAGAAAAACATCATATACAACATAACGTTATCAAAAATGATGTGGCTGGCGGCGTCACCCATGCCGTAGCCAATTTTCTCTTTGACGGACAAAATATGATCTTTCATATGGGCACAATTCCCTTAGCGGCGCCATGGATTGGTACCGGTTACATTTCTTGTAAACCTTTGCCGCAGGAAGATGAATTGCGATATCTCGTTATCAGATTACGTTTCTTGTTTTCTGTGATCGCGGTAGCCTGAAAGCGTATGAAAAAGTGTAACCCATGGATTTTGAACGGATTTGTTTCAGACTGTTCTGCAAAGTCCAGTTTTAACAGTAAAAAAGTGCGTTCAGGTATGTGGTAAACGGCTGAAAGTAGCTATAATGCGCCCCGCCTCCATGTAGCAATCGAGGCGCGGAAGATCGTCATCTCCGGTGAGGTGGCTGGACTTCAAATCCAGTTGGGGCCGCCAGCGGTCCCGGGCAGGTTCAACTCCTGTGATCTTCCGCCAGTTTGCCTCTGCTCCTCCACCGCCACGCCATACCAAACTGAGCCGCAAAACCCATCATCCCAGTCAATCATTTTCATCCAAACTCTGCGTTATTTTGTCTCCTGCGAACCCGTTACACTGGTGCAAAGGCCGCGTGCCGTTGCCAACCGAAACAGGAGAGCCATGATGACCCCCGAACTGAGACACTGTTTTTCCATTACCATCCAGGTTGATAAACCGATAATCGTTTCCCGCAGTCCGCAAACCGGCAAGCGTCAGCTGATCCCGATTCTCGGCGGCAGCGTTTCGGGTCAACTTCGCGGCCACGTGCTACCCGGCGGCGTCGACAGCCAGATTATCGAGCCCGACGGCACGTGCAGGCTATCCGCCCGCTATGCCCTGCAGGTGGAGGAAGGGACGGTGTACGTGGAAAACAACGGTATTCGCCGGGTGCCGGCCCGCTATCATGACCAGCTGTTCGCCGACGATATGCGCTTTTTTAGCACTATTCCGCCGGAAGAAATCTATTTTCGCACCGTCCCCACCTTCGAGGTGGATACCCCCGCGCTCAGCTGGCTAACCACCTCGCTGTTTATCTGCGCGGGCGGACGTACTCAGGATGGGGTGATGCTCGATTTCTATCAGGTGGGCTGATTTTCACTTTCTGCATATAACTGTTATTGCCGTTAACCCGTTTTTCCCCTCCCGGCGCCGGTCTACTATCGCGTCATCGCTTTATTCACCCGATTCACAGACCGGAGCAGTTATGAAAGCTATCGCCATTACTCAAGCCGCCGCTGACGGCGACAATATCCCTTTTTTAACCGAGATCGACCTGCCGGTCCCTTCCGCCCACGGGCGTGATCTGCTGGTTGCCGTGAAGGCGGTCTCGGTCAATCCGGTGGACACCAAAGTGCGCGCCGGCTTCCAGGGCGACACGCCGCGGGTGCTGGGCTGGGACGCCGTTGGCGTGGTGCAGTCCGTCGGTGAGGAAGTGACGCTGTTCGCACCAGGCGATGAGGTCTGGTACGCCGGCGCCCTGGGCCGGGCCGGCAGCAACAGTGAATATCAGCTGGTAGATGAGCGCCTGGTGGCCCACAAACCGCGCACCCTCGATAACGCCTCCGCCGCCGCGCTGCCGCTGACGGCTATCACCGCCTGGGAGCTGCTGTTTCACCGTCTTGGCGTCACGGAAGGCGGCAACGCGGGCGACACGCTGCTGATCGTCGGCGCGGCGGGCGGCGTGGGGTCGATCCTGACCCAGCTGGCCAGCAAACTGACCGCCATGACGGTGATCGGCACCGCCTCGCGTCCGGAGAGCCAACGCTGGGTCCGCGAGGCGGGCGCGCACCATGTTATCGATCACAGCAAGCCGCTCTCCGACGAGCTGGCGCGCATCGGCATCAACGCGGTGACCCATGTCGCCAGCCTGACCAACACCGACCAGCACTTCAACGCGCTGATCGACGCCCTCGCCCCGCAGGGCAAGCTGGCGCTGATTGATGACCCGGAGACCCTGGACGTGGTGCCGCTGAAAGCCAAAAGCCTGTCCCTGCACTGGGAATTTATGTTCACCCGCTCAATGTTTGAGACGGATGACATGATCGCCCAGCATCAGCTGCTAACCCGCGTGGCGGCCTTGATCGACAACCACACGATCAAAACCACACTCGGCGAACACTACGGCGCTATCACCGCCGACAATCTGCAGAAAGCGCATCGCCAGCTGGAAACCGGACGCGCAGTGGGCAAGATTGTGCTGGAGGGATTTTAAGATGATAACCCTTCTCGCCGTGCTCAAGGCGAAACCAGGCCAAACGGACGCGCTGCGCAAGGTCCTGCAGGGTCTGCTCCTGCCGACGAGACAAGAGCCGGGCAATCTTGACTACGCGCTGTTCCAGCTGCGCGACGCGCCGGATACCTTCTACATGCGGGAGTCCTGGCGTGACCAGCAGGCGCTGGATGAGCATATCGACCAACCCTACTTTCAGGCCTTTATTGGCGAGATGGATTCCCTGCTCGCCGAGCCACTGCGCCTGGACTATCTGACGCCAGTCGCCCCCTGAAAACTCTGCTCCTCACCCGGTGAGGAGCGGTTTTAACGCTTTGAGCTACCCGTCTCGCATCCCGGGCGCTCCAGGCTACGCTTATCCTTACCGCGCAAAAAACGCTCACCTCCGTCCGCCCGTTTTAACACCGATATAATCAAGAGGTTTCGCTATGCTGATCAACGCTATAGGTACCTACTCCGCCAGCCAACCGCTGGAATCAATGGCCATCACCCGCCGCGAACCGGGGCCGCAGGATGTGCAGATCGCCATCGCCTACTGCGGCGTCTGCCACTCCGATCTCCACCAGGCGCGATCGGAATGGGCCGGAACGCTCTACCCCTGCGTGCCGGGGCATGAAATTGTGGGCCGGGTCACCGCGGTCGGCGAGGCCGTCTCGCGCTACGCCGTCGGCGATCTGGTGGGCGTCGGCTGCATGGTCGATAGCTGTCAACAGTGCGAGGAGTGCGCTGAAGGGCTGGAGAACTACTGCGACCATATGGTGCTGACCTACAACGGACCGACCCAGGACGCGCCGGGCCACACCCTGGGCGGCTATTCACAGCAGATCGTGGTCAAAGAACACTACGTGCTGCGGATAACCCATCCCGAAGCGCAGCTGGCCGCCGTCGCGCCGCTGCTGTGCGCCGGGATCACAACCTACTCGCCGCTGCGCCACTGGCACGCCGGGCCGGGTAAAAAAGTCGGCGTGGTTGGCATTGGCGGCCTTGGACATATGGGAATCAAGTTGGCCCACGCCATGGGGGCCCACGTGGTGGCCTTTACCACCTCTGAATCCAAGCGTAATGCGGCCAGAGCGCTAGGCGCTGATGAAGTGGTGGTGTCGCGTAACGAAGAGGAAATGGCGGCCCACGTCAAAAGCTTCGATTTCATCCTCAACACCGTGGCGGCGCCGCATAATCTCGATGCCTTCACCACGCTGCTGAAGCGCGATGGCACCATGACGCTGGTAGGCGCGCCGTCCACACCGCATCCGTCGCCGGAAGTGTTCAATCTGATCATCCGCCGCCGGTCAATTGCCGGGTCGATGATTGGCGGGATCGCGGAAACCCAGGAGATGCTCGACTTCTGCGCTGAACACGGCATCGTCGCCGATATCGAACTGATCCGCGGCGATGAGATCAACGAAGCCTGGGAAAGAATGGTCAAGGGTGACGTGAAATACCGCTTCGTGATCGACAGCGCGACCCTAGGCGGCTAAGCGCCGCGGCGAAAGGTACGCCGCCATTCGGTCGGACTGACGCCAAAGCGCGCCTTAAACTGCTGACGCCAGGTGACGGCAGAGAGATAACCCACCGCCTCCGCCACCTGCTCGACCGGCAGATCCCCCGCCTCAAGCAGGCTCTGGCTGCGGCGCAGGCGTTCGGCGGTCAGCCAGTCGGTGATGCTCATCCCGGTCGCCCGTGCGAAGTGGCGGGTCAGGCTGCGGCGGCTCATCGCCACCACCCGGGCCAGCGAATCGAGATTATGCGGCTCGGCAATATGCTGCTGCAGATAATCCAGCAGGCAGTTGATTCGCGCATCGCGGGTATTTTTCGGCACCGGCTGAGCGATGAACTGCGCCTGGCCGCCCTCGCGGTGCGGCGAAACAATCAGCCGCCGGGCGATCTGGTTGGCCGCGAGGCTGCCGTAACGCTGGCGGATAATGTAGAGGCAACAGTCGAGCGCCGCCGCGGTGCCCGCTGAAGTAATGATCCGCTGATCGTCGACGTACAGGGCGTTGATATCCAGCCGCACCTGCGGAAACCGGTGCTGAAAATCCTGCTCAAACTCCCAGTGGGTCGCCGCGCGTTTCCCGTCCAGCAGTCCGGCGTAGCCAAGGACGAACGCGCCCAGGCACAGACCGACGATTTCCGCGCCGTTATTCCGGGCCCGCACCAGGCTATCAAGCAGCGCCTGCGGCGGGCGCCGGTCGACCTCGCCCCAGTAAGGCACCACCACGATATCCGCCTGTTCCAGTACGGCGTAATCGCCGCTGGCGTACAGCGCGAAGCCGTCGCGGGCGCGCAGCAGCCCAGGTCGCTCGGCGCAAATGTGCAGATTAAAGCGTTTGTTTTCAGAGACCGAATCGCCAAACAGCATGCAGGGAACGGCGTAATGAAACGGGCTAAAGCCCTCTACGGCAACAATCGCCACATCGGTGAGCTTCATCGTTCCTTCCCCTTGCGCACGTTAATAAACCACGGTTTCCCCATCCTGCGGGATACACACTACCTCGGCAATCTGATTATCCAGCGCATAATGGCGCATCTCTTCCCGACTCACCAGGCAGTGGTTGACCGCCTCCAGGTGGATAGCCATGATTTTCGCTTCCGGCAGGGTGAAGTGTACGTTCAGGAGATCCTCTTTGCCCATGATAATCGGGCCAAAGCCGATGACGTGGGCGTAGCCGGCGTTGAGGACCACCACGTCCGGACGCAGCTTCAGCAGGTCGGCCGCAATTTCATCACGCCAGATGGTATCCCCCACCAGCCACAGCGTCTTCTCCTGCGGATGGCGAAACAGCACGCCGCAGGCCTCGCCCAGGCGTTCGGCCATCGCCGGCACCGCGTAGGTGCGATCGCTGCCGTGCTGGCCGGAGGTGGTTTTCAGCAGGCGCACGCCGGCAAATTCGCTGTCTGCCGTCAGCAGGCGGATATCCTGGAACCCCTGGCTGCGCAGCAGCGCACCGTCGGCCTCGTGCTGGACGAATACCGGCAGGGTTTTCGGGATCGCGGCGATCGCCGCCTCGTCCCAGTGATCGTCATGGGTATGGGTGACGATCACTGCGTCAACGTCGATAATGTTATCGCGGGAAAAAGGCAAGGCCACCAGCGGGTTGCGCAGCTCGCTGCGCGCGGTGCCCGGAAAACCCGGCCAGGCGCCTTTGTCCGCCAGCATCGGATCGATCAGAAACTTTTTCCCGGCGTAGTCAATAATCTGGGTCGCGTTACGGATATGGGTGATGTTCATGTCGGCGTTCCTCAGGGGGTAATTTGACGAACATCGTACTGAGTACCAGCCTGGCGCAATAGGGGCATTTGGGCAAGGATCGATGAAATCGGGCCAACCTGCGGCGATTGCTATCCGTCTCCGGCTATGTTGTTCTGAAGGCTCCATTTTTGACAGGAGTGGCAGGATGAAGAAAAAACTGACCGCCGCCGATATGCACGACCCGCAGGTCATCGCCGAAACGCCGTGGTTCAGCATGCGCAAGGTGGGTATTGATATCGCCCCCGGCGAGCGCCGCGACTTTTACGCCATTCACTATCCCCGCCCGGCGGTGGGGGTTGTGGCTATCCAGGAGGGCAAAGTGCTGCTGATTCGCCACTACCGCTACCTGATCGACAAGGTAGTGTGGGCCATTCCGTCAGGCGGCGTTGACGAAGGGGAAGATCCAGCGGCGGCCGCGCTGCGCGAGCTGCGGGAAGAGACCGGCTGGCAGGCGCAACGCGTCGAGGAGATCATTCGCTTCAACCCCTCCTACGGCAGCAGCGATCAGCTATTTATCACCTGGCTGGCCACCGGTTTACGCTGGGTGGGGATGGATGCGGATCAGGATGAGGTAATGGAAACCGGCTGGTTTACCTTTGAGGAGATAAACCAGCTGATCGCCCGCGGCGAAATGCCGGACGGGCTGTCGCTGGTGCCGCTGCTGCAATTGATGGCGCAGCCGCGCACCGGGCAGGCTACGGCTTAAGCATTCGCCAGCGGAACCACAGCTGGGCCACGAGGATCAGCACACCGCCGATAATTTTCTGCAGCGGCAGCTGTTCGCCGTACCACAGCGCGGCGGCAATGACCGTCAGCAGCGGTTCGAGCACCATAATGATCGCCGCGCTGGCCACCGCCGCGTACTTTTGCCCCTTCATCTGCAGACCGAAGCGCAGGCTGGTGGCGATGACAATGCTGGCCACCAGCCAGCCGAAGGTCGGTAGGGTCATCGGCTGGTCCCAGCGTTCAACGGCAGCGGAGATGGTCAACCCGACGATACCAGTGATCGCCAGCTGCACGGTGGTCAGGGGGATCAGCGGCACTTCACGCGCGCAGCGGCTGGTGTAACAGAACCAGATCGACTGCACCAGCGCCGTCAACAAAAACCAGCCCTGGCTGGGGTGGAAGGCTATCGGCATATGCAGACTGAGCAGCCCCAGGCCCACCACCGCGATCGGCAGGCACTCCCACCAGGCCCGCGGCGGGCGCACCTTCATCATCACCCACGCGGTCAGCGGGACGAACATCATCGACAGGCTCATAATAAACGCCCCTTCGCCGAGCGACGCCGTCGTGGAGACCGAGTAGATCCACAGGCAGAGGTTGAGCGCAAACCACAGCCCGCTGATGATGAGCTTTGGCCAGTGCTGCTTTTGCGGGCGAAACCCGCGGCAGAATGGCAGCAGCAGCAGCGCGGCGAAGAAGAAGCGCAGCCCAAGGAACGCGAATACCGGCATGCCGGCGATCGCCTCGCGGGAAAAAATCCAGCCGCAGGCGGCAATCACCGTCGCGGCAATCAGCAGCAGGTCAGCCTGCCGTTGGCGTACCATACGCGCCTCTCCCTGTGTGTTGGCTTACCAGCCCGGCACCGCGCCGCCGTTGAAGATAGTCTCTGCCGCCTTCGCCACCTCCGGCGACTGGTACGACTGCATAAACTCCTTCACGTTTTCCGCGTCTTTATTGTCTTCACGGGTCACGATGATGTTCACGTAGGGCGAGTTTTTATCTTCGATAAAGATGCCATCGCGAACCGGCGACAGCCCGGTTTGCTGCAGGTAGGTGGTGCTGATGATGGCCACGTCGACTTTAGGATCGTCGAGTACGCGCGGCAGCTGCGCCCCTTCCAGCTCCATAATTCTCAGGTGATGCGGGTTGTCGGTGATATCCACCGCCGTCGGCAGCAGGCCGGTGCCGGCTTTGAGGGTAATCAGCTTCTCTTTTTGCAACAGCAGCAGCGCCCGCCCGAGATTGGTCGGGTCGTTGGGGATGGCGATCGTCGCGCCGTCTTTCAGTTCGGCGACTGACTTGATCTTGCGCGAATAGCCGGCCATCGGGAAGACGAAGGTATTGCCGACCGCCACCAGATGGTAGTTATGCGCTTTGTTGTCCTGCTCAAGGAAAGGCCGATGCTGGAAGACGTTGGCGTCCAGATCCCCGGCGTTGGTCGATTCGTTAGGCAACAGCGAGCCGCTGAACCCCACCAGCTCTACCTCCAGACCATACTTCTCTTTGGCCACCTTCTTCGCCACTTCCGCCACATCCTGTTCAGCGCCATTAATCACGCCGACCTTAATGTGCTTCGCTTCATTACTCTTTTGGTCGCAGCCGACCAGCGCCAGACCCGCCAGCATTACCGCGGCGGCGGCACGTAAACGTAATCTCATCCTCTTCACCCTGTCCGTCCTGACTGTCATTGTTTTTTTCGTGCAAAACTATAGCGACTTTCGGGTGGGGTAATAAACAGCAAACCACGCAACCGGAAATAAAATCATCTTCCCCAGAGCGAAGCACTAGCCCCGTCGCCACTCGCCCGGCGTCACGCCATAGCGCATTTTGAAACGCTTCGAGAAGGACGCCAGCGACTGAAAGCCGCAGCGTTCGGCAATCACCTCGAGGTTGGTCTGACGCTCGAGGCGCAGCAGCCGGGCGGCCAGCGCCATTCGCAGCTGCGACAGCCACGCCTGCGGCGTCAGGTGATAAACGCGGGCAAAATGACGGGCAAAGGTGGCCCGCGACAGAAAGGCGCGGGCGGCCATGGTTTCCAGCGTCCACGGCTGCTCCGGGGTCGCCATCACCGCCAGCACCGCCGGCATCAGGCGTTCATCGCTCATCAGACGCAGCAGCCCGCCGGGCGGCTGCTGCTCGCCAAGCAGCATGCGCAGCAGCAGCACCAGCAGCGTATCGCCGAGGCTGCGCACGATAGCGCTGCCGCCGGGACGCTGCGCCAGGCTTTCGCGGACCAGTATGTTAAGCAACGGCTGCAGCTCCGGGCAGTCTTCGCGCGTATCGGTATGGAGATGGATCAGCGTCGATGCCTCAGTGAACAGCCAGCTAACGTGCGGACCAAAATAAAATTCGCCGCACAGCATCTCCAGCGCCCCCTCCGCCGGGCCGGCGCGCATTTCCGTCACCGTGCCGTTAAACCGGTGCGCTACCGGCAGCACCTGGCCCCACTCCACCAGGCTTTCCATCAGATGCGGCGAACCGTGCGGCAGGAGGACCACATCTCCCGCGCGCAGGTGATGAGTCTGGCCGCCGACGTTAAGCCGCCCCTCACCGCGCAGCACCACGTGCCACGGCACCACGCCGCTGCGCATTTGCTGGTGCCCGGCCTGCCAGCGGCCGCCGAAGCGACAGTGCAGGTTCACTTCGCAGCGCGGCGCCAGCAGCGCCAGCAGATGACTGAGACTGTCCATGCTTCTCCTGAGACGATAAGACAAAAAGGTGAGACGAAGACCGCCAGTCTAGCATGCGGCAACGGCCTAAGATGACCCCAATGCCAACACACACCCTCGATAACAACAGGAGTTAACCATGAGCCGTTTAGCTGATATCCGTGAACAAGACGCCATTGGCAAAGCCGCCGATATTTTCGCCGGGATCAAAAAAGCGATGGGCAAAGTGCCAAACGCCTACCTGACCATCGGCGGCCACTCGCCGGCGGCGTTGCAGCAGGCGCTGGCGCACAATGCGATGCTCCATAAAGGCAGCCTCAGCGCCCAACAGCTGGAGGCGATTAATCTGTCAGTCAGCGAAGCCACCGGCTGTGACTATTGCCTGGCCGCGCACACCCTGATGGCGAAAAAAGCCGGCTTCAGCAGCGAGCAAATCCATGCCCTGCGCCGCGGGGCGTATGCGGAAGAGACACAGCTTGATGCGCTGGTGAAATTTGCGCAGACTCTGGTCACCACCACCGGTACGCTGCCGGAAGCCGACGTCGCCGCGCTACGCAACGCCGGGTTTAGTGACCAGCAGGTGATTGAGATTATCAGCGCCATCAGCGCGATCCTGTTCACCAACATGGTGAACCGGGTTAACGACACGGTGGTCGACTTCCCGAAAGCCGATTAATCCGTCGCGCAGCGCCGGTTTTACAGCCCCAGATCGCTGAGCCCCGGATGATCGTCCGGGCGACGCCCCTGGGGCCAGTGGAACAGGCGCTCGCTTTCAGCGATCGGCAGATCGTTGATGCAGGCGTAGCGCGTCTGCATCAGTCCATGCTGATCAAACTCCCAGTTTTCATTGCCGTACGAGCGAAACCAGTTGCCGCTGTCGTCGCACCACTCGTAGGCGAAGCGCACGGCGATACGATTTTCCTGCCATGCCCACAGCTCCTTAATCAGCCGATATTGCTGCTCTTTGCGCCATTTCCGCTGCAGGAATTCGACAATTTCCCTCCTGCCGTGAACAAACTCGCTGCGGTTGCGCCATTCGCTGTCCACGGTGTAGGCCAGAGCGACCTTTTCGGCATCGCGGCTGTTCCAGCCATCTTCCGCGGCGCGAACCTTCTGGATAGCGCTGTCGCGGGTAAACGGCGGTAACGGGGGACGTTGTTCGGTCATGCTGACTCTCCTCTGCGAACTAATTGCTGCTGCAGGCGCTGATTCTCCTGCTCCAGGTCATGAATACGTTGCTGCAGGTTCTGGCTGTACTCCGCCACCTGCTGCGCGCTGTAGCGCGGCGTAATGTGCTGCGGGCAGTTCCAGTCAAACGCCTGCAGATGAAAGAGAAACAGGCGCTCGATGCGGGCGCGATAGTTGGCCGGCGCCACCTGCGCCAGCAGCTGCGGGTGGTCCACTGCCGCCAGGACCTCGACGGTGGCGTAGATTTTCAGCCTGGCACGGCGCGGATAATCCATCAAAAACAGGCAGGCCCGGTCGCTGCCGCGCAGATTGCCGGTAGTGATGTACTGGCGGTTACCGCCGAAATCGGCCATCGCCAGGGTGGTGTCATCCAGCAGATGCAGAAACCCCGGCGGGCCGCCGCGGTGCTGAATGTAGGGCCAGCCGCTCTGCGACACCGTCGCCAGATAAAAGCTGTCGCGGGTGGCGATCATCCCCGCTTCGCTGTCGCCGAAGCGGTCGGCCTGGCGGCGGCTATGCGGCGTTTGCCACAGCTGGTCGCTGCCCATTTCATGCTGCACATCCATCACGTCCGGGGTGATGGCGATATCGAGAAAGGTTGCTGCCATAGCGCCTCCTGTTGTCTGGCGCCATCATGGACTGTACTGCGAAAAATGATAATACTGGTTTAGTGGCAATCATCTTTCCAGAAACCGGGAGAATAATGGATCGATTAAGCGCGATGGCGCTGCTGGTGAAAGTGACCGAGCTGGGGAGTATGTCGGCGGCGGCGCGGGCGCTGAATATGCCGTTGACCACCGTCAGCCGCCATATCGGCGAGCTGGAGAACACGCTGGGGGTGCGCCTGCTGGCGCGGACCACCCGCAAACTGACGCTCACCGACGCCGGGGTCGATTATGTCGCCGCCGCGCGGCGGATCCTCGAGGAGGTGGAAAACGCCGAACGCCAGGCGACGGGCGAGTATCAGGAGCCGAAAGGCGAGCTGGTGATCTCTGCGCCGACGATGTTTGGACGCCAGCACGTTCTCCCGGTGATCGCTGAATTTATCGCCCGTTACCCGCAAATTCGCGTCCGTTTGCTGCTCAGCGATCGTAACGCCGACCTGGTGGGCGACCATATCGATCTGGCGGTGCGGATTGGCGACCTGGCGGACAGCAGCATGGTGGCCACCCGCCTCGGCAGGATGCGCATTGTGGCCTGCGCCCATCCGGCGCTGCTGGCGAAATACGGCGAGCCGCAGCGGCCGCGCGATCTGGCGGCGCTGCCGATCATCCGTATTGAATCGCCGATGCCCTATCGCGGCTGGCGCTTTCGCGCCGCTGAGCGCGAGGACCAGCTAATTAATCTGCCGCCGGCGCTATCGGTCACCACGCCGGAGAGCGCTGCTGATGCCGCGCGGCTGGGGGTGGGCGTAGCTCGCTTACTGCACTATCAGGCGCTGGACGGCCTGCGACAGGGTGAGCTCCGTCTGCTGCTGGAACGCGTCGAGCCGGAACCGGCGCCGGTCCATTTGCTGTATACCGCGCGGGACCTGGTGCCGCTTAAGCTGCGCAAATTTATCGATTTTGCCGCGCCGGCGCTGCGTCAGGCGCTGCTGCGCATCGCCGGGGCCGCTTAGTGCGTCGCGGTCTTCAGCGGCGCCTCCTTTAACAGCCAGGAGAGGACAAACGCCACCGCCATAATGCCGGCCGCCATCAGGAACGCCGCGTGGATCGCCGCGCCGAAGGCGTCGAGATAGTCGAGGCGGATATCCGCGGGCAGGTGCTGCACCGCCACCGGATTCATTCCCGGCGGCAGTACCGCGCCTTCCGGCAACAGCTTTTGCAGGTTGCTCTGCAGTACGTGTGTGAACACCGCGCCAAACAGCGCCACGCCGATGGAGCCGCCGATCGAGCGGAACAGGGTCACGCCAGAAGTGGCCACGCCGTACAGCTTCGCCGGCATCGCATTCTGCACCGCCAGGACCAGCACCTGCATCACCAGCCCCAGACCCGCCCCCAGCACGCCGGTAAACAGGTACAGCTGCCACAGCGGCGAGTGAATGGTGATCCGGGTCAGCAGCACCATGCCGGTCACGCCAAGCAGGGTGCCGAGGATCGGAAACAGGCGATATTTACCGGTCCGGCTGATAATCCGCCCACTGATAACCGAGGTCAGCAGCAGGCCGCCCATCAGGGGGATCAGCTGCAGCCCGGCCTCGGTGGGAGTCGCCTCCTTCACCACCTGCAGATAGAGCGGCAGGAAGGTGACCGACCCGAACAGCGACATGCCGATGACGAAGCCGATCAGGCTGCACAGCAGGAAGCTGCGGTTGCGGAACAGCGACAGCGGAATAATCGGCTCGGCGGCCATCCGCTCTTCGTAGATAAAGCCGATGACACCCACGATGCCGAAGGCCAGAATGCACCACAGCTGCGGGTCATTCCAGGCATGGACGCTGCCCCCTTCCGAGGTAAACAGGATGATACACAGCAACGCCATGCTGAGGTAAATCGCTCCCAGCCAGTCAATCTGATGCTGGCTGCGTTTATTGCTGCTGTGGAATACCGCGCCGATCACCAGCAGCGCGAAGAGGCCCAGCGGCAGATTGATGTAGAAGATCCAGCGCCAGGAGGCGTGTTGCACCAGAAAGCCGCCGATCAGCGGGCCGATCACCGTCGCCAGGCCAAAAACGCCACCGAACAGCCCCTGATAGCGGCCGCGGTTGGCGGGCGGGATGACGTCGGCCACCGCCGCCATGCTGATCACCATCAGGCCGCCGCCGCCGAGCCCCTGCAGGCCGCGCATCAGCACCAGCTGGGTCATGTTTTGCGCCAGCCCGCAGAGGGCGGAGCCGACGAGAAACAGCCCAATCGCCACCTGCAGCACGATTTTGCGACCGAACAGATCGCCGAATTTACCGTACAGCGGCACCGCGATGGTGGAGCTGAGGATATAGGCGGTGACCACCCAGGAAAGCTTGTCCAGCCCCCCCAGTTCGCCGACAATCGTCGGCAGCGCGGTGGAGACAATGGTCTGATCCAGCGCGGAGAGCAGCATCACCAGTAGCAATGCGCTGAACAGCAGGCGTATCGACTGCACCGGTGGGTTTGCGACTTGAGTAGTCATCACAACGCTCGCTTGAAATTAATTAAATGCATAATTAATATTTAGTGAAAGAATGAGTCGGGTCAAGAGATCGCCATATCATGACAGCACAAAAGGATCAGAATGCCCCCCGCCGCCCGGGGCGACCGCGTGGAAAAAAATCGGGTACCGCCAACCGCGAACAGCTTATGGACATCGCCCTGACGCTGTTTGCCCGCGACGGTGCGGCCCGCGTGTCGTTGAACGCCATCGCCAAAGAGGCCGTGGTAACGCCGGCGATGCTGCATTACTATTTCAGTTCGCGGGATGCGCTGGTGACGCAGCTGATTGAGGAGCGCTTTATGCCGCTGCGCAACCACATCAGCCGCATCTTTGTCGACCATCCGCAGGACCCGGTGCTGGCGCTGACGATGATGGTCGAAACGCTGGCGCATATGGCGGAGAAGAACGCCTGGTTCGCGCCGCTGTGGATGCAGGAGATCATCGGCGAGATGCCTATCCTGCGTCAGCATATGGACGCCCGCTTCGGCGAGGAGCGTTTTCAGGTGATGCTGGAGGCAGTGCGCCGCTGGCAGCTGGAGGGCAAGATTAACCCGGCGCTGTCGCCGGAGCTGCTGTTTACCACGGTGATTAGCCTGGTGCTGGTGCCGTTTTCGCGCATCCACAGCGATCCGCGTTTACAGGCGGTCAACCGCCAGACCATCGTCAGCCACGCGCTGGCGTTGATGGGCCATGGCGTCGGGGGTTAAGCGCAGCCGCCGCCCGGCGAAATAACGGCACAACCGGAAATGTCCCTCTTAGCACTATGTTTGGCAGGGCCACAACGTTTAGCAGGGCTACCACTCCCGTGTTATGTCCGGGCAGATTGCGCTCCCGGTTGATCTTCTGCGTTATGTCTCTTATGGAGCAGGGAGCGCACAGGGGGCGGCCAGTCGCCGCCGCCCCCTGTACCCCCGGGCTCCGGCCAGCAAAATCGCCGCTACGCGGTGCCTTCGACTTATCCCTGCAGGCTTCGGGTCGGGCCGAGGCAGCGTCCATGCAAAACACGGCCCTCAGCCCGCATCCATGCGGGCTGCCCCGGCCTTCCGGGAACGTCTCAGCGATTTTGAGGCCGCCAGCACCGGCAGTTTCAGTCGCGCAAGTGGTTAAATTAACAACAGGTCGCACGAACCCCAGGACGGGTAAGGCGACAGGCTCCACCCGGCAAGAATACAGGTGACGTGCCTGATATCCTACCCGGCGGCGCTGCGCTTGCCGGTCCTGGGTGGGGCGAAACTATGAGAGAACGGTGTAGGCCGGATAAGGCATTTATGCCGCCATCCGGCACAATCACAGGTACGGTACCTGACCGCCCGGCGATATCAGGATCGTTACAGCGCTTTCGACAAATAGTGACGCTGCATCCCCGCGTGCGGGAAGTCGGGCAGCGACATCTGCAACTGATAGCCTAATTTCTGATAAAACGGCAGCGCCTGGAAGCTAAAGGTATCCACCAGCAGATGGCTGCAGCCCAGCGCCTGCGCCTGCCGCTCCGCCTCCTGCATCAGCTCGCTTCCCAGCCCGCGTCCGCGGGTCGCCTCGCTGACCCACAGATACTCAATACACAGCCAGTTGCCTTTGCGTTTGGCAATCAGCCCGCCCTGCATCACCCCTTGTGCATCGCGGGAGTAAACCCCCAGATCGCCAAACTGCGCCGCATCAAGATACTGCTGATTATAGTGCCGCAGACCGGCAAACAATTCTTGTTGATCGTCGGGATTAATGCTTTTTGTAATGATTAACGCCATTAACTATCTCCAGTATCGCGATGCCGAATGGTTATTTTCCCTCTCCACTTTCACAAAAAATTCTTATTTTCTCCATGATTATTTGCCTTAATTTTTTGCGTTCTAAAAGTAAGCAAAAAAACCTTTCCATTATCGCGGCGGATCGTATAATGGCAAAAATGAGAATGATCATTCTCACCACAAAACCAGAGGAGATGCGCCTTTCACCTCCTGAAGGCCGAAGAGGTTGGCTTCAGCGGAGACACAATAACAATCACGTTCAGGAACATCTGTGTTCCTTTTTTGTCATTTTCGCTTAGCCGAAAATGCCTCAGCGCCCAACCTATTCCCTCGTTTTTAAATAAACGGGGCGGACGTCTTATATCTTGAGAAAATATAATGAAATACATCATAGCTCCCATCGCGACAGCATTATTTCTCCTTAGCGGATGCGATAATGCGCAGACATCTGCCCCGCAGCAACCCACGCCGGAAGTGGGCGTGGTCACTCTGCAAAGCCAGCCGGTTCCGGTAGTCAGCCAGCTCACCGGCCGCACCACCGCCTCGCTCAGCGCCGAAGTACGCCCGCAGGTGGGCGGCATCATCCAGAAGCGCCTGTTTACCGAAGGCGATATGGTGAAGGCCGGGCAGGCCCTTTACCAGATCGATCCCTCCAGCTATCGCGCGACCTCGAACGAAGCGGCGGCGGCGCTGAAACAGGCCCAGGCGCTGGTAGTCTCCGACTGCCAGAAGGCTCAGCGCTACGCGTCGCTGGTCCGGGATAACGGCGTCTCCCGCCAGGATGCCGACGACGCCGCCTCCACCTGCGCCCAGGACAAGGCCAGCGTGGAATCGAAGAAAGCGGCGCTGGAGAGCGCGCGCATCAACCTGAACTGGACCACCGTCACCGCGCCGATTGCCGGGCGTATCGGCATCTCGTCGGTCACGCCGGGGGCGCTGGTCTCCGCCGATCAGGATACCGCGCTGGCGACGATCCGCGGGCTCGACACCATGTATGTCGATCTGACGCGATCCAGCGTCGATCTCCTGCGCTTACGCAAACAAAGCCTGGCCAGCAACAGCGACACCCTCAGCGTGACGTTAACCCTGGAAGATGGCAGCACCTATCAGGAAAAAGGGCGTCTGGCGCTCACCGAAGTCGCCGTCGATGAATCCACCGGCTCGGTAACCCTGCGCGCTATCTTCCCCAACCCGCAGCATGTCCTGTTGCCGGGGATGTTTGTTCGCGCGCGCATCGATGAAGGCATCATGAACGACGCGATCCTCGCCCCGCAGCAGGGGATTACCCGCGATGCCAAAGGCAACGCCACGGCGCTGGTGGTCGATGCCGACAACAAAGTTGCGCAGCGCGCCGTGGAAACCGGCGACACCTACGGCGATAAATGGCTGGTGCTGAGCGGCCTGAAAGCGGGCGACAAGCTGATCGTCGAAGGCACCGGTAAAGTGGCCCCTGGCCAGACGGTGAAGGCCGTTGCCGTCAACAATAACGGAGGCAACGCCTGATGTTCTCCCGTTTCTTCGTGCGTCGCCCGGTCTTTGCCTGGGTGATCGCCATTCTGATTATGCTCGCCGGCGTGCTGGCGATCCGCACCCTACCGGTGGGCCAGTATCCGGACGTCGCCCCGCCGGCGGTGAAAATCTCCGCCACCTATACCGGCGCCTCTGCCGAAACCCTGGAGAACAGCGTCACCCAGGTCATCGAGCAGCAGCTTACCGGCCTCGACCATCTGCTCTACTTCAGCTCTACCAGCAGCTCCGACGGCTCGGTCAGCATCACCGTCACCTTTGAGCAGGGGACCGACCCGGACACCGCCCAGGTGCAGGTGCAGAACAAAGTCCAGCAGGCGGAATCGCGGCTGCCGAGCGAAGTCCAGCAGTCCGGTGTGACGGTGGAAAAATCGCAGAGCAGCTTCCTGCTGATCCTCGCGGTGTATGACAAAACCGACCGCGCCACCAGCTCCGATATCTCCGACTGGCTGGTCAGCAACCTGCAGGACCCGCTGGCGCGCGTGGAGGGCGTCGGCAGCCTGCAGGTGTTCGGCGCCGAATACGCGATGCGCATCTGGATGGATCCGACCAAACTCGCCTCCTACTCGCTGATGCCTTCCGACGTCCAGTCGGCGATTGAGGCGCAGAACGTGCAGATCTCCGCCGGTAAAATCGGCGCCCTGCCGTCGTCCAGCGCCCAGCAGCTGACCGCCACCGTACGCGCGCAGTCGCGGCTGCAAACCCCCGATCAGTTCAAAGCGATCATCGTGAAAAGCCAGGCCGACGGCTCGGTGGTGCGCCTGAGCGATGTCGCGCGGGTGGAGATGGGCAGCGAGGATTATACCGCTACCGCCAATCTGAACGGCCATCCGGCCGCCGGGATCGCGGTGATGATGGCCCCCGGCGCCAACGCGCTGGATACCGCGACCCTGGTGAAAAGCAAGATCGCCGAATTCCAGCGTCAGATGCCGCAGGGATACGATATCGCCTATCCGAAGGACAGCACCGAGTTTATTAAAATTTCGGTCGAGGACGTGATTCAGACCCTGTTCGAAGCGATCGTTCTCGTGGTCTGTGTGATGTATCTGTTCCTGCAGAATTTCCGCGCGACGCTCATTCCGGCGGTGGCGGTGCCGGTGGTGCTGCTCGGCACCTTCGGGGTGCTGGCGCTGTTCGGCTACTCGATTAACACCCTGACGCTGTTCGCTATGGTGCTGGCGATCGGCCTGCTGGTGGATGACGCCATCGTGGTGGTGGAGAACGTCGAGCGCATTATGCGCGACGAAGGGCTGCCCGCCCGGGAAGCCACCGAAAAATCGATGGGCGAAATCTCCGGCGCGCTGGTGGCAATCGCCCTGGTGCTGTCGGCGGTCTTTCTGCCGATGGCCTTCTTCGGCGGCTCGACCGGGGTCATTTATCGCCAGTTCTCGGTGACCATTATCTCGGCGATGATGCTGTCGGTGGTGGTGGCCCTGACCCTCACCCCGGCGCTGTGCGGCGCGCTGCTCAGCCACTCCAGGCCTCATACCAAAGGGTTCTTCGGCGCGTTTAACCACCTGTGGGGGCGTACGGAAGCCGGCTACCAGCGCCGCGTGCTCGACGGCCTGCGCCGGGGCGCGGTGATGATGGGCGCTTACGTCCTGATTTGCGGGGCGATGGCGCTGGCGATGTGGAAACTGCCGGGCAGCTTCCTGCCGGTGGAGGACCAGGGCGAGATCATGGTCCAGTACACCCTGCCCGCCGGGGCCACTGCGGTGCGCACCGCCGAGGTGCGCCGCCAGGTAACCGACTGGTTCCTGACGAAAGAGAAAGCCAATACCAACGTCATTTTCACCGTCGACGGCTTCAGCTTTAGCGGCAGCGGTCAGAACGCCGGGATGGCCTTCGTGTCGCTGAACAACTGGTCGCAGCGCAAAGGCGACGACAATACCGCCCAGGCCATCGCCCTGCGCGCCAACAAAGAACTGGGGGCGATCCGCGACGCCACCCTGTTCGCCATGACGCCGCCGTCGGTGGACGGTCTCGGACAGAGCAACGGCTTCACCTTCGAGCTGATGGCCAGCGGCGGTACCGACCGCGACAGCCTGATGAAGCTGCGCAGTCAGCTACTGGCGGCGGCCAACCAGAGCGGCGAGCTGCAGTCGGTGCGCGCCAACGACCTGCCGCAGATGCCGCAGCTGCAGGTGGATATCGATAACAACAAAGCGGTCTCGCTGGGGCTGTCGCTGAGCGACGTGACCGATACGCTCTCCAGCGCCTGGGGCGGCACCTACGTGAATGACTTTATCGATCGCGGCCGGGTGAAGAAGGTCTATATCCAGGGCGAGAGCGACGCGCGCGCGGTGCCCTCCGACCTTGGCAAATGGTTCGTTCGCGGCAGCGATAACAGCATGACGCCGTTCTCCGCCTTCGCCACCACCCACTGGCAATACGGCCCGGAAAGCCTGGTGCGCTACAACGGCTCCGCCGCCTTTGAGATCCAGGGCGAAAACGCCGCCGGCTTCAGCTCCGGCGCGGCGATGGACAAGATGGAAAAGCTGGCCGACAGCCTGCCGGCGGGCTCCACCTGGGCGTGGAGCGGCATTTCGCTGCAGGAAAAGCTGGCCAGCGGCCAGGCGATGAGCCTGTACGCCATTTCGATTCTGGTGGTGTTCCTGTGCCTGGCGGCGCTGTATGAGAGCTGGTCGGTGCCGTTCTCGGTGATCATGGTCATCCCGCTCGGCCTGCTCGGCGCGGCGCTGGCGGCGACGCTGCGCGGCTTAAGCAACGACGTTTACTTCCAGGTGGCGCTGCTGACCACCATCGGCCTGTCGTCGAAGAACGCCATCCTGATCGTCGAGTTCGCTGAATCCGCAGTGGATGAGGGTTATTCGCTCTCCCGGGCGGCGATCCGCGCCGCGCAGACCCGTCTGCGCCCCATTGTCATGACCTCGCTGGCGTTTATTGCCGGGGTGCTGCCGCTGGCCGTCGCCACCGGCGCCGGGGCCAACAGCCGCGTGGCGATCGGCACCGGCATCATCGGCGGCACCCTGACGGCCACCCTGCTGGCGGTGTTCTTTGTGCCGCTGTTCTTCGTGCTGGTGAAACGCTTCTTCACTCGCCAACGTCCTTCTCAGGAGTAAAGTATGTTTCGTTTGAGTTTTATGTTTATCGCGCTCCTGACCGCGGGCTGCGTCTCGCTTGACCCGCATTATGATCGCCCGGCCGCGCCGGTGCCGGCCACCCTGCCCGGGGCGCACGGCGAATCGACGGCGGTGGTCGGCGACTGGCAGAAAGTGGTCAATGACGCGCGGCTGAAAAAAGTGGTCAGTATCGCGCTAAACAGCAACCGCGATGTGCAAAAAGCGCTGGCCGATATCGAGGCCGCGCGCGCCCAGTACGGCGAGACGCGGGCGTCGCTGTTTCCCACTGTCGATGCCGAGCTGAGCCATACCCGCAGCAAAACGGTGGCCAGCGGCCTGAGCTCAACTTCGCAGGCCGACGGCGCGGTCTCCAGCTTCGAGCTGGATCTGTTTGGCAAGAACCAGAGCCTGTCGCGCGCGGCGCGCGAAACCTGGCTTGCCAGCGAATTCACCGCGCAGAATACCCGACTGACGATGATTGCCGATTTGACCACCGCCTGGGTGACGCTGGCGACGGATAACAGCAATCTGGCGCTGGCGCAGCAGACCATGGACAGCGCAGCAAACTCGCGCAACATCGTCGCCCGCCAGATGGCGGTGGGCACCGCCTCCGCCGGCGATTTAAGCTCGGCGGAAAGCGTCTATCAGCAGGCGCGCGCCAGCGTCGCCAGCTACCGCACGCTGGTGGCGCAGGATAAAAACGCCATTAACCTGCTGGCGGGGGAAACCGTGCCGGAGAGCCTGCTGCCCGGCACCCTCGAAAGTCTGGGGGATAACAGCATCGCCCTGGTGCCGCCGGGGGTGTCGTCGTCGGTGCTGCTGCGCCGGCCGGATATACAGGAAGCGGAGCACAACCTGAAGAGCGCCAATGCCGATATCGGCGCGGCGCGGGCGAATTTCTTCCCGTCGATTTCCCTGACCGCCAGCGCCGGGGTCGGCAGCGACTCGCTGTCGTCGCTGTTCAGCCACGGGATGCAGGTGTGGTCGTTCGCCCCCTCCATCAGCCTGCCGCTGTTCACCGGCGGCAGCAACCTGGCGCAGTTGCGCTATGCGGAAGCGGAGAAAAAGGGGCTGATCGCCACCTACGAGAAATCGATTCAGAGCGCCTTTAAGGACGTTGCCGATGCGCTGGCCCGCCGGGAAACGCTAAGCGAAGAGCTCGATGCCCAGCGGCAGTACGTCGCCGCCGAGCAGACCTCGCTGGATATCGCCATGAAGAGCTATCAGGCCGGGGTCGGCGATTATCTGTCGGTGCTTACGGCCCAGCGCACGCTGTGGTCGGCGAAGACGACGCTGCTGTCCCTGCAGCAGACCGACCTCAATAACCGGATCACCCTCTGGCAGTCGCTGGGCGGCGGCGCCAGTTAATTTCACCCGCCGGGCGGCCGCGCCCGGCTTCTGTAAGGAATCGTTATGCCACGTGTTTCCCTCTCCTGGGCGCTGATCCTCGGCCTGCTGTCTGGCATCGGCCCGCTGTGCACTGATTTTTATCTGCCGGCGCTGCCGGAGATAACTCAGCAACTGCAGGCCACCAGCACCCAAACCCAGCTGTCGCTGACCGCCGCGCTGATTGGCCTCGGCCTGGGTCAGCTGTTTTTCGGCCCGCTGAGCGACCGCATTGGCCGCCTGAAACCGCTGGCGCTGTCCCTGCTGCTGTTTATCTTCTCTTCGGCGATGTGCGCCCTGACAAGGGATATCAACATGCTGATTGTCTGGCGTTTTTTACAGGGCTTCGCTGGCGCCGGCGGTTCGGTGCTGTCGCGCTCCATCGCCCGCGATAAATACCAGGGCACCCTGCTGACCCAGTTTTTCGCCCTGCTGATGACAGTGAACGGCATTGCGCCGGTTCTGTCCCCGGTGCTGGGCGGCTACGTGATCACCGCCTTCGACTGGCGAATTCTCTTCTGGACGATGGCCGCCATTGGCGGCGCGCTGCTGGTGATGAGCCTGACTATCCTGCGGGAAACGCGCCCGGCCGCGGCAACCAATGCGACCCGCCAGCGGCCCGGCCAGCCGGTGCTGAAGAATCGTCGTTTTCTACGCTTCTGCCTGATTCAGGCCTTTATGATGGCCGGACTGTTCTCCTACATCGGCTCCTCTTCCTTCGTGATGCAGAGCGAATACGGCATGAGCGCCATGCAGTTCAGCCTGCTGTTCGGTCTGAACGGTATCGGGCTGATTATCGCGGCGATGATCTTTTCCCGTCTGGCGCGCCGCTTCAGCGCCGAAAGCCTGCTGCGCGGCGGCCTGACGCTGGCGGTGAGCTGCGCGGCGATCATGCTGCTGTTTGCCTGGCTGCAGCTGCCGGTGCTGGCGCTGGTCGGCCTGTTCTTTACCGTGTCGCTGATGAGCGGCATCAGCACCGTCGCCGGCGCGGAGGCGATGAGCGCCGTTGACGCCGCCCAGTCCGGCACCGCGTCCGCGCTGATGGGCACCCTGATGTTTGTCTTCGGCGGCATCGCCGCGCCGCTGGCGGGCCTCGGTGGCGAAACGATGCTGAAAATGAGCCTCGCGATGGCGATCTGCTACCTGCTGGCGCTGCTAATGGGCCTCAGCCAGTCGCGCAGCGCGCGCTAAACGCCAGGTGCGGTAATAAAATATTCCACCTTTATTACCGCACCATTTCCCGCCATCTCTACCATTCTCGTATTATTCTCCGCGTACTAATCGTGATACTCTTCACAGGCAAGGAATAAATAATTCCTTATACTGCGCACGACTGAGAATAACGAGGTTTCTATGAGTATCGACCTGAGCAAACTGCTGACCGAGCGACGCAACGCCAACAGCGCCAACATTGACACCCTTTCCACCCTTGAGATGCTGACGGTGATAAACCAGGAAGACCAGCAGGTGGCCCAGGCGATTACGCCCTATCTGCCGCAGATTGCCGAGGTGGTGGATAAGGTCGCGACGGCGCTGCAGGCCGGTGGCCGCTTGATTTATATCGGCGCTGGCACCTCAGGGCGTCTGGGGATCCTCGATGCCAGCGAATGCCCACCAACCTTCGGCACCCGCCCGGAGCAGGTGGTGGGGATCATCGCCGGCGGACATAAAGCGATTCTCAGCGCCGTGGAAAACGTGGAAGACAACAAAGCGCAGGGGGCGATGGATCTGCAGAACCTGAACTTCAGCCACCGCGATGTGCTGGTGGGGCTGGCGGCCAGCGGACGCACGCCGTACGTCATTGGCGCCATGGAGTATGCCCATCGCCAGAATGCCTTTGTCGCCATCGTCAGCTGTAACCCGCATGGCGAAATGGCCCAGCTGGCGGACGTCGCCATTACTCCGGTGGTCGGCCCGGAGGTGGTGACCGGCTCAACCCGCCTGAAAGCCGGCACTGCGCAGAAGCTGGTGCTGAACATGATCTCCACCGGGGCGATGATCCGCGTCGGCAAGGTCTACAGCAACCTGATGGTCGACGTCGAAGCGACCAACGCCAAGCTGATTGAGCGCCAGGTTTCCATCGTGATGGAGGCGACCGACTGCGATCGCCCCACCGCCCAGAATGCGCTGGAGGCCTGCGGCCGCCACTGTAAAACGGCGATCGTGATGGTGCTGGCGGACTTAAGCGCCGAAGAGGCGCAGTCGCTGCTGGCGAAAAACAACGGCTATATCCGCAAGGCGCTCAGCAACACCTGAGCACCGACAGACAGGTAACGGGCAATGGCAAAAATAACGAAAGAGATGATAGCGCGGATCCTCAGCCACGTAGGCGGCGCCGCAAACGTCGCGCAGGCGGGCAACTGCATGACGCGCCTGCGCTTGACCCTGCGCGATGAAGGGCTGGCCGACACCACCGCCATCCGCCAGATTGACGGCGTGATGGGGGTGATCGTCAGCGACGAGCAGTTCCAGGTAGTGCTCGGCCCCGGCAAAGCGCAAACCGCCGCCGAGATGATGAACGTCCTGCTGGAGGAGGCGCCCGCCGCGCCGACGCTGGCCGACGTCGCGGCGGAGAAAAAGCAGGCGCTGAAGGGCAAGCAGACCAGCGCGGTGCAGAAGTTTCTCGCCAAATTCGCCACCATCTTTACGCCGCTGATCCCCGGCTTTATCGCCGTCGGGCTGCTGCTGGGCTTCGCCACCCTGGCGGAACAGGTTTTCGTACTGGAGAACGCCCATCCGAACGCCAGCCTGGTGGCGCTGATTGGCTATATGAAGGTCTTCAGCAAAGGGATGTTCACCTTTCTGAGCATCCTGATTGGCTATAACGCGCAGAAGGCGTTCGGCGGCTCCGGCGTGAACGGCGCGATTATCGCCTCGCTGTTCGTGCTGGGCTACAACCCGGAGGCAACCAGCGGCGTCTACGCCGGGATTTCCACCTTCTTCGGCCATGGCATCGATCCGCGCGGCAATATCATCGGCGTACTGATCGCCGCCATCCTTGGCGCGTGGGTTGAACGCCAGGTGCGGCGGGTGATGCCGGCCAACCTCGATATGATCCTCACTTCGGCGGTGACGCTGCTGATCATGGGCGCGGTGACCTTTACGGTGATCATGCCGATTGGCGGCTGGTTGTTTACCGGCATGTCGTGGCTGTTCCTGCATCTTAACGGCAACCCGTTTGGCTCGGCGGTGCTGGCCGGCCTGTTCCTGCTGGCGGTGATGTTCGGCGTCCATCAGGGGTTTGTCCCGGTCTATTTTGCGCTGGTGGACGCCCAGGGCTTTAACTCGCTGTTCCCGATCCTGGCGATGGCCGGGGCCGGGCAGGTGGGGGCGGCGCTGGCGCTGTTCTGGCGGGCGAAGCGCGATTCGCTGCTGCGAACCCAGATTAAAGGGGCGATTATTCCGGGCTTCCTCGGGATTGGCGAGCCGCTGATCTACGGCGTCACCCTGCCGCGGATGAAGCCGTTTGTCACCGCCTGCCTCGGCGGCGCCTGCGGCGGCTTCTTCGTCGGGCTGATCGCCTGGCTGGGGCTGCCGGTCGGCCTGAACACCGTGTTCGGTCCGTCCGGGCTGGTGGCGCTGCCGCTGATGACCTCCGGCAGCGGGATTTACGCCGGGATGGCGGTTTACGCCGGCGGACTGGCGGTCTCCTACCTGTGCGGCTTTGTGCTCACCTGGCTGTTCGGCAGTAAAAATGTCGATTTAAGCTAGAACGCGATTGTCGGGTCATGCCCGGCGGCGACCTCGCCTTCCCGGGCCAACAAAATCGTTACCCCGCCGCGGCCAACTACCATTTCCTGCCCCGCCGCCCGGGCGGGCGCATGCTATGATTCCCCTTTGTCACATTTCACCAGAGGAAAAGATGGGCTCCAGCAAAAAAGGGATGCTGAACGTACTGATTGCCGCCGTGCTGTGGGGCAGTTCCGGGGTATGCGCGCAGTTTATTATGCAGGAAAGCCAGATGTCGTCGCCGTTTCTGACCATGACGCGTCTGCTGTTCGCCGGGCTGATCCTGCTGATGCTCGGCTTTGTTCACGGCGACCGCATTTTCCGCGTGCTGCAAAACCGCCGCGACGCCGTCAGCCTGCTGTTTTTCTCGCTGTTTGGCGCGTTAACCGTGCAATTCACCTTTTTGATGACCATTGAAAAATCGAATGCCGCCACGGCCACGGTGCTGCAGTTCCTGTCCCCGACGATCATCGTCGCCTGGTTCGCCCTCGCCCGCAAAGCGCGCCCCACTCCGTTGGTGCTGGGGGCTATCTGCACCTCGCTGGCGGGCACCTTTCTGCTGGTAACCCACGGCAACCCGACGACGCTGTCGATTTCGCCGGCGGCGCTGTTCTGGGGGATCGCCTCGGCGTTTGCCGCCGCGTTTTATACCACCTATCCCTCGACGCTAATTGCCCGCTACGGGACGCTGCCGATCGTCGGCTGGAGCATGCTGTTCGGCGGCGCGATGCTGCTGCCGTTTTACGGCGGCCAGGGCACCGATTTTGTGGTGAACGGCAGCCTGCTGTTAGCTTTTTTCTACCTGGTGGTGATCGGTACTTCGCTGACATTCAGCCTTTATCTTAACGGCGCGCAGAAGATTGGCGGCGCCAAAGCCGGGATCCTCAGCTGCGCCGAACCGCTGAGCAGCGCCCTGCTGTCGCTCCTGCTGCTGGGGATCACCTTCACGCTGCCGGACTGGCTGGGCACTCTGCTGATCCTGGCGTCGGTGGTGCTGATCGCTATCGACTCGCGGCGGCGGGTGAGAGCCGCCTGAGGCGATGATAACAAACGCCTTTTCAATAAGTTAAATTAACCGCTATTTGCGTGTTTTCCCGCCTGCGCATATAGTTGACGGAAGCGATTACGGAAGGAGAAGCCTGATGAAAGCATGTTGGATGGTATGCCTGGTCACCGCCCTGAGCGCCACGTCGGCGTGGGCCGAATCACCGCTCCAAAGCCTGCAGTTCGAGCAGCAAAAACAGCAGGTGCTCAAAGCGGTGAAGGAAAAATGCGCGCCAGCAAGCCACCTCAGCGATAACGATTTTGCCAATAAAGTACTGGCGACCGACGGTAACAAGAACGCGGTCCGCGAAGCGACGCTGGCGAAAGAGCGCAATAACCAGAAAAGCTACCAGGCCGCAATCGACAAAATCGTCTGTCCGGCCAAATAGCGGTTATTTCAGCCTGGCGACCAGCGTTTTCCAGTCAAACGGCGTCAGCTGCCTGTAGCTCAGGCTACGGGCGGCCATCTGCTCCGGAAGCTGGCGCTGGCTTTTCGCGATCGCCTCGCTCATTATCCCGGCGCTCCCCACATCACGCAGGGTTTTCACCACCTCTTCCATCTCTTCGCTGCGCCGAACGCCATGTTCCGCCACCCGGCTGATCAGATAGTCGGGAAACGCGCCTGTCCAGCCCAGAGACGGGAAACTATGATGCAAGGAGCTAAGCACCTCCTCCTCGACGCCATATTCACGGGCCGCGAACAGGCATTCTGTGGTGAGCGCTTCAAGACCTTTGATCATCACGCTACGGCACATTTTTATCGCCGACACCTGGCCCACCGTACTGGCGCCATAGCGGGCATTCAGCCCCAGCCCCTGCAGACGCGGCGCGATCGCCTCCGCCTGCGGCCCGCCGATCAATAACGGTGTCTGCAATCGGGCCGGCGGCACCGGCGCCATCACCGCGACATCAATGTAGGCGCCGGGCAGAAAATGTTCAGCTGCCTGCCGTTTCGTTTCCGGCGCCACGGAGTTGAGATCGAGGAAATATTGCCCCGGCTGCAGCAGCGCGGCGGCCTGCTGCGCGACCTTTAACGCCTCACCGGCGGTCACAGTAGAAAAAATCAGCGCGGCGCTCTCCAGCGCCTGCGCCAGCGAACTCCCCGCCTGAACGCGCGAATCACCGGCTTTCCTGACCATTGCCTCTCGCTCCGGGCCATTGAGCTTGCAATCCCATATGGTCACCGCATGCTCACGGGCCAGATCTGCCGCCAGAATGCCACCCGCCTCGCCAAAACCAATAAACGCGATTGTCGTCATCATTACTCCTCACGCGGCCAGACGCGGGCCGGAATAAAAACTTCGCCAGCAAACAGCAGTCGCGCCGTGCGTAACAGGCCGCAGCCTGTCAGGGCGCCGTCTGCGTCAAGCTGAAGCGTCACGCTAAATTCGCCTGTCGGATGCTCGACGCTGAGCAGCGGCGTAGCGCCTGGCGCGACCTGCGCCATGCCCTGCGCGACGGATCCAGGAAGCAGACAGGCGCTGGCCACGCTCACCGCGCCAAATACGCCGATCGACGCGTGGCAGCGGTGCGGGATAAAGGTGCGGCTGCTGATGGCGCCGCCGTGTCGCGGCTCGGCGATCAGGGTCATCTTGGGCACCGTGCGCTGGCTGACGTCGCCAAGCTGCATCAGCGGCCCGGCCTGCAGGCGAATCGACTCCAGGCGACGTTTAAGCGCGTCGTCATTATCCAGCTGTTCGCGTGTCTCATAGCCGGTGCAACCGAGGTCGCACGCGCGCAGCAGGATCACCGGCATTCCGTTATCGATGCAGGTCACCTCGACGCCGTCAAAACGGTCACGGACCCGGCCGGTCGGCAGCAGTGCCCCGCAGCTGGAGCCTGCCACATCAAGAAAATGGAGCAGGATCGGGCTGGCGCTGCCCGGCACGCCATCGATACGACTCTCGCCGACGTAGTCGACCCCGTCGGCATCGCAGGGGATCTCTGCCACCGCCAGTTGCCCCGTGTTCTCCATATAAATACGCACGCGAGTGAGCGGCGCATTGTGGCGAATCAGCCCACGCTCGATGGCGAAAGGGCCAACGGCGGCAAGAATATTGCCGCAGTTTTGGCCGTAGTCCACAGAGGCCCCCGTCACGTTCACCTGGGCAAACAGATAGTCCACATCGGCGTCAGGCCGTGCGGAGCGGCGGATAATCGCCACTTTACTGGTCAGCGGATCGGCGCCGCCGATCCCGTCAATTTGCCGGGGATCAGGCGAGCCCATCACCGCCAGCAGCACCGCATCACGTTGCACCGGATCGGCAGGCAGATCGTCAGCCAGAAAACAGGCCGCCTTCGAGGTGCCGCCGCGCATCCATAGACAGGGAATTCCGCGTTGCGCCATCTTACTCCTCCACCTCATCTGCGCTGTCGTAATACCGCAGCCCCTTTTCCGCCAGACGCTGGCGCATCGCGTAAATATCCAGCCCCAGCTCGCCATGGCGCATCCGCTCACGCTTCGCAAGCTCATTGCTCATGCGTGCTTCCGCTTTATCGAGCACATCACGCACCAGGGCGTGAGGCAGCACCACAACGCCATCGTCGTCGGCCACCACGACATCGCCCGGCTGCACAAGCTGGCCTGCGCAAATCACCGGGACGTTAACCGAGCCGAGGCTCTCTTTCACCGTTCCCTGGGCATAAACCTGACGGGACCAGACGGCGAATCCCATCTCCCGCAACGTTTGCGAATCGCGAATGCCGATATCGCCCACCAGACCGACCACACCGCGCGATTGGAGAGACGTCGCCAGCAGATCGCCGAAGAAGCCATCGCCGCACGGCGACGTCGGGGCCACCACCAGAATATCGCCGGCGCGGCACTGCTCGACCGCAACATGAAACATCCAGTTGTCGCCTGGCGTCACCAGTACCGTGACCGCGTTGCCCGCCCGGCTGACGCCCTGCTGAATCGGACGGATTGCCGGTCCCATCAGCCCCTGGCGTGCCCAGGCTTCATGGAGCGTCGCCACCCCGGCCGCCTCACAGCGGCGCAAAACCGCCTCGTCATGGCGCGGCAGATGGCGGATCACAAGGCCTTTTTTATTTAACAGCTTCATGCCAGGTTCTCCGTTACGCGGGGGAAGATGCTCTGGAAGGCTTCGCCGTGAACGATATCGCGCGCGGCCGTGATGCCGATGTTGCGTTTGGCCTGCACTCCGCGCTGCAGCGCCACGCGGGTGTAGTACTCCCACAAATGCTCCTGGCCCTGCATACACTGAATGGCCTGATACTTTTTCTCCCAGACAGTGGTGATGTCCAGCAGCACATCAGGCTTCCAGTTGCACTGCTCCGGCTGGTGCGGTTCGAAACAGTAAACCGGGGGAGCAGCGACAATTTTCTCGCTGGGGCGATAGCCTTCTGCCTGAGCGATAATCCGAGCCTCCTGAGCCAGGTGGGAGGCCAGCGGGTGATCGTAGTTATAGGGATCCTGCAGCGAGTGCGTCAGAACAAAGTGGGGCTGGATACGGCGATACACATCCGCCAGACGAAACAGCGTCTCTTTATCGGCGCGCAACGGATAGTCGCCGATATCAAAGAATTCGACGCTGGCGCCCAGGATCTCGGCGGCGGCCTGCGCCTCTTCGCGACGGACTTGCTTCACCGCCTCCTCGGTCATGTTGCCTTTACGCCACAGTTTGGCGGACTCGCCGCGCTCGCCAAAGGACAAACAGACCACATGGACCTGATAGCCCTGCAGGGCATGCAGGGCTATCGCACCGCCCGCGCGCCAGACGAAATCGGCCGAGTGGGCGCTGACGACAAGGGCACTTTTTTCGCTAACCGGATGAGACATGATGGCTTCCTCTGTTGTTTTTTTCAGCTTGTCATGTCCCGCCGTTGGAAGGTAATTCGTTAACTTGCGAAGGCTATGATTTTTATTTATGTTGTCGACTCACTCACTATTTCAGGCCTGACGAATAATGCTGAAGAGAAAGCACGATAAAATCATAAATATCATGCAGCTGCGCTTTTTTTGTCAGGTCGCTCTGCGAGGAAGCGTCTCGCGTGCTGCCGATGACTTATTCCGCACGCAGTCAGCGATAACCCGGGCTATCCGCGACCTTGAAGCCGCGTTGAACGTCACGCTGTTCGAACGCCATTACAGCGGCATGGTGCCCACCGAGTATGGCAAGTGCATCCTGCCGCGCGCCCGGCGGGCGATTGACGACCTGCAGGCCATCCCGGCGCTGTTGCAGAAGCACCATACCCGCACCAGCGGCCCGCTGGCGGACGCCGGTTGGCTGTTCAATACCCGCCGGTTAGCCATATTTATTCAGCTCTATCACGTCAACCATACCCAAACCGTCGCGCAACAGTTGGGGATCACCCAGCCGGCGGTCAGCGCCGCGCTGAAGGTCCTGGAGAAAGGGGCGGATTCGGCGCTATTTCGCCGGACGCCAGAAGGGGTGCGTCCCACGCCTGCCGCAGAACTGCTCTATCCCCCGGTGAGCAGAGCGCTCAACGAGCTGGAAAACATCTGGAGCGATCTCGCCGCCCGTCGAGGGGTGCTGGAGGGTACCGTGCGCATTGGCGCCCTGCCGCTGAGTCGCACCCGGCTACTGCCCTCCGCCATTGCCGCCTTTCTGGCCCAGCACCCGGGTATTACCCTCATGACCAATGAAAGCCCGTATGAGTCGCTGGTCGCCGATATGCGCGCAGGTAATATCGATTTTATTATCGGCGCCCTGCGTCAGGATGAAGATCTCCCGGACCTCTGTAGCGAGGCGTTATTCGAAGAGGATATGCTGATTTTACTGCGTAATAACCACCCGCTGCTGCGCCATCCGGATCCGCGCAGCCAGCTGGCGACAGCGCAATGGGTGCTGCCGCGCGCCAACGCGCCGGCGCGCCATTTGCTGGATAAGGCGTTTGTCACCCTGGGGCTGCCGCTGCCCCAGCCGACGGTGGAGACCGGGGATGCGGCGATGGTGCGAGGATTGCTGCAGGACTCCGACATGCTGGCGGCGGTTTCCGCCAGCCAGATGCGTTTTGAAACTGACAATGGGTTGCTCAGCGTGTTGCCGGTCCCCCTGCCCGATACCACCCGGCGTATCGGGCTGACGTTTCGCGCCGGCAGCCTGCCCTCCCCGGCGACGCAGGCGCTGTTGCGTTTTATTTATCAGCAGGTTCAGGACGGGACTGTTTAACGTTTACCCGCCACCGAATAGGTTACCTGTTGGTTGCGCGTTTGCTGAAACGCCTCCAGCGTCTGCCCGCGCATCGCGGCGTAAATATGCAGGTTGGATACGCCGACCACCGCGCCCATTTTCTCCAGCAGGAAGAAACTGGCGCCATACTGAATCAATCCCCGCCAGTCGCGTGCGTTGAGCAACTGCTGTTCCTCCTCACTCAGTCCGGCTTCGGCATAAAGCGACTGAGGCGACTGCAGAAAACGTTCGCGCCAGGCAGGCTCAATCAGCCGATGCAGGAAACGGTTAAGCCGCAAGCCATTCAGGCTGCGCTCGTGGGTAAAAGGATAGGTTCCCGGCAGTTTCTCCACCCCGGCCAGCTGCTGCGCCATATGCTGGCGATGGCGCGTCAGGGTATCGACGGGGGGCAGGCGCGCATTGTTCTCAAGGATCAGCGTAGCGATACCGGTCATCGACGGCAGGTAATAGTCGCGCCAGGTTTCGGTGACATTGGCTGATAGCGCGCCGCGCATCACCAGCCACATGATCACCTCAGACCCTTCCATTCCCCCCAGCTCGGCATATTCGCCAAGGGTCATTTCGGTAAGCTTTTCCGGGTCATTAACCAGCATGTCAACAAACTGGGCATCCCAGTCGGGATTATTAAATCCGCAGCGCTCGCCATGAACCTGATGCGAGAGCCCGCCGGTCGCGACAATCGCCACATTGATATCTTCCGGGAAGCTTTCAATTGCCCGGCGCAGCGCCTGGCCGAGTCGGTAACAACGGCGCGCGCTCGGTACCGGAAATTGCAGCACGCCGATCTGTAACGGGATTACCGCCGTCGGCCACCCCTGCGCTTCATCCCAGGGCAACAGCGCCGAAAGCGGCGAGAAAAGGCCGTGGTCGAGCTTTTTATCCATAAAGAACGACATATCAAACTCATCGGCCATCAGGCTGGCGCCAATGTGCCTTGAGAGCGCCGCATTGCCCTGGAGCGGCGGCAGACAACGTGGTCCGCCGCCTTCATCGGCAACGTCATATTGACTATCGATTCCCAGCGTAAATGTCGAATAGTGATCGAAGAAAAAGGCGGTCACATGGTCATTAAAGATGTACACCAGCGCATCCGGTTTTTTCTCCTCCAGCCAGCGCTGCAGCGGTTCGAAGCTCTGGAAGATCGGCGACCATGCCGGGTCCTGCTGTTTATGATGATCGACCGCGAAGCCGATAGTCGGGGTATGAGAGACGGCGATACCGCCGAGAATGTTAGCCATCAGATAACTCCACTTATCGGTGTTCCAGGGGGGATGACAAAGCGTCCAGTTCTGCCTCTGTGAGTCGAGGCTTAGCGTGATTCATACGGTGCAACAAAATACAGGTCCCCGCCAGGCAGGCCGGCAGCGCAAGCACCAAAAAGATCGACGAGTGTCCCGGCACGGCCAGCATCAGCAGCCCGCCCAGCGTGGAGCTGAGAATAGCCCCGGTACGGCCGATACCATGCATCCAGCTGACGCCGGTAGCACGGATCTCGGTTTGATAATAGGCTGGCGAATAGGCCTGCAGACCGTTCTGCGCGCCGTTAATGCACATCCCGCTGATAAAAATCAGCACCGACAGCGCCGCCGATCCGAAATCCATCAACCCCTGGGACAACAGGCACAGGCAGCCAAGGAAATAGGTTGCCGCAATCACCGCTTTCGCCGAAGCACGATCCATCAGTATACCGACAAGGATCCCGCCCAGCGGGCCGCCGAGCTGGAACAAGCCGGTCATCATCGCCGCCTGCTGCAGCGACAGCCCGCCGGAGCGGAGAATGGTTGGCAGCCAGCCGTTCAGCAGATATATCACGAACAGCCCCATAAAATAGGTCAGCCACAGCGCTATCGTGCCGCGGGCATAGCCATGCCGAAACAGCTGCGCCACTTTACTGCTCCGCGTGATGGGCGGCGCATTCAGCTGGAAGACGGTGTCAGCCGTAAACTGGCCTCCAAGCCGGTTAAGCGCCCTGGCGATCTGCTCGCCCGGTAGTCGGCGCGCCACCATGCTCATCGCCGACTCCGGCAACATCACGATCATAAAGGGAAGCACCACGAGCGGCAGCACGCCGCCAAAAATCAGCGCCGAGTGCCAGCTGTAATGCGATAACAACCCGGCAGCGATAAAGCCGCCGAGGCCGGAACCCACGTTGAATCCGCTGTACATCAGGGTGATCATCACTCCTTTACGCCGCTCCGGCATATATTCCGCCACCAGCGTGACGCAATTGGGCATCACGGCGCCAAGTCCGAGGCCGGTGAGAAAGCGCAGCAGCGCCAGCTGCGACGGGCTTTGCGCCACGGCGCCGGCCAGGCTGAACAGCGCAAACAGCGCCACCGACCAGAGTAAAATGCGTTTTCGGCCGTAGCGGTCAGAAAGCGGGCCCGCCACCAGCGCGCCAATGGCGACGCCGAACATAGCCGCCCCGAGAATCGGCCCCATTTCAGCCCGGCTGATGCCCCAGTCCTCGATGAGCGCCGGGGCGACAAAGCCCATCACCGCAGCGTCATACCCATCCAGCATAATGATGATGAAACAGAGCAGCAGCACGTTCCATTGAAAGCGCGAGACCGGGCGGGCATCTATCCACGCTTTCACATCGACAACGTTCATGTGATTCATAGGGTGACTTCCTCAAGCAGGCGGTACGAATGTTCTGGTTAGTGTTTTTTTGAGTGGAACTTTCGTACTCAACTTAAGGCAGGTCACGCAGGCTGTCCGGTTCGAAAACCCGGCGACAGATATGAGTTTTATTTATAATGTGAGGGATACGACAAAAAACAGCCAATAAAAAACCCGCAGCCAACGGCGGCGGGTCAGGGCAAGAGCGACGATCAGTGCTTTGGAATAATTAAATCGCCGCGCAGCGGGCTGCCGCCCGGGTTGTCCGTTTTCTCGGTCAGCCAGTTGACGATCCGCGACGCCATCGCGTCCATGGAATATTCAATCGCCGGGATAGTCGGGATTCCGGGCAGCTGTAACGATCCGGCGAGGCTAAACACCATCACATTTTGCGGAACGGCGCGGTTAAACGCCTGCAGCTGCGGCACCACGCGCTGCGCCTGCAGCTCATCGCTCACCAGCAGCGCGTTAAAGTTCAGCGTCGTGGCGTTATTGACCAGCTCCTGCACCGCCACCGACGGCGAGGTGTTATCCAGAAACACCAGATTGCGATTAAACGGCAAAAAGTTTTTTTCCAGCGCGTGCTTGTAGCCCAGCAGCACCTGATCGGCAAAGCCGCTGCTCTGCGGATGGATCAGCGCAATCTGCCTTCTGCCCTGGCTTATCAGATAGTGGCAGGCGGTTTCGGCGGCGAAGGCGTGATCGAACTGAATGCTGTTTTCGCCCTCGCTGTCGAGGCAGTCCACCAACACCACGTCCGGGCGGTTAATATTCAGAGGAAAACGCGCGCCGATGATCAGCACGTTATCGCACAGCCCGCAGGTTAACTCCTCCAGCGAGTTCATCACGCCGCTGCTGGTGTTGGCGAAGCGCAGCAGCAGGTGCTTCTGGTGCTGGCTGAGCTGTTTTTCCAGGGCGTAGAGATAGCTGGTGGTTTGATTGATATTGTCCTGGGCGCAGATGACGCCGATGCAGCCGGTGGACTGGCTAAGCAACGACTGGGCTATCATGTTTGGCCGGTAATTGAGCGCTTCCGCCGCCTGCAGCACCGCCTGACGACTGGCTTCCTTCACGCCACGTGAGCCGCTCAACACTCGCGACACCGTGGCTTTGGAAACCCCGGCAAGTCGTGAAACATCATTGATTGTCGACATCATTTTCCCCTGCGCGGGCGCCGCGTCCCGCCAAAATCCTGTAAACCTGAATCGCTTCAATTATGACCAGCGCAGTATATCCATTTCGCCATTTGTTTGGAAACCGATTTTCCATTTCAGCGCAAAACATCGCCAAATCGACAGAATAATGTGAGCCAAATCCAATAAATCCGCCCCATAAGCAGGAGATCTTGACCACTATCACAGTTCTGCTTTTTATAAATGGAAACCGGTTTCCGTCTGATATCAAATCATCCACGCAATAACTTTTTACATTTTGAGGATGGTCGTCGATGTACAAGATTATGCTGTGCTGCTCTGCCGGAATGTCCACCAGTCTGCTGGTCAGAAAGATGGTGGAGGCGGCGAATGAACGTGATCTGCCGGTGCAGATTGACGCCTATGGCGTTTCCGAATTTGACATCCAGTTTCCGCAGTATCAGGTGGTGTTGCTAGGCCCCCAGGTGAAATACATGTTGAAAATCCTGTCTGACAAAGCGGCTTCCCTGAACATTCCCGTTCAGCCCATCGATACGATGGACTACGGTATGCAGCGGGGAGACAACGTCCTGAATTATGCTCTGTCGCTGATCCCAGCGGCGCACTGAGAGGTGTTGAAATGAGTTCTCTGTATCAGTCCATGATTGCCGTGATCGAGCAATCTATTACTCCGCTGGCAGGACGCCTTGGGCAGCAGAAATATGTTATCGCTATCCGCGATGGCTTCACTGCCGCATTGCCGTTTATGATCATCGGCTCTTTCATGCTGGTATTTATCTTTCCGCCGTTTTCACCCGAGACCACCAACGGCTTTGCCCGCGGCTGGCTCGATTTCTCCCAGCACTACCGCGAACAGCTAATGCTGCCGTTTAACCTCAGCATGGGCGTAATGACCTTCTTTATCTCGGTCGGCATTGGCGCCAGCCTCGGTCGTCAGTTTCAGCTGGATCCGGTGATGTCCGGTCTGCTGGCGTTTATGGCCTTCCTGCTGGTCGCCGCGCCCTATGCCGATGGAAAAATTTCCACTCAGTATCTGTCCGGACAGGGCATTTTTACCGCCCTCATCACCGCCATCTACTCCACCCGCGTCTACGCGTGGCTGAAGCAAAACAACATCACCATTCGACTGCCTAAAGAGGTACCGACCGGCGTCGCTCGTTCGTTTGAAATCCTTATCCCGGTGCTGGTGGTGATTGGTACTTTGCATCCGCTGAACCTGTTTATCGAAGCGCAGACCGGGATGATCCTGCCGCAGGCGATCATGCATCTGCTGGAGCCGCTGGTTTCCGCCTCCGACTCGCTGCCGGCTATTTTGCTCTCCGTCCTGATGTGCCAGATTTTCTGGTTCGCTGGGATCCACGGCTCGCTGATTGTCACCGGTATTATGAACCCGTTCTGGATGGCTAACCTCTCGGCAAACCAGGCGGCGCTGGCGGCCGGCACGGTGTTACCGCACGTCTATCTGCAGGGCTTCTGGGATCACTATCTGCTGATTGGCGGCGTCGGTTCAACCCTACCGCTGGCCTTCCTGCTGCTGCGTAGTCGGGCCACGCATCTGCGCACCATCGGCAAGATGGGCATCGTGCCGAGCTTCTTTAATATCAACGAGCCGATCCTGTTCGGGGCGCCGATCATCATGAACCCGATGATGTTTATCCCCTTCGTCTGCGTACCGATGGTCAACGCGGTGCTGGCTTACGGCGCGACGCGTCTTGGCTGGCTGAGCCAGGTGGTGTCCCTCACTCCGTGGACCACGCCGGCACCGATTGGCGCCTCGTGGGCGGCCAACTGGACGCTGAGCCCGGTAGTGATGTGCCTTATCTGCATGGTGATGTCGGCGGTCATTTACCTGCCGTTCCTGCGCGCCTATGAACGTTCCTTAATGAAAACCGAAGTTGAGAAAACCAAAAATAGCGTTCCGGTGGCAGAAACCGTTAGCTAATTCCTCTCCGCCCCGGAGAGATAATATGATGGCAGCGTAATAATGCAGAAAAAGGACTTTCACTGCATTATTAAATAATAAAGACCTCAGGAATACACATGATTGAATTAGAAGATGCGGTAATGGAAATTATCGTTAATGCGGGACAGTCACGCTCATTATGTTTTGAAGCGCTACATGCGGCCAGAACCGGAAATATCGACGAAGCGCGTTTACTGTTAAATGAAGCCGACGGTTACGCCCGTCGGGCGCATCAGATGCAGACCCAGCTCATCGAGCAGGATGCCGGTGAAGCGCGTCAGCCTATGACGCTGATTATGGTACATGCCCAGGATCATCTGATGAATTCGCTGCTGGCCCGCGAGTTCTCAGAAGAATTAATCCATCTGTACCAGCGTTAATTAATATGGAATAACGCCTGCGAGAATATTATTCTCCGGCGTCGCTGTACCCTAAAAAACAAATCAGCTTATTTTGGCTATATATTTTAGCCAGAATGGGATGGTTATTATCTGAAATATATTAATTATTAAAGCGAGATAACCATGAATACTGTGAAAAAACTGCCTTTAGCCATGGCGGTTGTCGCCGCGCTGTGCCCAATTTCCGTAATGGCGCAAGAATTTACTCAGGAACAGATCGACGCCATCGTCGCCAAAGCCGTTGATAAAGCGCTGGCCGAACGCCAGGCGAAAATCGACGCCGCGGCCGACAAAAAGGTCGACGTGATCACCAACCCGCAGACCACCGCCGCCTCGCCGGATATGGCCATTCCGTTCGGCCTCAAGTTCAGCGGCTACGCCCGCTATGGCGCCCACTTCCAGACCGGCGACCAGAAATATGTCGGCGTCGACGGCTCCTATAACGGCGCCTCGGCGATCGGCCGCCTGGGCAACGAAAGCAACGGCGGCGAATTCCAGATCAGCAAGGCCTTCAAAAGCGCGCAGGGGGCTATCTGGGATCTTAACGTGATGTTCGACCACTGGAGCGACGAGGTTAACCTGAAGAAGGCCTACGTCGGCGTCACCAACGTGCTGGAATCCAACCCCAACGCCTATATCTGGGCCGGCCGCGACTTCCACCAGCGTCCGCAACAGGGGATCAACGACTACTTCTGGATGAACCATGACGGCCAGGGCGCCGGGGTGAAGAACTTTGATATCGGCGGCGTGCAGTTCGACGTGGCGGCGGTGTCGCAGGTGAAATCCTGTAGCCCGGAAGTGATGGCCGACGAGACCAACCCGTCGCGCATCACCTGTACCGGCAGCTCCGACACCGGCGACAACGGCCACTACGCGCTGACCACCAAAACCCACAACATCAAGGCCGGGCCGATTGACGTCGAGGTGTACGCCAACTACGGCTTTGACTCGAAGGCGGTGGACAGCGACGCGCGCCTCGAAGCCTGGCAGGGCGGCCTGGTGCTGAGCCACACCAACGACAGCGGGGTGAACAAGGTGATCCTGCGCTACTCCGACAACTCGGATAACAGCGTCTACAACAAAACCGACGACCTGACCACGGTCTACGCCAGCTTCGAGGGCAGCCATAAGTTCACCCAGCAGGCGCAGGTGGAATATCTGCTGGCCTTCCACGACTACGACAACGGCAGGGATAACACCGACAACCGCAAGAACTACGGCGCCATCGTGCGGCCGATGTATTTCTGGAACGACGTGCACTCCACCTGGCTGGAAGCCGGCTACCAGCGCGTGGACTACGACCAGGGCGGGGATAACCACGGCTGGAAGCTGACGCTGTCGCAGAACATCGCCATCGGCATGGGGCCGGAGTTCCGTCCGATGCTGCGCTTCTACGTGACCGGCGGCCAGGTGGACAATGAGCATACCGCGAAGGTCAACGGCACCCAGGACCAGCAGCTGGATTCGCTGAACGTCGGCGGGATGTTTGAGGCGTGGTTCTGATGCGATAGCGTTGTTGAAGGAGCGTTCCCGGCTGGCGCTACGCTTAGCCGGGCTACGACTGGTGCGCTCCATTTATGCCGGATGGCGGCATACATGCCTTATCCGGCCTACAGAAAACCTCCTTCCCCCAGGCCCGGCAAGCGCAGCGCCGCCGGGCAGTCAGCCCGTGCCCTGGTGGCGTCATCAATTCTTTATCTCTGGCTTAATCGGCGGGCGATACGCTCCAGCTTCATCATCAACAGCAGCGTGACGCCCACCAGCACGATGGTCAGCGCCGAGCCATCGGCGATATTACCGCGATCGGTCAAGCTGAAAATGGTCACCGGCAGCGTCGTCCAGCCCGGCGGATAGATCATCACCGTCGCCCCTAACTCTCCCATCGACAACGACAGGCTAAGCGCCAGCGCCGAGATCATCCATGGCGTCATCAGCGGCAGCGTCACATGGCGCAGGCGGTACCACGGTGAAGCGCCCAGGCTGGAGGCGACGTTTTCAATATCAACGGAAATCCGCGCCAGGCCGGTCGTTACGTTGCTGAAGGTAAAGGCCGAGATCAGCACGAAATGCGCCGCCAGGACGATAAAGAAGGTGCCGTTCATCTGCAGCGGCCCCTGGCTGAAGGCCACCAGAATGCCCAGTCCCACGGAAACCGAGGGGATGGCGCTGGGCAGATAAAACATCAGCCCAAGATATTTCTGCAGCTTCGCGCCAGTCTGGCGCAGCGCCAGCGCCGCCCACATCCCGCACAGCAGCGCCAGCAGGCTGGCGCAGAAGCCCACCACCAGGCTGGAAAACAGCGAATCCCACGCCGCCCCGCGAAACGCGTTAACAAAGTGGGCAAAGGTAAAGCCGGTGGGCAGCAGGCCGTTCCATTGTTTACTCAGGCTGGAGAGTAAAATCACCGCCAGCGGCAGCAGGAAAACGCCGGCAAAAAGCGTCACCGCCAGCGCGCCCGCCGCCGCGCGGCCTTTACGCGACCAAATCAACATCGTTAACTCCTTACGCCAGTGCGCACCGCCGCCAGCCGATAGAGCATAAACAGCCCCAGCGACAGCAAAATATTGATCAGCGCAATCATGCAGGCCACGCTGTAATCCGACTCCAGAATCGCCTTGCTGTAGACCATCATCGGCAGGGTATTGACCCCTTTGGCGCCAATAAACAGCACGATCCCGAACTCGTTAGTGGTCAATAGCAGGCACAGGCTGCCGCCCGCCATCAGCGCCGGGAGCGCCGCCGGGAAGATAACCTGGGTAATCACCCGTAACGGATGAGCGCCGAGAATACTCGCCGCTTCCAGCTGGCTCTTATCTATCTGCCGCAGTCCCGCCATCAGCGGGCGCATCACCAGCGGCGTAAACACGGTAATCTCCGCCAGAATCACGCCGTTAATCGAATAGAGGAAGTCTACCGGCGGCAGTTCAAAAGCAAACAGCGCCATCAGGGCACCGTTGAGCAGCCCCGCCGAGCCGTAAATAAAGGTGAACGCGAGAGTGATAAGAAAGGTCGGCAGCGCAATAAAAGTATCAATGACCCGGCCCACCAGTTGGCTGCCGGGGAACGGAATAAACACCAGAATCAGCGCCAGGATGCTGCCGAGCACCAGGCAGCCAAGGGTAGCTAACACCGCAATCTGTAAGGTATTGAGCAGCGCGCCAATAAAGCGCTTAGAGTCGATCACCTGCCAGAAGGTCTCGAGGCTCAGGTTGCCGCTGGCGTCGCGAAGCGCCTGTTCGGCGATCAGCAGCAGCGGATAGAAAAACAGCGTCGCCAGCACCAGCAGCGGCAACGCCAGCCACAGGTAAGGGCGCAGGTTTCGCGCCGGACGCGCAAGCGTGAGGGTTTGCGCCATCATTGCACCTCGATCAGAACCGCATCGCCAGGTTCGAAGTAGAGCGCCAGCTTGTCCCCCGCGCGCGGCAGTGGGTTGACCTGAGTCATGACGATCCGCACCGCTTCGCCCGCGACGTCGCACAGCAGATGCGTCAGATCGCCCTGCCAGTGCACCGACGTCAGGGTGGCGTTGAGGCGATTACTGGTTGCCGATCGCGGCGCCAGGCTCATGTGCTGCGGGCGAATGCATAACAGCTTATTGTTGCCATGCAGGCCGCCCCGGCTGAAGGCGTTAATCAGGCCGCCGCCGCAGCTTACGCTAACCAGCCCCGGCTCGGGGCTGTCTTTCAGCGCCGTCGCCTGCAGGATATTGGCGCGGCCGAGGAATTCGGCGCTAAAGCGGTTCGGCGGATAGTGGTACAGCTCGTGCGTTTCACCGTGGGCGATCAGCGACCCGTCTTTCATAATGCCGATTTTGTCCGCCAGAGTCAGCGCTTCGGTCTGATCGTGGGTAACGTAGAGGATGGTCAGCTCCGGTAGTTCGCGATGCAGGCGGGCAATCTCTTCCACCATGTTATGGCGAATTTGCGCGTCCAGCGCCGACAGTGGTTCATCAAGCAGTAACACCCGGGGACGCACGGCAATCGCGCGGGCTATCGCGACGCGCTGCTGCTGGCCGCCGGAAAGCTGATGCGGATAGCGGGTGGCGTAGTCCGCCATACCAACAATGTTTAAGGCTTCGGTCACCCGCTCGGCGATCAGCGCCCTGGGCTGCTTTTGCGCCCGCAGGCCGAAGGCGACGTTGTCTTCCACCTTCATATGGGGAAACAGCGCGTAGTTCTGCACCACCATCGCCAGCCCGCGCTGGTAAGGCGGCAGGTGGGTGACGTCCGTGTCGCCGATCAGGATCCGCCCGCCAGCCGGTTGCACAAAACCGGCAATCGCCCGCAGCACGGTGGTTTTCCCGGAACCGGAAGGGCCAATCAGCGCCAGCACTTCACCGGGCTCAATGGTCAATGACAGCGGTTTTAAGACCACGTTGCCGTGGTAGGAAACGCGCAGCGAGTCCAGGGTGATCCCGGAGGTCCCCGCCAGCGACGGGGAAGAGATGACGGAGGTTTTCATTAACATCAGGCTTACTCGCTATCGGTCACTTTATGCCAGCGGGCGATATCCGCCGAGAGAGAAATCGCGACGTCGTCCCAGTTGGGTTCCCAGCGCTTCACGCCGTCGAGCGCCGCCTGCGCTGCCTTAAAGTTAGCGTCATCCGGCGCCACGTCGCTGCGCACCGGTAAGCCCCAGGAGCGCGCGCTGACGCTGGATTGCGCCGGTTTATCCAGCAGGAAATTAATCAGCTTCTTGCCGTTTTCGCTGTTCGGTCCGTTCTGCACCAGCCCGATGGTGTAGGGCAGCGCCAGCGCGCTGCGCTCGCCTTTGTCGTCCGCCGGCCAGAAGATTTTGACGTTCGGATTACGCGCCATCTGCGACAGGTTCATCTGCAGATCGCCGTTGGCGACGTACAGCTCGCCTTTGTTGACCAGCGCCGTCAGCTTGCCGGTGGAGGCCGATGGGCCGACGTTATTGGCCTGCAGCTTGCCCAGATACTCGAAGCCGGCATCTTTGCCTCCAAGGCTGTGGAAGGCCTGCAGCATCACCGCGGTGCCGTCCCCCGCCTGGCCCGGCGTGGAGTACTGCAGCTTATTCTTAAAGCGGCTATCCAGCAGATCCTGCCAGCTGGCCGGCGCGGTTTTCAGCAACTGGCCGTTATAGATGAAGGTCAGATAGTTGTTCACCAGCGGCGAATAGCGGTCATTGGCGCCGGGGATCTGCGCGCTGCCCTGTGGGGTAAAGGTGGCCAGCAGCTGCTCTTTCGCGGCGCGCTGGATAAACGGCGGCACCGTGACCAGCACATCGGCCTGCGGATTGGTGCGCTCCTTCGCCAGACGCTCGACGATCGCGCCAGAGCCGCCTTCCACATACTGCACTTTGATGCCCGTCGCTTTGGTGAAGGCGTCAAACTGGCTCTGATACCAGCTGTTATCGCCGTCATGCAGGCCGTCGGCGGAGTAAACCGTGACGACGCCGTCCGCCCAAACCGGGGAGCTCGTCAGCGCGAACAGGGACAGCAGAGCAAGTCGGGAGAGTTTCATCGTGTTAACCTCATCGCAGTTAGTTGTTCTGGTGTAGACCAGATTTGCGTTCACGCTACCGAGGGTTTATGACAAAACGATGAAAGAAGTGTGTCGAAAGAGTTAAAGCGAAGGGGATACGTCGCCCCCGGTTAACGCTGACGCCACCGGGGATACGGGAAGGGTTAATACAATAAAATCAATGGGTATCGACTTCGATCCGCAGGCTGTCATGCCGCCAGTATTCGATATCGTAATCAAGAATACGCCCGTGCTGATCGTAATTCAGCCTGCGCAGCAGCAGCGCCGGGCGCCCCTCCATCACCCCCAACGCCTCTGCGGCCTGCGGCGGCATGGAGGTGGGATAAAACGACAGATGCATACTGGTATAGATCAGGTCGTAGTGACTCTGATAAATCTCGGTCAGACTGCCGTTGAGATCGTGGCGCAGCAGCTCCGGCACCCGGGCCGGCAGGCAGTGGTTTTCGCAATAGCACACCGGACGCCCGTCGGCATAGCGCAGGCGGGTCAGCAGGTAGACCTGATCGAAGGGCTGCAGCGCCAGCGGCGCCATCACATCCAGCGGCACGGCGGTTAAGCGGCCATCAAGCAGCACCGTTTTCGGCTCACGTCCCTGTTCGAGACACAGCTTGTGGAAGTTGGTGTTCTGCGTCGGATCCAGCCACAGACGCTCCGGCGTCACAAACCAGCCGCGGCGGTCGGCGCGGTAGATCACGCCGCTGGCCTCCAGCTGCGCCAGACTCTCGCGCACGGTGATACGGGTCGTGTTGAACAGTGCGCACAGCTCGCGCTCGGAAGGCAATTTATCGCCGCTTTTGAGGGCGCCGTTTTGAATACGCGCCTGCAGCTGCGCCTTAATCATCAGGTATTGCGGCATCTCGCCAGAGGGTGATTTCATGTTTACTCGCTGCCACGTTTGGTGCGCTCATTATACATAGCCAGATGAATTTTTTGTTGCAGCGCCACATTTCCTTTGACCCTGCCCCGGCTTTGTCTCCATGATAAACACCAATCTGGTATAGACCAAATGGTGAGACAAATGACTTCACGGAATTACCTGCTGCTGACTCCCGGCCCGCTAACCACCTCCCGCACGGTGAAAGAGGCGATGTTGTTCGATAGCTGCACCTGGGATGATGATTACAATCTCGGCGTGGTACAGACCATTCGCCAGCAGCTGGTGCAGCTGGCCACCCCGGCCGACGGTTATACGGCGGTGCTGTTGCAGGGCAGCGGCAGTTACGCGGTCGAAGCGGTGCTCGGCAGCGTCATCGGCGAACAGGGCAAAGTGCTGATCGTCAGCAATGGCGCCTATGGCGCGCGTATGATTGAGATGGCGCAGCTGATGGGCATCGCCTTTCATCCTTACGATTGCGGCGAAGTCGCCCGTCCGGACGCGGCGGCGATCGCGCGTATCCTGCAGGATGACCCGATGATCACCCATATCGCGATGGTGCATAGCGAAACCACCACCGGCATGCTCAACCCGATCGAAGAGGTAGCCGCGCTGGCGAAGGAGTATGGCAAACGCTATATCGTCGATGCGATGAGCAGCTTCGGCGGCATTCCGCTGGATATCGCCGCGCTGAATATTGACTATCTGATAAGCTCCGCCAACAAATGCATTCAGGGCGTGCCGGGCTTCGCTTTCGTCATCGCCCGCGAATCGGAGCTGGCCACCTGCAAAGGCCGCTCGCGCTCGCTGTCGCTGGATCTTTACGCCCAGTGGCGCTGTATGGAGGATAACCACGGCAAGTGGCGCTTCACCTCACCGACCCATACCGTGCTGGCCTTCGCTCAGGCGCTGAAAGAACTGGCCCAGGAGGGCGGCGTCAGCGCCCGCCATCAGCGCTACAGCCACAATCAGCGCCGACTGGTCGCCGGAATGCGCGCGCTCGGCTTCCGGACGCTGCTTGATGACAGCCTGCACTCGCCGATCATTACCGCCTTTTATTCACCGGACGCGCCGCAGTATCGCTTTCACACCTTCTACCAGAAGCTGAAAGATCAGGGCTTCGTTATCTATCCGGGCAAAGTGTCGCAAAGCGATTGCTTCCGCATCGGCAACATCGGCGAAGTCTACGACGCCGACATCACCGCCCTGCTGGCGGCCATCGACAACGCCATGTACTGGAAACAATAAGGAACCGCCATGAACCGCATCACCGCACTCATCCTCGACTGGGCCGGCACCACCGTGGACTTCGGCTCCTTCGCGCCGACGCAAATTTTCGTCGAGGCCTTCCGCCAGGCCTTCGATATTGAGCTCACCCTTGAAGAGGCCCGCGTGCCGATGGGGCTTGGCAAATGGCAGCACATTGAGGCGCTGGGCAAACTGCCGTCGGTCGATAGCCGCTGGCAGGCGAAATTTGGTCGGCCAATGACGGCTGCTGATATTGATGCGATCTACGCCGCGTTTATGCCGCTGCAAATCGCTAAGGTTGTCGATTTTTCCGCTCCGATCGCCGGCGTGGTCGACACCCTCGCCGCGCTGCGCGCCGACGGACTGAAGATCGGCTCCTGCTCTGGCTATCCGCGCCCGGTGATGGAAAAGCTGGTTCCAGCCGCCGCCGCCCAGGGCTATGCCCCGGACCATTGGGTCGCCACCGATGACCTTCCCGCCGGTGGGCGTCCGGGCCCCTGGATGGCGCTGCAGAACGTGATTACCCTGGGCATAGACGATGTGGCCCACTGCGTGAAGGTCGATGACGCCGCGCCGGGCATCAGCGAAGGGTTACATGCCGGGATGTGGAGCGTCGGCCTGGCGGTGTCCGGTAACGAATTCGGCGCTACCTGGGAGGCGTACCAGGCGATGTCGAAAGAGGAAATCGCCACCCGTCGCGAGCGGGCGGCAGGCAAGCTGTATGCCGCCGGGGCGCATTATGTGGTTGATACCCTGGCGGACCTGCCGGAAGTGATTGCCGACATCAACGCCCGGCTGGCAAAAGGCGAACGGCCTTAAGCGGGTGAATTCACCTTCACTTTGGCCGCCACCAACAGGCCGGTAAACAGCATTAATACCCCTGACAACACCAGCGGCGACAGCAGCCCTAAGTGGTCAAGCGCAATGCCGCCGACCGCGGCGCCGCAGGTGTTGGCCAGCTGGATCACCGCCACCTGAATCGACCCGGCTTTTTCCGCCTGATCGGAGAGTGAACGGGTGATCCACGTTGACCACCCCACCGGGATCAAGGCGAACGCGAAGCCCCAGATAATTGCCACCGTCGAGGCGACGATTTTGCTTTCTCCCCACAGCACCAGCGCCGCCGCGCAGGCGGTCAACACCAGCGGCGCAATCGCCAGCGCCGCTTTCACCGAGCGTTTGAGCAGCACCGAGGAGAGCGACGTGCCGATGAAGCTGGCGATACCAAAGCTCAGCAGCACCAGCGTCAGGCCATCGACATCAAACCCGGCGAGGGTCATGTAGACCGGGCGAATATAGGTAAAAAAGGCGAACTGTCCGGCAAAGGCCATGAAAATGGCGCACATGCCGGCCATCACCCCCGGCCGCTTCAGCAGGCCAAACATATTTTGCTGCTGAGCCGCCGATTCACCAGGCAGCGACGGCAGCGCTTTCAGCACCCAGAGCGTACACAGTACACCCATCACCGCCGCGCCGTTAAACACGTTGCGCCAGCCGATAAGCCCGCCAAGGAAACTGCCCAACGGGGCGGCGATCACCAGCGCGATGGATACCGCGCCGAAGATAATCGACAACGCTTTCGGCACCACGCGCATCGGCACCAGCCGCATGGTCAGCGAGGCTGACATCGCCCAGAAACCGCCGAGCGCCAGGCCCAGACAGGCTCGTCCCAGCAGCAGCAGGGTGAAGCTATCGGCAAACGATACCAGCAGGCAGGAAAGGGTCAGCAGCAGCGAAAACAGGATCACCACGTAGCGGCGATCGGTTTTGCCAATGATGGAGGTGATAAACAGGCTGGAGAACATCGCTACGAATGCCGTCGTCGTCACCGACTGCCCGGCCATCCCTTCGGAGATGCCTAAATCCAGCGCCATCGGCGTCAGCAGACTGACCGGTAGAAATTCGACGGTAATCAGGCAGGCAACGCAGAAAGCAACCGCGAAAACCGCCGACCAGTTTGGTCGCGCCAGCTCGCGTGCATGGGGTTTGGCTTCATTTGAATAACTCATGAGTGACCTGCGAAGAAAGTGGCTGAAAGCCGCGCAGTGTAACATTTTGTTTGTGACGCATTTAACGTTTTCGCAACTCTTCTCGCTTTTCATAAGAGGATGCGTAGCTGCTCGCATGTTTAAAAAAACGATGCTTGCTATCGCTTTAACAAATCTCAGGAGAATTTAATATAGCACTATGTGCTATACTTTTAACGACAGGATGTCAGCAATGCGTATCTTCAAAACCAAATGGTTCGCCAGAGAGGCTAGCTCTCATGGCATTTCCGACGACGAGCTCTATCAGGCAATTCAATCTGTGCTTCAGGGCAAGGTGGTTGATTTAGGAGGAGGGGTTTATAAAAAGCGACTCAACAAGAATCGCGATCGCGCAATCATCCTTACCAAAAGCGCAGGGTATTGGTTTTATACCTTTCTATATGCCAAACAGGATATGGCCAATATCAACCATCGCGAGTTAATGGGTTTTCGTGAGTTAGCAAAACACTATGCCAATCTCTCTGAAGAGAAAACGACGGTCTTAGTTAAAAGTAAAGAACTGGTGGAGATTTGCGATGACAGCAAAAAATAAATACAAAAGCCCGGCTTTCGAAGCGATCCATAGCGCTGCGTCGGGGCTATTCAGCGTTGGCGCAATCCCACAGGAAACAATGCGCCATTTTGATGAATCATGTCTCGGTAGCGTAGCCGCACTTCAACCCATTGAAATTAAAGCGCTACGTGAACAACTCAATGTTAGCCAATCCGTGTTCGCTCGTTATCTGAATACCAGCGTGTCTACCGTGCAAAAATGGGAGACTGGCGCTAAGCGACCAAGCGGAATGTCATTAAAATTGCTTAGCGTCGTACAAAAACACGGCCTGAAAATCCTACTGTAGTTATCCTGCCGGATGGCGCTTACGCTTATCCGGCCTACAAGTGACGAGTGCGGAAACCGTAGGCCGGATAAGGCGCAGCCGCCATCCGGCACAAAAAGCGATGAACCCCAGGCCGAATAACTATGAGATCAGTGCAGCCAGTGCACGCCGTCTTCCGGGAGAAACAGGTCGTTATAGCGCTGCTGAAGGTTATGCAAATCGCTCATATCCGGATCCAGCTCGCGCAGAAACCCTTGCGCCAGGCGGATCTGCGCCTCGGTGATCGGCGCCGCTAAACGCGCTTTTTGCATCAGGCGATACCAGTAATGCAGGTTTTTTTCGCTGGCGTCGACAATCGCAACCTGCCAGATCAGCAGCACCTGGGCGGCGTTCTGCAGATGCGCTTCATTCGGCCGTTCAAGGTAACGCAAATACTCATTGCCGGCGGTTTTACCCAGCTGATCGATCATCGATTCCAGCGGGACGGGCGTGATGCCCAGGCGTTCGCTCAGGCGGCGGATCGCGCGGCGTGAATCAGAGGTAAGCACCCGAAATCCCACAACAAATACCACTACCAGGGTGGCCAGTCCTATCCAGATCATGCATCCTCTCATCCAATCGCAGCCTGACTATCATAATGGGAATTTGCCTGCTGTCGACTGTCGGACCTGGCATATTACGTAAGAAATAAAAAAGCCCGGCGCAATGGCCGGGCAAGGTTACCAAATACCTGGTGAATCAGGCAGTCTGCAAAATACGGTTCTTTTTCTCGCGGCGAATTTTACGCTCTTCGAAGATAGCCACGATGGCCATCAGGCAGATACAGCCGATGGCGGCGGCGTCCAGCGCCGCAAAGGTGCCGGCCCAGCCGGTGAGGCCAAAGACCGGGGTGCCGTCGGCAATCATCCCGAGGCCCAGCTTGGCGAAGCTATCGCCGATCAGATAGGCGAAAGTGCCCTTGATCCCATCGGCGGCGCCGATCGCTTTTTTCGGTACGAAGCCAACGGCGGCGACGCCAATCAGCAGCTGCGGGCCAAACACCAGGAAGCCCAGCGCAAACAGCGAGGCCAGATAGACGTACTGGTTGCTGGCATGTTGATAAACGCCAAGAGTGGCGATAATCAGCGCCAGCGCGATGCAGGCCACCAGCGCGCGGCGGCCGTTGGCCAGGTCCGACAGCCAGCCCCACAGCAGCGTGCCGACCAGGGCACCGACCTCAAACAGGGTAAACCCCTGAATCGCCACCTCTTTCGACAGCTTCAGCTCCTGGAAGGCGTACACGGTGGACCATTGATCGATACCGATACGCACCACGTAGAGGAAGATGTTGGAGAAGCACAGCAGCCAGATCACTTTGTTTTTCAGCACGTACTCAACAAAGATCTGCCACTTGGTCATCGCGTTTTCTTCGGTCTCTTTATCCTCTTCGCTGATCGCTTCGCCAAACAGCTCCTCCGCCGTGCCGAGGCCGTAGGATTCCGGCGAGTCGCTACCGTAGCGCAGGCCAATAAAGCCGACGATCAGCGCAATAATCGACGGGAAGATAAACATGCCGATCACGTGGCCGTCGAACAGATAGTTGGCGCCAAACAGCGCCACGCCCGCCGCGCCGGCGCCGCCAAGGTTGTGAGAGATATTCCAGAAGCCGAGGAAGGTGCCGCGTTTGCGTCGTGGCGTCCATTTGGTGATGGTGGAATAGCTGCACGAGCCGCCGGTGCTCTGGAAGAAGCCGCTTAGCGCATAGAAGGCGATCATCAGGAACAGGCTGGTGGAACCCGCACCCATACTGGCGCTAAAGCCCAGCATGCAGATGGCGGAGAGGATCAGCATAAACGGCAGGAACTGCTTGGTGTTTTTGCCATCGGCATAGTAGGAAACCAGGGTTTTCCCTACGCCGTAGGTAATGGAGAAGCCCAGGCCAATCATCCCCAGCTGGGTCATGCTCAACCCGTAGGTGGTGATCATGTCGTTCTGCGCAATATTAAAGTTCTTGCGGATCAGGTACATGGTCAGGTAGCCAATGAAGACCACCAGATAGGACTGCATGAAAGGTTTGAACCACATTTTGCGCCGCACGTCGAGCGGCAGATCCAGGGTCGGCTTACGAACCTGATTAAGAAAGGCCAGCATGGGTATCTCCTGAGCTGATTTTTTATGCCTGCGTCATAGCCAGGCATTGTAAAAATCAGCGCGCCGTCTGGCCTGAGACGGCGTCCAGGTGAAACCGGGAAAATTTCTTAGTTTTGCCCCATTCGCGGCGAAAGAGTGAGATGCATCACGCTTCACTGGCGGCGCGCGGCGCCTGCGCGTTTAAGAACGGCAGCAGCAGCAGCGCGGAAATGCCGGCGGCAATCGCGATCGCCACGAAGAATCCGGTCCAGTGCCAGATATCCATTACCTGCGCCAGCGGCCAGCCGGAAAGCGACGCGCCAAGATATGCGAACAGGCCGACAAACCCGGTAGCCGCCCCGGCGGCCTCTTTATGCGAACACTCCGCCGCCGCCATGCCGATCAGCATCTGCGGGCCGAAGACAAAGAAACCGGTGGTGAAGAAGCAGGCCGCCTGCATCACGTAGCTGGCGAACGGCAACAGCCACAGGCCGCCAACCGACAGCAAAATGCCGGCGGCGAAGATCAGGTTCATCGGTCCGCGATTGCCGTTAAACAGCTTATCCGAGCCCCACCCCGCCACCAGCGCGCCGATAAATCCGCCCAGCTCGAACATGGTCACCGCCGAGTTAGCGGTCACCAGATCGACGCCAAGCGTCTCCGACATATACAGATTGCCCCAGTCGTTAATCGCCGCCCGCACCACGTACACCAGCACATAGCACAGCGACAGCAGCCAGATATAGGGGTTTGCCAGCACGTATCGGGTGAGGATCTCTTTGCGCGTCAGCCCGGCGCCCTCCTGCTGCTGGGCAATCTCCAGCGCATCGTGACGCCAGTCGCCCACGGCGGGTAGCCCCACCGCCTGCGGACGATCGCGCAGCCGCCAGCACAGATATAATCCGGCGAGGATCGCCAGGCCGCCGGCGATGGTCATCCCCGCGCGCCAGCCGTAATGTAGCGCCGCCGCTCCCACCACCATCGGGATCAGCGCGCCGCCAACGTTATGCGCCGTATTCCACAGCGCCCACCAGCCGCCGCGTTCGGTGCGTGAATACCAGGCCGTCAGCAGCCGGGCGCAGACCGGCGAGCCCCAACCCTGAAAGAAGGCGTTCAGTGCCCACAGCAGGGCGAAGGCCCACAGTGAGGAAGAAAAACCGAACAGAATATTCACCACCCCGGTGGCGATAAGCCCCAACCCCATAAAATAGCGGGCATCGGAGCGGTCGCTGACGATACCGGAGAAAAATTTCGACAGTCCGTAGGTGATGTAAAACAGCGTGGCCAGCAGACCGATATCGCTGCGGGTCAGCACGTTGCTGGCGAGAATGTCAGGCACCGCGGCGTTAAAGCTTTTGCGGGTGAAATAGAACAGCGCGTAGCCCAGCCAGATGGTCAACAGGATATGGCGGCGCCAGTAGCGATAACGCGCATCAAGCTCGCGTTTATCGCTAATCGGCGCAGCGTCAGGCGGGGCTTTTAAAAAGGCGAACATCAGCGATCCTCTCAGGCGTAACGCAGCGGTAGATTGACGCACACCCGGGTACCGTGGGTGCAGGAGATCGTCAGCGTGCCCCCGAGGGCGGTCACGCGCTCGCGCATGCCGGTCAGACCGAATCCCTGCGCGCTGGAGCCCGGCGGCAGGCCGCAGCCGTCATCCTCCAGCACCAGCATCAGACGCTCCTCCTGCTGCCAGCCCTGCAGGGTCACGGCGCTGGCGCTGGCGTGCTTGACGATATTGTTCAGCCCCTCCTGGCAGACGCGGAACAGGGTCACGCGCTGGTTTTCGCTCAGCCCCGCCTCGTTAATCCGCCAGTCGAGATGGCTGACAATGCCGCGGTCCTCCAGCTCCATCTCGCGCATCAGAGAACGTACCGCCTGCTCCAGCGGCAGGTCGTCAAGCTGGCGCGGACGCAGGCGGCCCAGCAGGCGACGCACCGAGTCGTAAACCCCCAGCGAGAGGTGTTCAATCAGCTGGCCGCTCTGGCGAACGCTGGCGTTGTCCGGCGCCAGCCGCTGGACGATCCCCGCCTGGGTGCGTATTGCGGTGATGGTCTGGCCAATATCATCATGGAGCTCGCGGGCGACGTCGCGGCGCACGCTCTCTTCGGTCTCCAGCAGGCGATCCGCCAGACGACGATTACGCGCCAGCTCGTTCTGTAGCGACTGGTTAAGCTCGCGCAATCGCTGGATCCCCGCCCCCAGCAGCAGCCCGGTGAGGCTCTGCGCCAGCAGCGAAAGCAGGAGATCGACGGGGTGATCGTGCCAGGTCTGGCTGGCAATCAGGGCGATAGCGTTCATCAATGTGGCGATCAGCGCGCCCTGCCAGCCGTAGTGCCAGGCGAGGGCGATAATCGGCAGCGCAAGGCAAAACGGGGTAAAGCGGGAGAGCTCAGCGGGCAGCCCAAGCTGCAGCCACAGGCTAATAGTGAATAACAACAGATACCAGATCAGATGCCGCCCGCGCCAGTTTACCGGCTGCGCCACCAGCGACGGCCCCAGGGGCCGCCAGACGGTGCTGGTGAGGTAGTGCCAGAACACCAGACAGGTCGGCGCCAGAGTCAGGCCGCCGGTGAGCGTCAACAGCAGGGCGTTAAGACCCTCGTCCCCCTCCGCCAGCCAGGGCAGCGATTGCAGCAGCGCGGCGGCCATTAACGCCCCGCCCTGACGCAGAAGCGTCAGCCAGTCGCGCTGCTGGCGATATCGCGAGATCAGCGCCACCGGCAGGAGGGTCAGCAGGCTTCCGGTCATCAATATTATCGGGTGCGCCAGCGCCACTTCCTGCGCCAGCCAGAAGATCAGCACCCACTCGGTTCCCAGCAGCACCGGCCAGTAGCCGCGCGGGCACTGCAGCATCAGCCCCAAACGCAGGCCGAAGGGGAACAGCAGCACCGCCAGATCGGCGCGCTCCACCAGATGCAGGCTGATGCTCCACAGACAAAACCAGGCGGCGGCGAAGATAAAGGCGCAGCCGATCACCGACAGCAGGCGCGGGAGTATGGTCTTCATTGCCAGCTGTCAAACATACGGCGCGCCAGCTCGACGTCATTGTTGACGCCCAGCTTTTCCAGCAGGTTAGCGCGGTGAACGTGGACGGTTTTCGGCGACAGTCCGAGCTCAGCGGCGATCTCTTTCACCGCCATGCCCTGCGCCAGCTTTTCCGCCACCTGGCGTTCGCGTTTGGTAAGCGGATCCTGGCGCCCGGCGGCCAGCTTCATGGCGATATCCGGTGTGAGATAGCAGCCGCCCGCCGCCACCGTGCGCACCGCGGCGATAAGTTCGTCCGGGCTGCAGCGTTTCGACAGAAAGCCCCGCGCGCCGGCGTTAAGCGCCTGCTCGACCAGCGCCGGGCTGTCGTGCACCGACAGCATGATGGTCGCCATCCCCTTCGGCAGCTGGCTGAGCAGCGCCAGCCCGGAAATATCCGGCATTGAGATATCGCAGATACAGACCTGAACGCCGCGCCCCGGCAACCCCGCCAGCGCCTCGCGGCCGCTGCCGAATTCGGCGACAACCTGAAAATCAGTTTCCAGCCCCAGCAGCTGAGCAAAGCCGGAGCGGACAATCAAATGATCGTCAATAAGGGCGATGGTGGTCATGATAGGGTCCTGGTGCCTGAGGCGACAAAGCGCTGTGTCCGTAGGCCGGATAAGCGCAGCGTCATCCGGCAAAGGCGCTTACCTTAACCATAAGCACCTTACCGTTCAAGCCTTGCGCGATTTACTCGAAGAACACCGCAATTTTGTTAAACATGGTGGGATCGGACTGGTTACGCGCCACTTTGGTGACATCTTCCAGCTTTTCAATCTGGCTAATCATCTGCCCGAGACGCTGATCGTCGTTCACCAGCAGCCAGATGCGGCTGTGTTCGCTGCCCTGAATCGGTAGACAAAGAATACCTTCGACGTTAAAGGCACGGCGGGCAAAAAGCCCGCAGACGTGGGTCATGACGCCGGGGTGGTTGCGGACGGTGAGTTCCAGAATGACGTTATCACAGTGTTTTTGCATGGCTTATTCCCCCACCATTTCAGTATTGGCCGCACCCGGCGGTACCATCGGATACACTTTCTGCTGCGCGTCGATGCGCACGTGGATCAGCGCCGGTCCCGGACGAGCGATGATCGCCTGCAGCGCCGCCTGCGGATCGGCTTCGTTATTTAAATCACAGGTTTGCAGGCCAAAACCGGCGGCAATCTGCATAAAGTTAATCATCCCCGGATAAGTGGCGGCAAAAACGCCCTGCTGATAAAACAGGCTCTGCTGCTGATGCACCAGCCCCAGCGCTTCGTTGTTCAGCAGAATAATTTTTACATCCAGCTGATTTTCAGCGGCGGTAGCCATCTCCTGAATATTCATCATCAGGCTGCCGTCGCCGGAGAAGCAGATAACCTTGCGCTGCGGATTCGCCAGCGCCGCGCCAATCGCCGCCGGCAGGCCGAAGCCCATGGTACCGAGACCGCCGGAGGTCAGCCACTGGCGCGGACGGTTGAGCGGGTAGGCCTGCGCCGTCCACATCTGGTGCTGGCCAACGTCGGTAGTGATGATCGCTTCATCATCCACGCAGGCGGCCACGGCGTTAATCAGGCCGTAATGGGAAAGCGGGTCGCTTTCCTGCGGGATGGCGCAAGGAAATTCGCGCTGCAAGTCGGCCACCAGCTGGCGCCATTCCTCGCGCGGCTGCGCCTCAATCTGCGGGTTCAGCTGGGCTAAGACTTCCGCCACATCGCCCTGAATCGCCACGTGCGGTTGCTTGATTTTGCCCAGCTCGGCGCGGTCGATATCGACGTGGATAATCTTCGCGTTCGGGCAGAACTGCTCGGTCTTGCCAATCGCCCGGTCATCAAAACGCGCGCCTAAAACAATCAGTAAATCCGCTTCCTGCAGAATGAAGTTGGTGCTGCGCGCGCCGTGCATCCCCAGCATCCCCAGCGACAGCGGGTGCGCCTTCGGCAGCATGCCCAGCGCCATCAGGGTCATGGTGGTCGGCAGATTGGCTTTTTCCGCCAGCTCACGGATCTCCTGCGGCGCGTTAATCACCCCGCCGCCCAGATAGAGCACCGGACGCTTCGCCGCATTGATCATCGCCGCCGCTTCGCGCACGCTTTCGGGGGGGAATGCCGGCGGAGCGGCGCGCTCGCCCGGTTCCGGCAACGTTTCCAGCTCAATGGTCGCCGACTGTACGTCCTTAGGAATGTCTATCCACACCGGCCCGGGACGCCCGGACTGAGCAATACGGAAGGCGTCGCTGATCACCTGCGGCAGCTCGGCGATGTCGCGCACCAGATAGTTATGTTTGGTGATGGGGATAGAGATGCCGTAGGTGTCCACTTCCTGGAAGGCGTCGGTGCCAATCATCGATGCCGGCACCTGGCCGGTGATGCAGACCAGTGGAATCGAATCCAGGCGGGCATCGGCGATCGCCGTCACCAGGTTCGTCGCCCCCGGGCCGCTGCAGGCCATACAGACCGCTGGTTTGCCTTCGGTACGCGCCATCCCCTGGGCGATAAAGCCCGCGCCCTGCTCGTGGCGCGCCAGGATGTGGCGGATCTGCGTGCTCTGGCTTAAGGCATCGTAGATAGGCAGGATGGAGCCGCCCGGAATGCCGCTAACCATAGTGATACCCTGGCGTTCCAGTAAATGAACAACCAGCTGCGCGCCGGTAAAGCGCATTGTGTTTGATGTGGTGCCCGAACTTGCCATGCTCCAGTCCTTTTCTTCTGGGCCGACTTTACCGGGGGGCTCGCCAACAAAAAACCCCGCTCGGTTTGCGCCGGCGGGGTTTGGAATTCGTGTTGTTCCGGACCCTACGGCGCATTGCCGACGACGACCACCACAGACACGACGACCACCGCGGCTGGCGCGGTTTTTAGTAGGGTCGAAGCGATCAGGGTTGCGTTCATTAGGGACCTGTTGTGTCGAAAAATAAGCTGAATTTATACAAACACAGGTTTTACGTTTTCACAATGGATTTATTTTCATCCACGAAAATTTGCGCGAAAGATCACAGTTCGGCGCAAAAGGGCAGAAAACGAAAAACCCCGCCGGAGCGAGGTTTTTATCAGTATGGTTACAGGTGGTAGCCGCAAGCACACTGTATTACGTCAACGCCAAAAGTATACGCGATCGCTGCAGTTCGCGCAATTTAAGGTCGCTTTTTCTCTGTCATAGAGTATGGGCGAGAGCGGCGGATTTGTCCAAAAAATACTGTTCATCCATACAGTATTTATCTATACTGGGTGTGTTCATGGTGTGCCATTCGGGGGCCGCAAGTTTGACCGGCGCAACGAAGTCCTGGCTGAAACGGGTGGTGCCGTCAGTGCCTTAACCCCGAGAGAGCACACTGTGTTACGTCAACAACGTGCAGTCACTGGTCCGCGCGGCAACGCGTGGTTCAGCGCTGCGCACCCCTGTCGTTGCTGGCGGCGGGCCGGGAAGCCGTCCACGGAAGGAGCAACCATTGGCCAGGGCGACGCCGCCGGCGACAGGCAGGGATAAGCTGGCAACAGGCAGCGGAAAGGTACGTCAGCTTATTGTGCTCCTTAACCACAGGAGACGCGCGTATGGGCGGAATGGATATTATTATTTTAATCCTGAAACTCATGGTTGCTGTGTTGCAACTACTTGATGCAGTCCTGAAACAGTTCCGCTGATTCAGGTTCAAGTCGCACCTGAGGGGGGCGGGAAACCGCCCCCCTGCAGGCGCCCGCCGGGCGTCCCGGGATGACTTGATGGAGGAAGCTATGCCACCCCTGTTAATTGCCGCCACGACGCCGGATGCCCTGGGGTTCGCGGCGCTACGCACCGAAAGCCTTGAACAGCATTTCAATATGCTGCGCCGCCTGGCGGAAAACTGGCAGAGCGGCAAAAACCGCTTTACCGGGCCGGGCGAAACGCTGCTGGGCGCCTTTGTGAACCACCAGCTGGTTGGGGTATGCGGCATCAATAGCGATCCCTTCAGCCCGCAGCCGCGGGCCGGGCGTATTCGCCATCTCTACATCAGCGAGCGCTACCGCAGCCGGGGGATCGGCCAGCAGTTGCTGGTCTCGGTTATCACCCACTCCAGCGCCTGGTTTGATTTTCTCAACACCCACGCCCCGGCGCAGGCCTGGCCCTTTTATGAAAGACTTGGCTTTCGCCCGGTGTACGACGAACCGCGGGTGACGCATCGCCTGTTTTGTTCGCTGTAGCCCCCGCTGGCTGGCAGCGCGGGCGCGTGTTACAGTCCGGTGACCTTCACTGTTGAACCTGTCTGCGATGACCATCACCGTATTCTGCATTTTGCTGTTCGCCGCCCTGCTGCACGCCAGCTGGAACGCTATTGTCAAAGCCAGCGGCGATAAAATGTACGCGGCGATCGGCGTCAGCGGCTCGGCCGCGCTGATCGCGCTGGTGATGCTGCCCTTTTCCCCGCAGCCAACGCTTGCCAGCGCCCCCTATCTGCTGGCGTCGTGCGCGTTACAGGTGGTGTATACGGTGCTGGTGGCGAAGACCTATCAGGTGTCGGATATGAGCCAGACCTATCCGCTGATGCGGGGGACTGCCCCATTGCTGGTGGCGGCGATAAGCGTGCTGTTTCTCGGCGATCGTTTGTCGCCGCTGGCCTGGCTGGGCATCGGCGTCATCTGCCTGGCTATTCTGGCGATGGCCTTTAACGGCCGCGCCAGCTCGCGCAAAGGCATCGTGCTGGCGCTGATCAACGCCTGCTTCATCGCCGGCTATACGCTGGTGGACGGCACTGGCGTCCGGCTGGCGGGCTCGGCGCTGGGCTACACCCTGTGGACCTTTTTTATGAACGGCTTCTGCCTGCTAAGCTGGGCAATGATGACCCGCCGCGCTGAAGCCAGCCGCTATCTGCGCCTGCACTGGCGAAAAGGTATCCTCGGCGGTATCGGCACCATGGGCTCCTACGGCCTGGCGCTGTGGGCGATGACCCAGGCGCCGCTGGCGGTGGTCGCCGCGCTGCGTGAAACCTCCATTTTGTTCGGCGCGCTAATCGCTTTTATCGTCCTGAAAGAGCAACTGATGCCGCTGCGCATCTTCGCCGCCTGCGGGATTGCCGCCGGGGCGATCCTCCTGCGCCTTGCGTAGCCTGCAATGGCAACATTAGTTGCCGTTCCTGTTTACATAATCTGCCTGGAATTCCCTCAACAATCGGCACTTTGCAGTTGTTCTGTCATTTTTATATGGTAGATTCCTCCATCGATTACGGGATGTGCCAGTCACATATTCTTCATTTCTCTTTACTCACAAAGTATTCATCGACATGAAACGGCATAAAAACTTCAATTTGTTGTTGATGCTGGTACTGCTGGTGGCCGTTGGCCAGATGGCGCAGACCATATATATTCCGGCCATCGCCGACATGGCGGTCGCGCTGAACGTTCGCGAAGGGGCGGTTCAAAGCGTGATGGCGGCCTACCTGCTGACCTACGGTATTTCACAGCTGTTTTACGGCCCGCTCTCCGACCGCATCGGTCGCCGCCCGGTGATCCTCGTCGGGATGTCGATTTTTATGCTGGCGACGCTGGTCGCCATGACCACCCATAGCCTGCCGGTGCTGATCGCCGCCAGCGCCATGCAAGGGATGGGCACCGGCGTCGGCGGCGTGATGGCGCGCACCCTGCCCCGCGATCTGTACGAAGGCGCCCAGCTGCGTCATGCCAATAGCCTGTTAAATATGGGTATTCTTGTCAGCCCGCTGATTGCCCCGTTGCTCGGCGGCATCCTCGACACCCTGTGGAGCTGGCGCGCCTGTTACGCTTTCCTGCTGGTGCTGTGCGCCGGGGTGACCTTCAGCATGGCGAAATGGATGCCGGAAACGCGCCCGGAGGGCGCGCCGCGCACCAAACTTCTGGCCAGCTACAAAACGCTGTTCGGCACTGGCGCGTTTAACTGCTATCTGCTGATGCTGATCGGCGGCCTGGCGGGGATTGCGGTATTCGAAGCCTGTTCCGGCGTACTGATGGGCGCGGTGCTCGGCCTGAGCAGCATGGCGGTGAGTATTCTGTTTATTCTGCCGATCCCGGCGGCCTTCTTCGGCGCCTGGTTTGCCGGCCGCCCCAACAAGCGTTTCCCGACCCTGATGTGGCAATCGGTTATCTGCTGCCTGCTGGCGGGTCTGATGATGTGGATCCCGGGGCTGCTGGGCGTCATGACCGTCTGGACCCTGCTGGTGCCGGCGGCGCTGTTCTTCTTCGGCGCCGGCATGCTGTTCCCGCTGGCCACCAGCGGCGCGATGGAGCCATTCCCGTTCCTCGCCGGTACCGCCGGGGCGCTGGTTGGCGGCTTGCAGAATATCGGCTCCGGCGTACTGGCCTGGCTGTCGGCGATGATGCCGCAAAACGGTCAGGGCAGTCTCGGTCTGCTGATGATGCTGATGGGTCTGTTGATTCTGCTGTGCTGGCTGCCGCTGGCCTCGCGCTTTACCCACCATCAGCAGCCGGTATAAGCGCGGCGGCCGTGCCCCGGATAGCGGCTGACGCCTTATCCGGGCTACCTCCCGGTGGCTGCTTTTGTCTTATGTCAGGCTGTGCAGCCACTCGATAAAGGCGTCGATTTTCGGCCACTGGCGACCCGGCAGGGTGGTTACATAGTAGTGCTGGTGGCATTTCAGCGTCATATCGCCAAACGGGGCGATCAACTCCCCACTCTCCAGCCGCTTCTGCACCAGCCGCTTACGCCCCATCGCCACCCCGACATGATTCATCGCCGCAATCGTCGCTAAATCGGAACGATCGAAGCCAATACCCGACGATGGCGGCAGTTCCACCGCAAACTGCTGCGCCCAGCTATACCACTCGTCGGTGCCAGAATCGTTGCTCCATGCCTGGCGGTCGTGGAGCAACGTACAGTGGCGCAGATTGCCCGGATTCGACATTAACTGCCGCTGTTGCGCGTAATTCGGCGTACATACCGGCACGATCGCCTCATCCATCAGAAAATGGTAACTCAGCTGCGACGACGGCGCATCATCAAAATAGATCGCCAGATCGATGCCCGTCCGCTGCAGGTTAACGTTCTCATTGCCGGTCAGCACGGTGAGGGAAATGGCCGGGTAACGGCGGGTAAAGTCACCCAGGGCCGGCACCAGCCAGCACTGGGCGATAGAGGGCCGCGAGTAGACCGTCAGACTGCCGGAGAGCTCCTGGTTTTTGATATCGAGGATCTCCTGATTGAGACCATCCAGCGACGACTTCAGCGCCCAGTAGACCCGCTTACCTTCACGCGTCAGCTCAACTTTGCGATGCGAGCGGACAAAGAGCAGGATCCCCAGCTCCTCTTCAAGTTGATTAATCCGGTGGCTGACGGCGCCAGGCGTGAGCGCCAGCTCGTCGGCGGCCAGGGCAAACGACTCGTGCCGAGCCGCCACCTCAAAGGTCGACAGCCTGGAGAGCTGCCAGCCGTTCAGCAACCGGGTACCTAAGGTTTTTAGCACATCCATCACGCGCTCCTGGCAAATACAGTGGCTGTTGATGATAAAAAAATCACGCCGGTTTTGCCGCAAAAGGGTGAGTTAATTTGACCCATAGCATATTTAATGGTCTGTTTTTGAGCTAAATCACCCATTTGATTCAATTCTCCTCACCCTAAAGCCCATTTTTATCGTTTGTCAGCCCATGACGATTCTCGCTTCAATAAGGCCAGATTATTCACAGGCGAGGTGGAATATGGGTTCGCAAGTCTGGGTTGTGAGCACGCTGCTGATCAGCATCGTGTTAATCGTCTTAACGATCGTCAAACTGAAGTTTCATCCATTTCTGGCGCTGCTGCTGGCGAGCTTTTTCGTCGGCGCGATGATGGGGATGGGCCCGCTGGAGATGGTCAACGCTATTGAGAGCGGCATTGGCGGTACGCTGGGCTTCCTTGCGGCGGTGATCGGTCTCGGCACCATTCTCGGCAAGATGATGGAGGTCTCCGGCGCGGCGGAGCGCATCGGCCTGACGCTGCAGCGCTGCCGCTGGCTGTCGGCGGACGTGATTATGGTGCTGGTCGGCCTGATCTGCGGCATCACGCTGTTTGTCGAAGTCGGCGTGGTCCTGCTGATCCCCCTGGCCTTCTCCATCGCCAAAAAAACCAATACCTCGCTACTGAAGCTGGCTATTCCGCTGTGTACCGCGCTGATGGCGGTGCACTGCGTGGTCCCCCCGCATCCGGCGGCCCTGTTTGTCGCTAACAAACTGGGCGCCGATATCGGCACAGTGATTGTTTATGGCCTGCTGGTCGGTCTGATCGCCTCGCTGGTTGGCGGTCCGCTGTTTCTCAGAGCGTTAGGCAACCGCCTGCCGTACAAACCGGTTCCGGCCGAATTTGCCAACCTTGAGGTCCGCGAGGCGTCGACGCTGCCGTCACTCGGCGCCACGCTGTTTACCGTACTGCTGCCGATTGGCCTGATGCTGGTGAAAACCGTCGCCGAACTGAACATGGAGAAAGGCGGCACGCTGTATACGGTGCTGGAATTTATCGGCAACCCCATCACCGCGATGTTTATCGCCGTCTTTGTCGCCTATTACATGCTCGGCATTCGTCGGCAGATGGGGATGGGCGTCCTGCTGACCCATACGGAAAACGGCTTTGGGTCTATCGCCAACATCCTGCTGATTATCGGCGCAGGCGGCGCATTCAACGCGATTTTAAAATCCAGCGGCCTGGCCGATAGCCTGGCGGTGATCCTATCGAACCTTGATATGCACCCGATTCTGCTGGCCTGGCTGGTGGCGCTTATCCTGCACGCCGCCGTTGGCTCCGCCACCGTGGCGATGATGGGCGCTACCGCCATCGTTGCCCCGATGCTGCCGCTTTATCCCGGCGTCAGCCCGGAGATCATCGCCATTGCCATCGGTTCCGGCGCCATTGGCTGCACGATCGTCACCGATTCCCTGTTCTGGCTGGTAAAACAGTACTGCGGCGCCAGCCTCAGTGAAACGTTCAAGTACTACACGACGGCGACTTTTATCGCGTCGCTACTTGCACTGGCCGCCACCTTCCTGCTTTCTTTCATTATCTGAGCGCAAAGAGACGTATGATGAAACACGCTGAATTGACCACCTTAACCGCGACCTTCCCGCTTGTGCAGGATCTGATCGCCCTGAAAGAAACCACCTGGTTTAACCCCGCCACCACCACCCTGGCGGAGGGATTGCCTTACGTCGGCCTGACCGCCGACGACGTGCAGGGCGCCCATGCCCGCCTGCAGCGCTTCGCGCCCTATCTGGCGGAAGCCTTCCCGGAAACGGCCGCCAGCGGCGGGATTATCGAATCGGAAGTGGTCGCCATTCCGGCAATGAAGCACCGCCTTGAGCAAAAATTCGGCCAGCCGATTGGCGGCGAACTGCTGCTGAAAAAAGACAGCCATCTGCCGATCTCCGGCTCGATCAAAGCGCGCGGCGGCATTTATGAAGTGCTGACCCATGCGGAAAAGCTGGCGCTGGAAGCCGGTCTGCTGACTACCGCAGACGATTATCGCAAATTGCTGACGCCGGAGTTTAAACAGTTCTTCAGCCAGTACAGCATCGCCGTCGGCTCCACCGGCAACCTCGGGATGTCGATCGGCATCATGAGCGCCCGCATCGGCTTTAAGGTTACCGTGCATATGTCCGCAGACGCCCGGGCGTGGAAAAAGGCCAAACTGCGCAGCCACGGCGTGACGGTGGTGGAGTATGAAGAGGACTACGGCGTGGCGGTCGAACAGGGGCGCAAGGCGGCGGAATCCGACCCGAACTGCTTTTTCATCGACGATGAAAATTCGCGCACTCTGTTCCTCGGCTATGCCGTGGCCGGCGAGCGCCTGAAGGCGCAGTTCGCCAAAGCCGGACGGGTGGTCGATGCCGACCATCCACTATTCGTCTACCTGCCGTGCGGCGTCGGCGGCGGCCCTGGCGGCGTGGCGTTTGGCCTCAAGCTGGCCTTTGGCGACCACGTTCACTGCCTGTTCGCCGAACCGACCCACTCCCCCTGCATGCTGCTCGGCGTCTATACCGGGCTTCATGACCAGATAGCGGTGCAGGATTTAGGCATTGATAATCTGACCGCCGCCGACGGTCTGGCGGTCGGCCGGGCGTCCGGCTTCGTTGGCCGGGCAATGGAGCGCCTGCTCGACGGGTTCTATACCCTTGATGACCAGACGATGTATGACATGCTGGGCTGGCTGGCGACAGCGGAAAATATCCGCCTTGAACCCTCCGCGCTGGCCGGAATGGCCGGGCCGCAGCGCGTCTGCGCCAGCAAAGCGTACCATCAGCTGCAGGGGCTGAGTGAGCAACAGCTGCAGCAGGCGACCCACCTGGTGTGGGCCACCGGCGGCGGAATGGTGCCGGAAGAGGAGATGGCGCAGTATCTGGCGAAGGGGCGCTAATCTTCAGCGCAGCAGCGGCATCAACGCCTCTGGCGGCCGCTGCTGTCGGCGCAGGTCCCGCATCACCCGCATATAGGGCCCGCTGAGATCGTAAAACTGTCGGTAACCCGCACACAGCGGGTCTTCCTGTTCGCCGCAGCGGCACAGGCGTAGCCACGGACAGCCGTAGCAGGCGCTGTTGGCCGCCGGCGCTCCCGCCTGCGTTATCAACTCGCCGCACCAGGCGCTCAGCGTCTCGCTAAACAGCAAAATATTGATACGGCCAATATCTTCCCGCACCCAGCGGTGAAAGACTGCGCAGAGAAACTCACCCCACAGCGCGGCGTCGCCGGCCGCCAGCTGCGGAATAAAATGGATAGCCGTGAGTCCCTGTTGACGCAGCTGCGCATAGAACGCCTGCGGTTGATGGCAATGATGCGCCTCCACAACGACAGCCTGAAAGGGAGTGTCATGTTGCTGGCCGGGGGCATGAGTGAGAGGCAAATTCGCCGGACATCCTGTCATGACATATCCCTAATGAATAAAACGATCTGTTGAAGGTGAGTAACAGCAAACAGGAATGCCAGAGAAAGTACTGCGAGTGCGATCAAAAATTTGTCACGAACCGCCCGCGGCTGTAAAAAATCGCTGTCGTCGACGTCCATCAGATGACGACGGCGGGTATAGCCCCAGAGGATCACCGCCACTATCGCCAGCACGCCGATCGACAGCCAGAAAGGCAGTCCGGCGCGGTGCCAGCTGTGCTTAATCGCCAGCGCCATCAGCGCGCCATAGCCCAACAGGGTGCGAAACCAGGCCAGCGAGGTACGCTCTGGCTGTAGTCCCGGGTCGCTTTCCCGCCGCGCCCGGCGTTTATCCGCCATACAGCACCAGCGGCATCACCGCGACCACCACCGCCAGCAGCAGGATGCTAATCACCAGCAGCGTCCGGGTATAGGGGAGATCCTGCTTCAGGCGCATCGCCTTCTCGTTATTCAGCCAGCGCAGATAGCCATAGATGGCCATGCCGCCGGCAAACAGGCACAGCAGCAGGGCGAGAATTTCACGGATCAGCGGCGTGGCAAAGTCTGGCGCCAGCTGGTCAAGACCGACGCCAGCGGCGAGAAACCCCAGCGCCGTGCGGATCCACGCCAGAAAGGTACGTTCGTTAGCCAGCGAAAAGCGGTAATCCGGCGCTTCGCCGAGGCGGGAGATTTTCATGACGATTCCTTGTTCATCGCGCAGCAGGCTTCAGCATAGCGTAAATCAGGAACCGGGGAGAAGAACCGGCGCCCCGCAGGGCGCCGGTCAACGGCGGGGATTAATGCAGCTCCGGCCAGTAATCTTTGTTGGCCGCAATCAGGTCGTCGAGGATCGCTTTTGCCACCGAGGCGCTCGGCACGGTTTTCGACAGGGTAATCGCCTGCCACAGCTTGTGGTAAGAGCGCTGTTCCCAGGCATCGACCACCAGTTTTTCCACCGCCACCTGCTGGCTCATCATCCCTTTCTGGAAGTGCGGGATGTCGCCGACCGTCAGCGGCTCCGGCCCGTTGTGACCCACCAGGCAAGGAATTTCCACCATCGCGTCAGCGTCAAAGTTATGGATCGCGCCGTTGTTCGGCACAATCAGCAGCATCCTTTCCTGGGTGTTAAAGGCGATGGCCGTCGCCAGATCGACGATATACGACGCGTGTTCGTCAATTTCCAAATCGCCAGCGGAGGATTTCCCGGCGGCAATAATCGCCCGGCAGGCGCTGAAGACGTTTTTCTCACGATGATCCATCACCTCATTGGCGCGGGTGCGTTCCGGGTTGGAGTGGGCCACCACGTAGTCCGGGAACAGATAATATTTCAGATAGGTATTCGGCATGGTCTGCGGATCCAGCGCCTGCACATCTTTCGCTTTGGCAAAGGTGTCGTTCCAGCTGGCCTCGGTATGCGGGTCGTTAGAAGGCGGCACATAGCCGTATTTCGCCACATATTCGCGCAGTTTCGGCATCAAATCGTTGCCGTCGAGATCCTCAATCGAAGTCCACCAGCCGAAGTGGTTAAGGCCGTAGTAGCGCACGCGCATCTGTTTACGGTCTTTGAGGCCAACAATCTGCGCCATCCGCCCTTCAATGCCAATCGGCATATCGCAGATGTTGAGGATTTTGGCGTTTGGCCGCAGACGGCGGGTGGCTTCCGCCACAATCGCCGCCGGGTTGGAGTAGTTGAGCATCCAGGCGTTCGGCGAATATTTTTCCATATAATCCACCAGCTCCAGCACGCCGCCGATAGAGCGCATACCGTAGGCGATCCCGCCCGGTCCGCAGGTCTCCTGGCCCAGCACGCCGTGGCGCAGCGGGATTTTCTCATCCTGTTCACGCATCGGATATTTCCCGACGCGGATATGCGCCATGACGAAATCAACATCGGTAAACGCCGCCTGCGGATCGGTGGTATAACTGAATTCAATCTCCGGCGCCTGCTCTTTGAGGATCACTTTGCACGCCTCGGCGATGGTCTCCTGGCGCGCGCCGTCGTTGTCGTAAAATTTCAGCGACCGCAGCGGAAAACGATCCTGGTTTGCCAGCAGCATCAGGACAATGCCCGGAGTGAAGGTGCTGCCGCCGCCTGCGATAACAACTGAGAATTTTTTCATGATACTGCCTCCGTCATGGTGGTATGTTCGGTCGAAAGAGAATCTTTCATCAGGTTTTCCAGCTGGTCGCGCACCTGGGGAACGTGCAGGCCGACGATGACCTGAATCCCGTTGCCGCGGCGTACTACCCCGTGGGCGCCCAGCGCTTTAAAGACGTCGTCACTTTGCGTTTTCGCCATATCGACCAGCGCGATGCGCAGTCGGGTGGCGCAGTTATTGATACTTTCAATGTTGCCGGCGCCGCCGAGGGCCTGCAGGAAGCCAGCGGCCTGGCCCAGCCGGGTCTCTGGCACGGCCGCCGCCGTGGTTTTACCCCGCGCTGCCTGATAGTCGGCCTTGCTGTAGAGCTTGATTTCACTCTCTTCCCGGCCCGGCGTCTTCAGGTTCAGACGCAGGATCAGGGTGCGGAAGACCACGAAGTAGAGAGCGGTGAAACAGAGACCAATACCTATCTGAATGAACATCATCGAGGCGTGGTGATGAAACATTGGGATCCAGTTTTGCGGCAAGAACTGGTCGAGCAGGCCGCCGCCGAAATTGCCCACCACCCCGCAGATGTACATTACCGTCGCCATGGACGCCGCCAGCACCGCGTGGACGGCGAACAGCAGCGGCGAGATGAACAGGAAGGTGAACTCCAGCGGCTCGGTGATCCCGACCAGCATCGCGGTCAACGTGGCGGGGATCAGCAGGCCGGCAACCTTGACGCGATTTTCCGGCGCGGCGGTGAAGTAGAGCGCCAGCGCAATACCCACCGAACCAAACACTTTCGAGTTACCGTGCAGGGCAAAGCCGCCCTCCGGGAACAGCGTCTTCAACGGTTCCGTACTCTGACTGAACGCCTGCAGATGCTCTGCCCAGTAGACCTGTAGTCCCCCCTCCACCACCGCCGGGCCAAAGATGAACGGGCCATAGACGAAGTGGTGCAGGCCGGTGGGGATCAGAATGCGCTCAAGGAAGATGTAAACCCACACCCCAAGCGCGCCGGCAGAGCGCAGGAAGGCCTGTAGCGATTCAATACCCAGCTGGACTTTTGGCCAGCCGAGCAGCGTCAGCCAGGCGCAGGGGATCATCGCGAGGAAGGCGACAATGACCACAAACGATGAGCCCTGGAAGATGCCGAGGAACACCGGCAGGGGTTTATCGAAATAGCGATTATGCAGGGCCGTCACCAGGCCGGAGATGACGATCGCCCCGATAATGCTGGTGTCGAGGGTTTTAATCCCGGCAATCATCGTCAGGCCGCTGCCGGCCGTGGGTTCAACGGAAAAGTCGACGCCGAAGAAGTGGCCCCAGGTCATCCCCATGGCATTGATAAAGTAGTTCCAGGTGAGAAAGCTCACCAGTACCGCCAGACAGGCCCGGCCCTGGGCCTGCTTCGCCAGGCCAATCGGCAGGCCGACGGCGAAAATCAGCGGCATATTACGAAAGACGGTCCAGCCGCCCTCTTCTATGATGTGAACGATCTGTGCAAACAGGCTGTCGGGTGCGGTCAGCGCTTCGCCGACGAACATCGGGTTGCGCAACATAATGGCGATACCGACCACGATCCCGGCGAAAGGAAACAATAAAACCGGGGTAAACATGGCGCCGCCAAAGCGTTGTATTTGACTGAGCATTGGGAAATCCTCATATAACAACTCGTAGGGTGAATGGCCTTCTTTTTCTTGGTTACCGGCCTCACTCGAGAATAGGAATTTGCCCGTCCGACAACATGCCGCGCCGTTGCGATTCGTGATCGCTTTCATGGTTTTAATTTGGCCAAAGTTGTCTACTTCGCTAACAAAAGTTAGACATCGATAAGCTAAAGGATGTAATCGATCTAATGAATGTATAATAACTATCTGTATTAAAACCTATTTTTAGCTAACAGGTGAAGAAAATAACCTCGCCCTTTCCTGTACAAGAGGACTACTGGTGATCTACAAATCCATTGCTGACCGCCTGCGGCTACGGCTGAATTCTGCCGACTTCGCCATCGGCAGCCCGCTGCCGGGAGAGAAAAAACTGGCCGAGGAGTTCGGGGTGGCGCGCATGACCATCCGCAAAGCCATCGACCTGCTGGTGGACTGGGGGCTAGTGGTCCGTCGTCACGGCTCGGGGACCTACGTGGCGCGCAAAGACGTCCATCATGAAACCAGCAATCTCACCGGCCTGGCGGAAGTGCTGCGCAAACAGGGTAAAGAGGTGGTGAGTCAGGTGCTGGCCTTCGAGGTGATGCCCGCCCCGCCGGCCATCGCCAGTCTGCTGCGGATTAAAATTGATGAACGGATCTACTTCTCACGGCGGGTGCGCTTCGTCGACGGCAAGCCACTGATGCTGGAGGATAGCTATATGCCGGTGAAGCTGTTCCGCAACCTGTCGCTGAGTCATCTGGAAGGGTCGAAATTTGATTATATTGAGAAGGAGTGCGGGATCATCATCAGCGGGAACTATGAAACGCTGACGCCGGTGCTGGCGGACAAGCAGCTGGCGCGCTCAATGAACGTCCCGGAGCAGACGCCGCTGCTGCGTATTACCTCCCTTTCCTACAGCGACAGCGGCGAGTTTCTTAACTATTCGGTCATGTTCCGCAACGCCAGCGAGTATCAGGTGGACTACCATCTGCGCCGCGTCCAGACGCACAGCCCGCTAGCTCAGCCCCCAGAACAGCACGGCGAGTAGCTGCGGGGTGATAATCCGCAGAAACATCACCAGCGGATAGACGGTAGCGTAAGAGAGCGCCGCCGCGCCGCTGGTGGCGTGCAGATTGTTGGCGAAGGCCAGCGCCGGCGGGTCGGTCATCGAGCCGGCCAGCATGCCGCACAACGTCAGATAGTTCATGTTCGCCAGCATGCGCGCGAGAATGCCTACCGTCAGCAGCGGGATGGCGGTGATGAAAATGCCGTAAGCGATCCAGCTCAGGCCATCGCCCTGGGTCAGGGTCGCCACAAAGTCGCCCCCCGATTTTAGCCCGACCACCGCCAGAAACAGCACAATCCCCAGCTCGCGCAGCGCCAGGTTGGCGCTCGGCGGCATAAACCAGTACAGCTTGCCGATGCTACCGATGCGCCCGAGAATCAGTGCCATAATCAGCGGTCCCCCGGCCAGCCCCAGCTTCAGGGCGGCGGGGAAGCCGGGAATAAACAACGGGATAGAACCCAGCAGTACCCCGAGGCCGATGCCGATAAATACCGGCAGCATCTGAACCTGCTGCAGCTTCTGCTGGGCGTTACCCAGCTCGGCGGCCACGGCGTCAATCGCCTCCGGACGGCCGACCAGGTTGAGGATATCGCCAAACTGCAGGCTGGCGCTGCTGCTGGCCACCAGTTCGACGCCTGCGCGATTAAGCCGGGAGATCACCACGTCATAGCGCTGTTTGACGTGCAGATCGCGTATTTTCTTCCCCAGCACTTTCTCGTTAGTCACCACCACCCGCTCCACCTTCAGGTCGGTGCCGCGCGTTGACAGCGAGGTGGCCACCTCCTGGCCGATCACCAGTTGCGCATTGTGCAGATCCTCCGGCCGCCCCACCAGGTGCAGCAGATCGCCGGCCTGGATAAGGGTTCCCGGCGCAGGCACCATCAGCAGCTCACCGCGCTTCAGCCGCGAACAGACGATATTGTCGCTGTTGAGCATCGGCACATCCTGAATCGCCATCTGGTGGAGGTTGGGGTTCTCCACCCGCACGTTGATGGTGTGCAAATGGGCATGGCCGTTGCCGCTGCTCTCCTCAAACTGCTGGGCCTCTTTCTCGACATTGATGCGAAAGAACAGGCGCACCAGCCACATGGTCAGCAGAATGCCGCAGATGCCGAACGGATACGCCATCGCGTAGCTCATCCCCATCTGATCGACCACCTCGAACGGCACCCCGAGATCGCGCAGGATTTGCTGCCCGGCCCCCAGCGCCGGCGTGTTGGTCACCGCGCCGGAGAAGATGCCAAGCACCACCGGGAGAGGAATATTGAACAGCTTATGCAGCACCGCGGTGACCAGGCCGCCGAGAATCACGATCAGGATAGCGAACAGATTGAGCCGCAGGCCTGAGACCCGCAGCGAGGCGAAAAAGCCCGGTCCCACCTGGATACCGATGGTGTAGACAAACAGGATCAAGCCGAATTCCTGAATAAAATGCAGCATCGGGCTGCTGAGGGCGACGCCCGCCTGATCGACAAAGTGACCGACGATAATGCCGCCAAATAACACGCCGCCAATACCAAAGCCAACGCCGCGGATTTTGACATTGCCGATCCACAACCCAACCACCGCCACCAGCGCCAGTACGCTGACCGTCAATGCTATCTCACTCATGGTACCGTCCCTGTGAATAACATTATTATTAACAGGGATTATGACCGCGGCCAGGCGGGTTGTATGCTGCCTGGCGCACAATACCAGCAAACAGACAGGCACAAAAAAGCCCCGAAAATCGGGGCTTTATAAGTTTTTCGCTTAATTAACTATTTAACGCCGGTCGTTCGCTGATGGCGATACGCTGCGGGGCGATCTGCTCAGGCTCATTGCGGGTCAGATCGATATGCAGCAGACCGTTGGTGAAGGTCGCGCCAGAGACCTCCATGTTGTCAGCGAGGGTGAAGCTCAGGCTGAAGGCCTGGCTCACCAACCCCTGGTGTAGCCAGGTGGTCTCTTTTTCCGGCTGCTGCGGCGTGCCTTTTACCACCAGACGGGTGCCTTCCAGTTGAATATCCAGATCTTCCTGACGGAAACCGGCCAGCGCAAGGGTGATGCGGTAGTGGTTATCGTCGCTTTTTTCGATGTTATAGGGCGGGAAGCTCTGGCTTTCACCGGCAGTTTGCAGGGCGCTGGCCAGTTTGTCAAAACCGATCCATTGACGCAGCAGGGGGGATAAATCGTAGTTACGCATACTGTTTTCTCCTTCTAAGAAGCGAGTGAATGTCTGCGAATTGCGTGAATTCGCATCTGCTCCCTGACGGCGAGCAGGTTGTTACATCAGGCCGCCTTGCGGCCTGAGAGAGACAATTAGTTGATTTCGATACGGCGCGGCTTGTTCGCTTCCGGGATCACCCGTTCCAGATCGATATACAGCAGACCGTTTACCAGGTTGGCGCCGCGGACATGAATGTTTTCCGCTAGCTGGAATTTGCGCTCGAAGTTGCGCTCGGCGATCCCCTGATACAGGTAGGTCCGCTCTTTCTGCTCGGCAGCGTGGGCGCCTTTGACGATCAGCAGATTGTCCTGGGCGGTGATCTCCAGTTCGCTTTCAGCAAAGCCGGCCACCGCGATGGCGATGCGATAGTGGTTTTCGTCTACCAGCTCGACGTTATACGGAGGGTAGCCGCCATTGCTCTGGCTTTGATTGTTTTCCAGCAGGTTAAACAGGCGGTCGAAACCAATGGCTGAACGATAAAGCGGGGAGAGATCGAAGTTACGCATAATAAATAGCTCCTGAAAATCAGCGAGAATCAAATGACCTTCCATCGTGGACAGGCCGCGGTAATCCGGAATACCCCTCAGGCGTATTCTCAGCGGGTTACACCTATAAAATGGGTTTCTCCCCGTCCTTTTCAAGGGATTCGGGGCGTTTTTTTTTGCAGTTTGCCGATGATTGCTTAGACTGGGGGGAGGAGCACAAAAAGCAAAGTGCGATGCCCGCCACAGTGCGGCGCAATAACGCTATGCATTCACGGGATGGCCCGATATAACCGCTGAAAGGTTATATCAACGCCCGAAACGACGATGGAAGAACAATGAAAAGCAGACGACTGTTAAAGCTGGTCCTGTTCAGCGGGATAATAAGCCTGAGCGGTTGCTCCAGCGTAATGTCACATACCGGTGGCAAAGAGGGAACCTATCCGGGCACGCGATCCAGTGCGCAAACGCTGGGGGACAGCAATACCAACTGGGGTGTGAAATCGCTGGTGGCGCTGGACATGCCGTTCACCGCCGTCATGGATACCCTGCTGCTGCCGTGGGATATGTTCCGCACCGACAGCTCAATCAAATCTCGGGTCGAAAAGAGCGAGAAGGCCACGCTGGCGACCAACTCGGTGATCCCGCCAGCGCCGATGCCTGCCCAGTAAGTTATCGCCCGGTCTGCGTAACCCACAGCTGACGATAACCGTCCACCTCCTCCATCCAGGCAATCTGTTTACCGTCTGGCGAAAAGACGATCGCGTCCGCCGAGGGCGCATGAGCATGCGCCTCGGTTAAAAAGGTGATATCGCCTGTGCCGGCATGACAGCAGGCAATCCGCCCCTCCAGTACAAAGCCCAGCCACTCTCCCGACGGATGCCAGTTAAACGCCGACTGGATACCCGACGCGTGATGCGTCAACTGCCGCGGCTCGCCCCCCTGCGGGGAAATAAGCCATAGCTGCACTACGCCGGCGTCGTCGCGCATCAGAAAGGCTATCGCCGTCGCCTGCGGATTGGCGCGCACCCAGTGGCGCGGAACGTTCACCAGCCCCGGGTAGCGGCGATGGTGGGTGAAGGTCAAACGACGCTGACTGACGCCCGCCGGCGGCGCCGGCATCGTGGTTGCGGTGCCCGCCAGCGGCGCCCCGCCGGGCTGCTTCCAGCCGGCTTCATCCTGCGGCAGCTCGACAATAAACAGCTCCGGGACTTTGTCGCCGTTTTCCGCCAGCGTATCACCAATAAACGCCAGCGCATGGTTCCCGACCCAGCCCTCTTCATAGGCGCGATTAATCTCATCGCTGCCCGGCGCGGGAGTCGGCGTCGTGCGGCTCACCAGCACGCACCAGTGGCTGCCGCCGTATTCGCGCGGATGGTGGCCCGGCGGCGTCACGGGTCCATACGGCGCCGCCACGCCGACGTTACGCAGATCCAACGCCGGGTCGCGCTCATGCAACACATGATCGTTGTAGGTAAAACTGACCCGTTGGCCGTTGGGGCTATAGACATGGACGTGGCTGCCGCCGCGCAGCGCCCCGGGGGTGTAAGGGGCGGTAATGTCCATGGCGTCCAGATTCTCGACGGTATCCTGAAAGGCCACCACCCCGCGACGGTGATGAAAATCATACTGCCACTGTGCATCCGGCCGCTCGGGGCCATGAATAAACACATAGCGATCCTGGGTTGGATGCACGGTCACCACGCCGACGTGCGCGCCTTGCGTGGCACGATAAATGGTCTCCACCGCGCCGCTGTTTACGTTCACTCGCTCTATGGTCTCGCCGGTGAACGACGCGCCGGACGGGCGAACGTCGTACACCAGCCACTGGCTGTCGGGGGTCCAGGTGCGGGTGTTGGTGAGCTGGTGGTTGCGAGGAGCAAAGGTAACTTGTTTCATGGTGTGCTGACCGGGCCGATATGAGAGTAGCCTTAGCATACCGCAATCCGCACCGGGTTGAATGCCCGGCGACGAGCTTAAAACGCTTCGCCGACCTGGAAGTAAAATCCGCTGCTGCCTTTGCCGATACCGTAGTCGAGGCGAACGTTAACGCGAGGTTTGAATTCAAAGCGGTAGCCAACGCCCCCCGAAGGCAGCCAGCGGCCATTATTCAGCGACGACAGTGAAGGCCCCATGGTTCCCGCCCCGGCCCAGGCGACAATCCCGTGCCGCCAGGTGAGTTGCCGGCGATATTCCAGCTGGCTGCTGAAGACGTTTTTATCCCGGTAGCGCCCCTGATAGTAGCCGCGCATCCGCTCATCGCTGCCCAGCAGGGGCATCATGCTCCACGGCACCTCGCCCTGGGTGAAAGCGCCATCGGCCTCCCAGGCGAGGACGCTCTTCTCGCTGAGGGCATGATAATGGCTGTAGTGCAACTGAAATTCTTCAAAGCGGGTATCGCTGCCTAAGCCGGGCGCATAGTGGGTGTAACGGAAGTTGGCATACTGACCCCGGCGCGGATTGGGGACGAAGTCGCGATCGTCCCAGTTGAGCGCGACGCTGGCACCCGAGCTGAATACCGACGGTCCCTGCGGGGTATTTTCAATTTTCGGCAGATCGTTATGGTCCATCTTATCGGCATTCTGCGCCGCCAGCGACCATCCAGCGCCGAGATAAACATTGTCGATAAGCTGCCGATAGACCGTCGGGCGCAGGGTCAGCACCTGGGCGGTATATTTCTCTTTTTCGTTGTCTTTATCGCCGGCATGAAAGCCTTGTCCCCAGAAGTACGTCGGGGTGTTGGCCATTGAACCATCAACAAAAATTCGCCATCGGTCGTGGTCAAAAAAAGCGTAGTTTTTCACGCTAAGGCCAAAGGCGCCGGTGGAGCTGGCGTAGCCGCTGAGCGTCAGCGTGGAATTCTGGCTGGTGGTATCCTGCGGATCGGGGCGGTAGAGACCGACGACGGCAGTGCCTATGCCCAGCCCCAGCTCCGGCGTATAAAACGGACCGGGCATCATGCCCCAGTCAATGCCTTTGCTGGCGTCGAACTTATCGCTGGCGCCGAGATGCTGCAGCCAGCCGTCGATTTGCTCGCGGCTGATGACCTTGGCCCGGACCGGCGCGCATAGCGCGCATGTCAGAAGCAACAGAACAGAGTTAAGCAGTCGGCTCAAAAGCGATACTCACCGGAGATAAAGAAGCTGTTACGTTCGGCAAAACCAAACTCCGTGGTGATGTTAAAATTCTGCGTCAGCTCATACTGTGCGCCCACCAGCACGTTCCACGGCGACTGCAGATGCTGCTTCACATCAAAGCGACCGTTATTGTCCTGGTTGGCCAGGTTGACCATATTCTGCAGCAGCGGCGACGGCATCGAGAGATCGTTAAGGCTGCCCTTAAACTCCTGCTGCACGTCCTGATACATGCTGCCGACCCACAGGTTCAGCTTACCGGCGGGGAGATGTAGCGCATCGACCGAAGGCGTAATGAAACGATAGCCTACGCGCGGCGAAAAGGTAAACGCATCAATGCTGCCGTCGAGGATATCAAAGCGGGTCTGGGTGTAGTTAGCGTCCAGCACCGTAAACCAGTTGCCGACGCCGCCCACCAGCGTGGTGCCCATCCCATAGGTGGTACCTTTAAAATCGAGGCGAAAGTCGAGGTCCTGCATTCCGGGCATGGGCACCACTTTGCCGTTCGGTCCCTTCAGGGCGACGGCAATCTGCGAAATGGAGTGTCCCTCGGTGTGTCCGACGAGACCATAAACATTCATAAACGGCAGCAGCCAGGCATCCAGCTTGAGCGTCTCGGTTTTGCTGCTTTCCCGCGTATGACCAACGCCAATCTGGAAGGCGTTATCCAGCGAGATCGGCCCCTTAGCGAAAATGTTCTTCACGGCGTGTTTGCAAACAGGATCCTTACCGCAATCGATATTGCGGCCGTCCAGCGACAGGCCGGTGAAGCTAATGCTGTCGACATTAATATTCTGCCGCATATCCATATAATTAATGCTGACGCCAAACGGCAGCGGCAGGACGTAGCCACGTTTTCTGGCCTCGTCGCCTAGAAATGGCAATATCGGCGCCGATTCCGCTGTCTCAGCCTCGGTGTCGGCCGGCGCCGGCAGATCCGCAGGCTCGACGCCGTGATAGGCGTACGCCGGCTCAAGCGGCGTCGTTGGTTCCGCGGCCGCGCAAATCTGAACAGAGGCGAATGGCAGCGTAACCAACATCAAATAATGACGTTTATTCATGAAAAATATGATGTTAGTTCTGAATTGCAAAAAAAGAGGGCGGGTAGCTTATAGAATCCCCTGTGCGGAGTAAGGGATTTAAATGCGGATTAACATCTGTTCATGAAAAAAGAGAAGACAGGCCCGAAGAACGCCGGGCCTGAAGGAAGCTTATGCTAAAACGTATTTTTCAATAGCGAAGGCGACGCCATCATCGAGGTTCGATTTGGTAATGAAGTTCGCCGCCTCTTTGACCGCCGGAATGGCGTTATCCATCGCCACGCCGACGCCGGCAAATTCAATCATCGCGATATCATTTTCCTGATCGCCAATCGCCATAATCTCTTCTGGTTTGATACCCAGCGCATCGGCCAGCGACTTCACGCCGGTGCCTTTATTGACGCGTTTATCCAGTATTTCGAGGAAGTAAGGCGCGCTTTTCAGCACGGTGTACTTCTCTTTCACTTCCGCCGGGATACGGGCGATGGCCTGGTCGAGGATCGCCGGCTCATCGATCATCATGACTTTCAGCAACTGGATTTCAGGGTCCATCTTTTCCGCTTCGCAGAACACCAGCGGGATGGTTGCCACATAGGATTCATGCACGGTGTAGTAGCTGATATCGCGGTTTGCGGTATACAGCGTATTGCGATCAAGCGCGTGGAAGTGGGAGCCGACCTCGCGGGAAAGCTGTTCGAGGAAGCGATAGTCGTCATAGCTCAACGCGGTTTGCGCCACGGTGCTGCCGTCCCCGGCTTTTTGCACCAGCGCGCCATTGTAGGTAATGCAGTAATCACCCGGCTGCTCCATATGCAGCTCTTTCAGATAGCTGTGAACGCCGGCGTAAGGGCGGCCGGTGGTCAGCACCACGTTGACGCCGCGCTCACGCGCCGCGGCAATGGCGGCTTTCACCGCAGGAGAGATGGTATGGTCTGGCAGCAGCAGAGTGCCGTCCATATCGATTGCAATCAGTTTAATAGCCATAGGATCCCCGGGTAAGATGAGTCTTCCCTCATGCTAACGCGATTCCGCTCAAAAAACAGTAAAAGTGTCGGCCAGAAAGGGGGATGGAACCGCAGCAGAGGATTCCTCTTTTACTGGCAAAGAAAAGCCCGGTCACGCCATGCGACCGGGCTCAGACATTCCGTTACCCCGGGCAAACTCGCTCCGGGGGAACACGGCTTAGATATCGATATTCGCCGCTTTCAGGGCGTTTTCTTCGATAAAGGCGCGACGTGGTTCAACCGCATCACCCATCAGGGTGGTGAACAGCTGATCGGCAGCAATGGCATCCTTGACGGTAACGCGCAGCATGCGGCGGCTGTCCGGATCCATGGTGGTCTCCCACAGCTGATCCGGGTTCATCTCGCCCAGACCTTTATAGCGCTGGATAGAGAGGCCGCGACGGGACTCTTTCACCAGCCAGTCCAGAGCCTGCTCGAAGCTGGCCACCGGCTGACGACGTTCGCCGCGCTCGATGTAAGCATCTTCTTCCATCAGGCCGCGCAGTTTCTCGCCCAGGGTACAGATACGGCGATATTCCGGCCCCATAATGAACTCATTATCCAGCGGATAGTCGGTGTCCACGCCGTGGGTACGAACGCGGATAACCGGTTCAAAATGCTGCAGTTCTTTGTTCTCGTGGAGATCAAATTTCCACTGGCTGCCGTGCTGCTCTTTCTCATTCAGCTCGGATACCAGCGTGTTCACCCAGCGGGTCACCTTCTGTTCGTCAGCCAGATCGGTCTCGGTCAGGGTCGGCTGATAGATAAGCTCTTTCAGCAGCGCTTTCGGGAAGCGGCGCTCCATGCGGCCAATCATTTTCTGGGTGGCGTTAAACTCGGCAACCAGTTTTTCCAGCGGTTCGCCCGCCAGCGCCGGCGCATTGGCGTTAGTATGCAGGGTCGCACCGTCAAGAGCGATAGCGATCTGATACTGATCCATCGCTTCGTCGTCTTTAATGTACTGTTCCTGTTTGCCTTTCTTCACTTTGTACAGCGGCGGCTGGGCAATATAGACGTGGCCGCGCTCGACGATCTCCGGCATCTGACGATAGAAGAAGGTCAACAGCAGGGTACGAATGTGCGAGCCGTCGACGTCCGCATCGGTCATGATGATGATGCTGTGATAGCGCAGTTTGTCTGGGTTGTACTCATCGCGCCCGATGCCGCAGCCCAGAGCGGTGATCAGCGTGGCCACTTCCTGGGAAGAGAGCATTTTATCGAAGCGGGCTTTCTCAACGTTGAGGATTTTACCCTTCAGCGGCAGGATCGCCTGATTCTTGCGGTTACGCCCCTGCTTCGCAGAGCCGCCCGCGGAGTCCCCTTCCACCAGGTACAGTTCGGAGAGCGCCGGGTCGCGTTCCTGGCAGTCCGCCAGTTTGCCCGGCAGGCCAGCCAGATCCAGCGCGCCTTTACGGCGGGTCATCTCACGGGCACGACGTGCGGCTTCGCGCGCGCGCGCGGCGTCAATAATTTTGCCGACCACGATTTTCGCATCGGACGGGTTTTCCAGCAGGTATTCGCTCAGCAGTTCGTTCATCTGCTGCTCAACCGCCGATTTCACCTCGGAGGAGACCAGCTTGTCTTTGGTCTGTGAGGAGAATTTCGGATCCGGCACTTTCACCGATACCACGGCAATCAGGCCTTCACGGGCGTCGTCGCCGGTGGCGCTGACTTTCGCTTTTTTACTGTAGCCCTCTTTGTCCATGTAGGCGTTGAGGGTACGGGTCATCGCCGCACGGAAGCCGGCAAGGTGAGTACCACCGTCACGCTGCGGAATGTTATTGGTAAAGCAGTAAATGTTTTCCTGGAAGCCATCGTTCCACTGCAGGGCCACTTCCACACCGATACCGTCTTTTTCCGTAGAGAAATAGAAGATATTCGGATGGATCGGCGTTTTGTTCTTATTGAGATACTCAACGAACGCCTTGATGCCGCCTTCGTAGTGGAAATGATCTTCTTTGCCGTCACGCTTATCGCGCAGGCGGATAGAGACCCCGGAGTTCAGGAACGACAGTTCGCGCAGGCGTTTCGCCAGGATATCGTATTCAAACTCGGTGACGTTGGTGAAGGTTTCCAGGCTCGGCCAGAAACGCACCATGGTGCCGGTTTTATCGGTCTCGCCGGTCACGGCCAGCGGCGCCTGCGGCACACCGTGCTCATACATTTGTTTGTGCACTTTGTTATCACGCTGGATAACCAGCTCCAGCTTCTGCGACAGGGCGTTAACCACCGAGACGCCCACGCCGTGCAGGCCGCCGGAGACTTTATAGGAGTTATCATCGAATTTACCGCCAGCGTGCAGGACGGTCATGATAACTTCCGCTGCGGAGACGCCCTCTTCCGGGTGAATGCCGGTCGGGATGCCGCGGCCGTCATCCTGGACAGAGACGGAGTTATCGCTGTGGATGGTCACCACGATATCTTTGCAGTAACCCGCGAGCGCTTCGTCGATAGCGTTATCCACAACCTCGAATACCATGTGGTGCAGACCGGTGCCGTCATCCGTGTCGCCGATATACATACCCGGGCGCTTACGCACCGCATCCAGCCCTTTCAGGACTTTGATACTGGAGGAGTCATAAGAATTCGACATCAACGTTTCTCGCTCATTTAATCTTGGGTTAATCCGTTATTTTACCTTTTTCCACGCGGAACATCTTCGAATTTTTGTCCGACATGTCCATAACGTGCTCAGCGCTGATCGCGCTGACGAAAACCTGCGACTGCGTCGCTTTCAGGCGACTGGATAACAGACCGCGGCGGGCATCATCGAGTTCCGAGGCAAAATCATCTATCAGGTACAGGCAGCGCCGCCCGCTGACGCGGGTGAGGAACTCGCCCTGCGCCAGACGCAGGGCGCACATCAGCAGCTTAAGCTGCCCGCGCGACAAGGTATCTTCCACCGGCGCCCCGTCGGCACGAATACGGAAATCCGCTTTATGCGGGCCGTGGGCGGTATAGGTTAACATTCTGTCGCGCTCGAAATTCCGCTCCAGTACTTCAGCGTAGTCGGTCTCTTTTTCCCAGCCGCGCTGGAAGGAGAAAGAGAGCGAGAATTCCGGTAAAAATTGCTGACAGGTATCCGTCATGTCTTCGACGATAGCGGCGCTGTATTCGGCACGCCAGCGGCTGATCTGCTCCGCCAGCGGGATTAATTCCAGATCCCATGGCCGCAGCTGGGCATAGCGGCTGACCTGACGCAGCGCGGCGTTGCGCTGCTTGACCAGGCGCTTCAGGTTGCTCCAGGCGGTGAAGAATCCGGCTTCGTTATGAAAGCATCCCCAGTCAAGGAATGCTCTTCTGTATTTGGGGCCGCCGTTGAGTAAAGTAAACCCCTCCGGCGTAATCAGCTGCATCGGCATCAGGTGCGCCAGCTCCGCCACTTTGTGGCCGTCGGTGCCGTCGATACGCACCTTGCTGTCGCCCTGTTTGTCTTTGGTCAGGCCGATGGCGGTTTCCCGCTCTTCGCCCTGCAGACGGCCATGAAGAACAAAGGCCTCCTGCTCGTGGCGGATCACCCGGCCAATTTGCAAACTGCGAAACGCCCGGCCGTGGCCAAGCGTGTAGATGGCTTCCAGCACGCTGGTTTTGCCGCTGCCGTTGGCGCCAACCAGGAAGTTAAAGCCGGGAGATAAAGCGAGATCCGCATGTTCAATATTGCGGAAGTCTTTGATCAGGAGTCGGGATAGCGACATATCAGCTCGTCATCATTCAAGGGGCGTGGGTGTCGCAGCCAGTTCGTCTACCGCCAGCGCGCAGAAAGCGGAGCGTACACGAAGTACGTGAGCATTTCGAGCACTGCCGGAAGGCGAAATGGCAAGTAAACCAGCCCCTTTGCAGATTCTACAATCGCATTGGCATGACAACGTAGGCGGCGGATTGCGAAGCCGCATCCTCAATCTGCACGCTCGACACCGAATCCGTCAGCAGAATCCGTACATTCTCGCACTTCAGCGCGTTCAGCACATCCAGCACGTAGCTAACGTTGAAGCCAATCTCCATCTCCGTTCCGGCGTAGGTCACGTCCAGAATCTCTTCCGCTTCTTCCTGCTCCGGGTTATTGGCGGTGATTTTCAGCTGATTTTCGCTCACGTACAGCCGCACGCCGCGGAATTTCTCATTGGAGAGAATCGCCGCGCGGGCAAAAGCCTGCTTCAGAATATCGCAGCCCGCTTCGAGGTGTTTATCCGGATTTTTCGGCAATACGCGGCGATAATCCGGGAAACGGCCATCAACCAGCTTCGAAGTGAAGATAAAATCGCCGACGTGGGCGCGGATGTTATTGCTGCCAATCTGCACGCGCAGCGGCGTATCACCGCCGTCGAGCATCCGCATCAGCTCAATCACCCCTTTACGCGGCACGATCACCGAATGGTTCGGCAGCGACGCTTCCAGCGGCATCGAACAGACCGCCAGACGGTGGCCGTCGGTAGCGACGGTGCGCAGTTCGCTGCCTTCGGTTTCGAACAGCATACCGTTTAAGTAGTAACGAACATCCTGGTGCGCCATCGAGAACTGGGTCGCTTCGATCAGACGCTTCATGGTCGCCTGCGGCAGGGTAAATTCCACCTCGCTCTGCCAGTCGTCAAGATTCGGGAAATCGGCAGCGGGCAGGGTCGACAGCGAGAAGCGGCTGCGGCCGGAACGCACCAGCATGCGATCGCCTTCCAGCTGCACCGCGATCTCCGCGCCTTCCGGCAGGCCGCGGCAGATATCAAAGAATTTACGCGCCGGAACGGTGGTGGCGCCCGCTTCGTGCGGCTGAACCAGCGCCACGCGCGCCACCATCTCCATTTCAAGATCGGTACCGGTCAGCGACAGCGCGCCGTCCGCGACCTGAAGCAGCAGGTTACCGAGAATGGGCAGCGTCGGACGACCACCTAACGGACCGCTCACCTGTTGCAGCGGTTTTAATAAATGTTCACGTTCTACGGTAAATTTCATAGCGTCACGAGGATAATGTTCTGATTAAATTGGAAAAATCTTCTTTAATGTCGTGGCTTTCTTCACGCAGCTGCTCAATCTTGCGGCAGGCGTGCAGCACGGTGGTATGGTCGCGGCCGCCAAACGCATCGCCGATTTCCGGCAGGCTGTGGTTGGTCAGCTCTTTGGCCAGCGCCATCGCCATCTGGCGAGGACGCGCCACCGAACGGGAGCGGCGTTTGGACAGCAGATCCGCTACCTTAATCTTGTAGTACTCCGCCACCGTCTTTTGAATATTGTCGATGGTGACCAGTTTTTCCTGCAGCGCCAGCAAATCGCGCAGCGCTTCGCGCACGAAATCGATGGTGATCGCCCGGCCGGTGAAGTTGGCGTTGGCGATAACGCGGTTCAACGCCCCCTCCAGCTCACGCACGTTTGAGCGCAGACGCTTGGCAATAAAGAACGCTACTTCACCCGGCAGGCGGATGTCGTTCTCATCGGCTTTTTTCATCAGGATCGCGACGCGGGTTTCCAGCTCCGGCGGCTCGATCGCCACCGTCAGCCCCCAGCCGAAGCGGGATTTCAGACGATCTTCAACGCCGTTGATCTCTTTGGGATAACGATCCGAGGTCAAAATGATCTGCTGATTACCTTCCAGCAGGGCATTGAAGGTATGGAAAAACTCTTCCTGGGATCGCTCTTTATTGGCGAAGAACTGAATGTCATCGATCAGCAGGGCGTCAACGGATCGGTAGTAGCGCTTAAACTCTTCGATGGCGTTGTTCTGCAGCGCTTTAACCATGTCCTGAACGAAACGCTCCGAGTGCATATAGACCACTTTGGCGTTCGGTTTACGCGCCACGATACCGTTCCCCACCGCGTGCAGCAGGTGGGTTTTGCCCAGACCCGTCCCGCCATAAAGGAACAGGGGGTTGTAGGCGCCGCCCGGGTTATCCGCCACCTGACGCGCCGCCGCGCGGGCCAGCTGGTTAGATTTACCTTCGACGAAGTTATCAAACGTGTGTTTCACGTTAACGTTAGAACGGTAGGTCGGCTCCGCTGGCGCCGGGACATTATCCCAGCCAGGGCGCACGATCGTCGGCGCCACGCGCGCGGTCTGCACCTGCGCCGCCGGGATAGTCGCTGCGGCCGGGCTTACCGCCCCTTTCTGCAGCGAGCTGGCGGGCTTAGCGCCCACCTCAAAACGCAGCTGCGGGGCGTCCGCACCGCAAAAATCATTGAGGAGTCCATTGATATTATTGAGGTATTTGTCCCTTACCCAGTCGAGCACAAAACGGTTTGGCGCATACAGTGCCAGCGTGTTATCGCTCAGTTCCGCCTGCAATGGGCGGATCCACATGCTGAATTCTGTGGCTGGTAACTCATCCTGCAATCGGGCAAGACACTGCTGCCAAAGCGAAAGTGACACGGCGGACTCCACTCGAACATAAAATCGATATCAAAGAAAAACTGAAACAATCGTGATTGTTGGCACACGTCGACAAGACCCTGCATTAGCCGAAAAGCCCCTGCACAAAAGGGGTGACGTGCGAACCGCTATCTGCGGTTATTTCCCGCTGCGGATCCGGGGATCGCGATCGGGACCGGGGATCATAGCCTAAACTGAGAAAGAGATCTTGTGTTTCTCAACAGATTCTTCCCGATTTATCCACAGGAAGGATCGAAACCGGGTAAGTGTAATCGATCCTGGAAGGAGTGAAGCACGATTTCCGCCGCATATTGGAAAAATTAATGAGCTATGCCGCTTTTGGGCGCAAACGATCTAACAAAGATCCTTCAGGATCCTTGCGCTTTACTGGCCAGGCCGTATAATCCCCCACCCGGCGCGTAATGCCCGTTTTCGTCACACGTCTCAGCTTATTTTTTGTGCGACGAGGTGCGAGAAATAAGGAAAGAGAATTGACTCCGGAGTGTACAATTATTACAATCCGGCCTCTTTAATCACCCACGCTGAGGCGTAAGTCGTTCGAAGTTCGTTCGGGTCTACGCAAAAGTCAGTGAATTTATTCAAGTTTAGGTAGAAATCGCCATGAAACGCACTTTTCAACCGTCTGTACTGAAGCGCAACCGTTCTCACGGCTTCCGTGCTCGTATGGCTACTAAAAATGGTCGTCAGGTTCTGGCACGTCGTCGTGCTAAAGGCCGCGCTCGTCTGACCGTTTCCAAGTAATAAAGCTAACCCTGCGTGGTTAAGCTCGCATTTCCCAGGGAGTTACGCTTGTTAACTCCCAGTCATTTCACTTTCGTCTTCCAGCAGCCACAACGGGCTGGCACGCCGCAAATCACCATCCTCGGCCGCCTGAATTCGCTGGGGCATCCCCGCATCGGTCTCACCGTCGCCAAGAAAAACGTGAAACGCGCACATGAACGCAATCGGATTAAACGTCTGACGCGTGAAAGTTTTCGTTTGCGTCAACATGAACTCCCACCTATGGATTTCGTGGTGGTGGCGAAAAGAGGGGTTGCCGACCTCGATAACCGTGCTCTCTCGGAAGCGTTGGAAAAATTATGGCGCCGCCATTGTCGCCTGGCTCGCGGGTCCTGATCGGCCTGATTCGAGTTTATCAGCGCCTGATTAGTCCGCTACTCGGGCCGCATTGTCGTTTCACCCCAACCTGTTCTCAATACGGAATTGAGGCCTTACGCAGGTTTGGAGTGATAAAAGGCAGTTGGTTGACAATGAAACGCGTATTAAAATGCCACCCTTTACACCCTGGTGGTGACGATCCCGTCCCGCCTGGACCATTTGATACCAGAGAACACTAACGATGGATTCGCAACGCAATCTTCTTATCATCGCTTTGTTGTTCGTGTCTTTCATGATCTGGCAAGCCTGGGAGCAGGACAAAAATCCGCAACCCCAGCAGCAGACCACGCAGACTACGACCACAGCAGCGGGTAGCGCCGCCGACCAGGGCGTACCGGCCAGTGGCCAGGGGAAACTGATTACGGTTAAAACCGACGTGCTTGAGCTGACTATCAACACCAACGGTGGCGATATTGAGCAGGCGCTGCTTCTGGCGTATCCAAAAACGCTGAAATCGACCGAACCGTTCCAGTTACTGGAAACCACCCCGCAGTTTGTCTACCAGGCGCAGAGCGGCTTAACCGGCCGTGACGGTCCGGATAACCCGGCAAACGGCCCGCGTCCGCTGTACAGCGTCGATAAAGAGGCGTTTGTGCTGGCCGATGGCCAGGATGAGCTCGTCATCCCGCTGACCTACACCGACAAAGCCGGCAACGTCTTCACCAAAACCTTCACCCTGAAACGCGGTGGCTATGCGGTGAACGTCGGTTATAGCGTGCAGAATGCCAGCGAGAAACCGCTGGAAGTCTCGACCTTCGGTCAGCTGAAGCAGACCGCTGCGCTGCCGTCCAGTCGCGATACGCAGACCGGCGGCCTGTCCACGATGCATACTTTCCGTGGCGCAGCGTTCTCCACCGCGGATTCGAAATACGAAAAATACAAATTCGATACCATTCTGGATAACGAAAACCTGAACGTTAGCACCAAAAACGGTTGGGTTGCCATGCTGCAGCAGTACTTCACCACCGCGTGGGTGCCGCAGAATAACGGGACGAATAACTTCTATACCGCCAACCTCGGCAACGGCATTGTTGCTATCGGCTATAAATCCCAGCCGGTACTGGTACAGCCTGGCCAAACCGACAAACTGCAGAGCACGCTGTGGGTCGGCCCGGCGATTCAGGACAAAATGGCTGCCGTCGCGCCGCACCTGGATCTGACCGTCGACTACGGCTGGCTGTGGTTCATCTCCCAACCGCTGTTCAAGCTGCTGAAGTTCATCCACAGCTTCCTCGGCAACTGGGGCTTCTCGATCATCGTCATCACCTTTATCGTTCGTGGCATCATGTACCCGCTGACCAAAGCGCAGTACACCTCCATGGCGAAGATGCGTATGCTGCAGCCGAAGATTCAGGCCATGCGCGAGCGTCTGGGCGACGATAAACAACGTCAAAGCCAGGAGATGATGGCGCTGTATAAAGCGGAGAAAGTGAACCCGCTGGGCGGCTGCTTCCCGCTGATTATTCAGATGCCGATCTTCCTTGCGCTGTACTACATGCTGAGCGCCTCGGTTGAACTGCGTCATGCGCCGTTTATCCTGTGGATCCACGACCTGTCTGCTCAGGACCCGTACTACATCCTGCCGATCATCATGGGCGCGACGATGTTCTTCATCCAGAAGATGTCGCCGACCACCGTGACTGACCCGATGCAGCAGAAGATCATGACCTTTATGCCGGTCATCTTCACGGTGTTCTTCCTGTGGTTCCCGTCTGGCCTGGTGGTGTACTACATCGTCAGCAATCTGGTGACCATTATTCAGCAGCAGCTGATTTACCGTGGTCTGGAGAAGCGTGGCCTGCATAGCCGCGAGAAGAAGAAATCCTGATACTCTTCATTCTTCAAGGCAACGCATCTGCGACTTGAATGATTTAGAGTAGTTACGGTAACGTTAATGCCAGAGAAGGCGGTCAATGGACCGCCTTTTTTACATCTACATAGAGAGTCACCATGAGCCATAACGACACTATCGTCGCCCAGGCAACCCCACCGGGACGCGGGGGTGTGGGCATCCTGCGCATCTCCGGCCTCAAAGCGCGCGACGTCGCGCAGGCGGTACTCGGCAAGCTGCCGAAACCGCGCTATGCCGACTACCTGCCGTTCAACGACGTTGACGGTACGCCGCTGGATCAGGGGATTGCGCTGTGGTTCCCCGGGCCGAACTCCTTTACCGGGGAAGATGTGCTTGAGCTGCAGGGCCACGGCGGCCCGGTCATTCTCGACCTGCTGCTTAAACGTATTCTTACCCTGCCGGGCCTGCGCATCGCCAGGCCGGGCGAATTCTCCGAGCGCGCGTTCCTTAACGACAAGCTCGACCTGGCGCAGGCAGAGGCCATCGCCGACCTTATCGACGCCAGCTCAGAACAGGCGGCGCGCTCGGCGCTGAACTCACTGCAGGGGGCCTTCTCCGCGCGGGTTAACCACCTTGTGGAAGCGCTCACTCACCTGCGCATCTACGTGGAAGCGGCGATTGATTTCCCGGATGAAGAAATTGATTTCCTCTCCGACGGCAAAATTGAAGCCCAGCTGAACGAGGTGATGGCCGACCTCGACGCCGTCCGCGCCGAAGCCCGTCAGGGCAGTCTGCTGCGCGAAGGGATGAAGGTGGTGATCGCCGGACGGCCAAATGCCGGTAAATCGAGCCTGCTGAACGCCCTGGCGGGCCGCGAAGCAGCGATCGTCACCGACATCGCCGGCACCACCCGCGACGTGCTGCGCGAACATATCCATATCGACGGCATGCCGCTGCATATCATTGATACCGCAGGCCTGCGCGACGCCAATGACGAAGTGGAACGTATCGGCATCGAGCGCGCCTGGCAGGAGATTGCCCAGGCCGATCGGGTGCTGTTTATGGTCGATGGCACCACCACCAGCGCCGTTGATCCGGCGGAGATCTGGCCAGATTTTATCGAGCGCCTGCCCGCTAAACTGCCGATTACCGTGGTGCGTAATAAAGCCGATGTCACCGGCGAAGCGCTGGGTATCAGCGAAGTAAATGGCCACTCACTGATCCGCCTGTCGGCACGCACTGGCGAAGGCGTCGAGGTGCTGCGTAACCACCTCAAGCAGAGCATGGGCTTCGATACCAATATGGAAGGCGGCTTCCTCGCCCGCCGTCGCCATCTGCAGGCGTTGGAAGAGGCGGCGAATCATCTGCAGCAGGGCAAAGCCCAGCTGCTGGGCGCCTGGGCCGGCGAGCTGCTGGCGGAAGAGCTGCGTCTCGCGCAGCAGGCGCTGAGCGAGATCACCGGGGAGTTCACCTCCGATGACCTGCTGGGCCGCATCTTCTCCAGCTTCTGTATCGGCAAATAACGTTTAGTCCGTAAATGTTCACTCACCCGCATTAACGCCGCGTTAATGCGGGTTTTTTCTTGCCCTTTGCGGCGCAACGTTCTCTACTTTTATCTCCCCTTAACCACGAGACTAAATCATGACCGTTGAATATACCGTGATCGAGAAGGTGCCCTCCGCCGAAGCGTTTTGCCATCTGCGAGAGGTAGCGGGTATGTCGCCGCGCCCCCTGGAAGGCGCCAGAGCCGGGCTGCCGCGCAGCTGTTATGGCGTACATATCCTCTGGCAGGAGACGCCTATCGCCATGGGGCGCATCGTCGGCGACGGCGCGATTAATTTCGACATTGTCGACGTCGCCGTCGATCCGGCTCACCAGGGAAAGGGCCTTGGGCGGCTGGTGATGGAGAAGCTGGTCGCCTGGCTGGACGCTAACGCCTTTGACGGCGCCTACGTTACGCTGGTGGCGGATGTTCCGGAGCTGTACGCGAAGTTTGGCTTCGAAAGCGTTCGGCCGGAAAGCGAAGGGATGGCCCGCGTGTGGCGATGCCGGGGCCGCTAGTTCGCGTTTCCTGCCAGGAAAATAGTGTTGTCCAAATGGCAACTCGTCTTGCGGGACGTTCCTCACTATGCTGAACGCCATTCACATCGCGAGGATCTCATGACACGCTTTCTTCTCTGCAGCTTTGCCCTGGTTCTGCTCTATCCCTCCGGCATCGATATGTATCTCGTCGGCCTGCCGCGTATTGCTCAGGATCTGGGAGCCAGCGAGGCGCAATTACATATCGCCTTCTCGGTCTATCTGGCCGGAATGGCCTCCGCGATGCTGTTTGCTGGCCGTATCGCCGACCGCTCGGGGCGTAAGCCTGTCGCCATGGTGGGGGCGGCGATCTTTGTTATCGCCTCCCTGCTCTGCGCGCAGGCGCACACCAGCAGCCACTTCCTTACCGGACGCTTTATCCAGGGGATCGGCGCCGGCTGCTGCTACGTGGTGGCTTTCGCTATTCTGCGCGATACGCTGAACGACCGTCGACGGGCCAAAGTGCTGTCGTTGCTCAACGGCATTACCTGCATCATCCCCGTGCTGGCGCCGGTGCTCGGCCACCTGATCATGCTGAAATACCCATGGCAGAGTCTGTTCTACACCATGATCGGCATGGGGGTAACAGTGGGTTTGCTGGCGGTATTTATCCTGCGCGAGACGCGTCCGACGGCGCCTGCGCAGACGGCTATGCCGCAGCATGGCGCGGGCGAATCGCTGTTGAACCGCTTTTTCCTCAGCCGCATTCTCATCACCACCCTCAGCGTGACGGCGATCCTCACCTACGTGAACGTCTCGCCGGTTCTGATGATGGAGGAGATGGGGTTCGATCGCGGCACCTATTCCATGACGATGGCGCTGATGGCGATGGTCAGCATGGCGGTCTCCTTCTCGACGCCGTTCGCCCTGTCGCTTTTTAAACCACGCACCCTGATGATAACCTCGCAGCTGCTGTTCCTGGCGGCAGGCGTGGCGCTGAGCCTCGCCACCCAGCAGGTCGTCACCCTGGTCGGGCTGGGCATGATTTGCGCCGGCTTCTCCGTCGGCTTCGGCGTCGCAATGAGCCAGGCCTTGGGGCCATTCACGCTGCGCGCCGGTGTCGCTAGCTCGGTCCTCGGCATCGCGCAGGTGTGCGGTTCGTCGCTGTGGATTTGGATCGCCGCCATCATCGGACTCAGCGCAATGAATATGCTGATCGGGATACTCATTGCCTGTAGCATAGTGAGTCTTGTTCTGCTACTGGTCGCCACCCCGCCGCGGGTTGCGCAACACAATGAAGAAGCCGCTTTCGAGTCTCGATCTTAATTTACTGCTCTGCCTGCAGCTCCTGACCCAGGAGCTCAGCGTCACCCGTACGGCGAAGCGGATGAACGTTTCGCCCTCGGCGGTGAGCAAGTCGCTGGCCAAGCTACGCGCCTGGTTTGACGATCCGCTGTTTGTCAAAACGCCGCTGGGCCTGGCGCCTACACCGCTGGTCAGCAGCATGGAGCAGGATCTGGCGGACTGGATGCAGATGGGCAATCAGATCCTCGATAAACCGCACCACACCATGCCGAGCGGCCTCAAGTTCGAGCTGGCGGCGGAAACGCCGTTGCTGATGATCCTGTTTAACACCCTCTCCCAGCGCATCTATCAGCGCTACCCGCAGGCATTGATTCGTTTGCGTAACTGGGACTACGACTCCCTGGACGCCATCATTCGCGGCGAGGTGGATATCGGCTTCTGCGGTCGCGAAAGCCATCCGCAGTCGCGGGAGCTGCTGAGCCTGCTGCCGTGGTATATCGATTTTGATGTGCTGTTCACCGACCTGCCGCAGGTCTGGCTGCGCGCCGATCATCCGGCGCTCAGGGAGGAGTGGGATCTGGCGGCATTCTTACGCTATCCGCATATCACCATCTGCTGGGAACAACGCGATACCTGGGCGCTGGACGACGTGCTGCAGGAGCTGGGGCATAAGCGTAATGTGGCGCTGACCGTGCCGGGGTTTGAGCAATCCCTCTTTATGGCGGCTCAACCGCAGCACACCATGCTGGCCACCGCGCCGCGCTACTGCCAGCACTATAATCAGCAGCATCAGCTACCGCTGGTTTCCCGGCCGCTGCCGCTGGAGCCGCAGCATCTGGAAAAGCTTCGCGTCCCCTTCACCTTGCTATGGCATAAACGCAACAGCTACAACCCGAAGCTTGTCTGGCTTAGAGATACGTTGAAAGCGCTCTATTCCGGTACGCTGTAAGCTTTGTTTCGTGTCCGTAGCACCTTATTTGCGCAAGAATTTGTAAAATCCAAACAAATTCCCTTTTCAAGGGGGGATTTCGGCATTAAAACCTGTTAATACCAGGCGATAATAGCGCCCGCAGTTTTCATTCAGACCATTACTCACGGAGCGACGTATGGCAACGCATTTTGCACGAGGGATACTCAGTACCGGGGAGCCGCTATCGACACGTTTGTCAGCGGCCTGTCATCAATCCGCACGTCGGCTCCCTGAATACCGGCAAGCCCGCTTTCGCGCTTCGCGGTCGCTGCTCGCCGAACTGCTGTTTATGCTTTACGGCATCGGCGAGCTGCCTGAAATCGTTAACGAAGCCAATGGCCGACCGGTTTTTAGCGATCGTCACCTTCCCCGCTTCTCTATCTCTTATACTGGCAATATCGTTGGCGTAGCGCTGACCACCGAAGGGGATTGTGGCCTCGATATGGAGCTGCAGCGCACTGTCCGCAGCCACGACGCCGACCGGCAAAATTTCAGTAACAATGAGAATCTGTGGGTTAACATTCAGCATGACCCGGACGAAGCGCGCAGCCAACTGGTGGCGCTGCGGCGCAGCGTGCTGAAGCTGACCGGTGAAACATCAACGCAGCTGCAGCTGCTGCCTGGCTCCGGCCGCCTGCGTACCGCCGGCAGCCTGCCGATCGAAGCCGTCTGTGACGCCGAATCGCTGCTGGTGTGGTCGATTGCCGCTACCCCGAATATCGGCCCGCTGAAGGTCTGGGAGTATGACGCTAAGGGAGGCGACTGGCACAGCCTGGCGGACGCTCAGCGGCGCGCGCGCGAGCCGTCAGCCCGCCTGATGCGCTTTACCAGCCTACCCACGGAAAAAACCTTATCCCTCAATTGACCGGTCTTGCCGGCATCATGATCCAAAGGAGCAATCATGTCAGATACCTTGAAAGTGGTTACGTTACTCGGCAGCCTGCGTAAAGGGTCGTTTAATGGAATGGTCGCGCGTACCCTGCCCGGCATCGCGCCGGCGGGCATGGACATCTCCGCGCTGCCGTCAATCGGCGATATTCCGCTGTACGATGCTGATATTCAGGAAGAAGAGGGATTCCCGCAGCGCGTGCAGGAGATTGCGCAACAGATCCGCGAGGCGGATGGCGTGGTGATCGTCACCCCCGAGTATAACTATTCCGTGCCTGGCGGCCTGAAAAACGCCATCGACTGGCTTTCACGCCTGCCAGAGCAGCCGCTGTCCGGCAAGCCGGTGCTGATTCAAACCAGCTCAATGGGCGCCATCGGCGGCGCGCGCTGCCAGTATCATCTGCGGCAGATTCTGGTGTTCCTCGATGCGATGGTAATGAATAAACCGGAATTTATGGGCGGCGTGATCCAGAACAAAGTGGATCCGCAGTCAGGTGAAGTGGTCGATCAGAGCACCCTCGACCATCTGCGCGGCCAGCTGACCGCCTTTGGCGATTATATTAAGCGGGTAAAAGCATAAAAAAAGCCCGGCAGCGATGCCGGGCTTTTTCATCATGCGTGCGGATTAATGTGCATCAATAAAGACAATCTTCAGCACGAACAGCAGCGAGACGATAATTACGCAAGGGCTGAGGTCGCGCAGACGGCCGGTGCCGATCTTCATCACGCAGTAGGAGATAAAGCCCAGGGCGATACCTTCGGTGATCGAGAAGCTAAACGGCATCATCACCGCGGTGATAAACGCCGGTACCGCTTCCGTCAGGTCATCCCACTTCACGCGCGCCAGGCTGGAGGTCATCAGCACGCCGACGTAAATCAGCGCGCCGGCGGCCGCATAGGCCGGAACCATCCCCGCCAGCGGAGAGAGGAAGATAACCAGCAGGAACAGGATACCGACGACAACGGCGGTCAGGCCGGTGCGCCCGCCTACGGAAACGCCGGAGGAGGATTCGATATACGCTGTTACCGACGAGGTGCCGATGAAGGAACCTGCCACCGACGAGACGCTATCGACAAACAGCGCCTGCTTCATGCGCGGGAATTTACCGTTGGCGTCCGCCAGACCCGCTTTATCCGTCACGCCGATCAGCGTCCCGGAGGAGTCAAACAGGTTGACCAGCATAAAGGAGAAGATTACCCCGGCCAGGCCCAGATTCAGGGAGCCCGCCAGATCGACATGACCGATCACCGAAGTCACGCTCGGCGGCGCTGAGACGATACCGGTGTAGTGCACATCCCCCAGCATCCAGCCCAGCAGGGTGGTCACCACGATAGAGACCAGTACCGCGGCGTGAATGTTGCGCGACGCCAGAATCGCGATGATAAAGAAGCCCAGCACGCCCAGCAGCACGCTATGGGAAGTCAGATGACCAATGCTGACCAGCGTTTCCGGGTTAGCGACGATAACCCCGGCGTTCTTCAGGCCCATCATACCGATAAACAGGCCGATCCCGCTGGTGATGCCCACGCGCAGGCTCAGCGGAATATTGGCGATCATCCAGTAGCGTACGCGGAAGATCGTCAGCAGCAGTAGGCCGACGGCGCCCCAGAAAATCGCGCCCATGCCGACCTGCCATGGCAGGCCCATCGCCTGCACCACCACAAAGGCGAAAAAGGCGTTCAGGCCCATCGCCGGCGCCAGAGCAACCGGCAGGTTCGCGAACAGCCCCATCATGATACTGCCGAAAGCGGCAATCAGACAGGTGGTCACAAACACGGCGCTGGTATCCATGCCCGCTACGCCAAGAATTTGTGGGTTAACAAAAACGATATACACCATCGTCAGGAACGTGGTGAAACCGGCGATGGCTTCCGTGCGCACCGTGGTGCCGTGCTCGCGCAGTTTAAATACGCGCTCCAGCAGACCCTGGCCAGAAGACTGGCTGGTTTGTTGTTGACTCATTATCGGTTTCCGAACGTAAGGAGGGAAAATTCGACGCTATCCTATACCAAATTACAGCGCCAGGCGCGGTTGTATGGTAATTTTTTTCATTTATTTTGCTTATACGGCAACGATTGCGTCGCGGCATTGGACATGACGAAAACGTTAAACTTGTTAATATGGAATGGCTATGACTCAACCAGAAGCAGTATTTTTTGACTGTGACGGCACGCTGGTCGACAGCGAGGTAATTTGCTCCCGCGCCTACGTGCACATGTTCCAGGAATTTGGCATTACGCTGGAGCTGGCAGAGATTTTTAAGCGCTTCAAAGGCGTAAAGCTGTACGAAATAATCGACACCATCAACGCCGAGCATGGCGTTAACCTGCAAAAGGCCACCCTGGAGCCGATTTACCGTGCGGAAGTCGCCCGCCTGTTCGATAGCGAACTTGAGGTGATTGCTGGAGCCCAGGCGCTGCTGGATGCGGTAAGCGTCCCGATGTGCGTGGTCTCCAATGGCCCGGTCAGTAAGATGCAACACTCTCTCGGCCGCACCGGCCTGCTGCACCATTTCGCTGACCGGTTGTACAGCGGCTACGATATTCAGCGCTGGAAACCCGATCCGGCGCTGATGTTCCATGCCGCAAAGGCGATGAACGTTAACGTTGAGAACTGCATTCTGGTTGATGATTCCAGTGCAGGTGCACAATCGGGAATAGCCGCCGGCATGGAGGTGTTCTACTTCTGCGCCGATCCGCACAACCCGCCAATCGATCATCCCAAAGTGACAACCTTTACCGATCTGGCTGCGCTGCCGGCATTGTGGAAAGCGCGCGGTTGGGATATCACTCGCTAGCCCCCGGCGTCGCCTGGCCGGGCGACGGTTGGCAGCAAGGGTATCCCGGTAGCGCTGTGATCTCGCCCAGAACAGGATGGCTGGCGACCGGCTTAACTCATTATCTTCGGACACAAGCACTTTCATCTTGTCTTTCTTCACTCGCGGAAAACGGGGGCTAAACGCCCCCTCCGGCTATTTAAACAGTTTTTGCACAAACTCCGCGTAGGCAGGGCGCCAGACGTCCATTTCATGGTTCAGGCCGGGATAGGCGTGATAGTCAAAGTTGATCTTCTGTTTTTCCAGCTCGCTTTTCAGACCCGCGATGTCTTTGCCGGTCACGGAATCTTTTTCCCCGACGACCACGGTAAAGTTACGCAGCTGTTTATTGATCGCCTCAGGATGCTTCAGCTGCGCTTCCACTCCAGCATTCGGCACTGTGGTGGTTGTGACGCCGCTAAACGTGGCGAGCCAGCCAAAGCTCTCCAGATGATTCATCCCGGAAACCAGCGCCTGATACCCGCCCTGCGACAGCCCAGCCAGCGCCCGACCGTCGGCATCTTTACGCACATTAAACCGGGCATCGATCAGCGGAATAATATCCTGCATGAGCTCTTTATCCGCCGCCTGCGCATTCAGCGGATAGAAGGTTTTGCGTCGCTCCTGCGGCGGGAAGTTTTCCGCGATGGCTTCCGGGATATCGGTTTCGGTATCCGGGACCACCACCAGCATTGGCTTGATCTTGCCCTCCGCCAGCAGGTTATCCATGATTTGCGGGATCCGCCCCTGATCGATGGCCGACAGGCCGCTGTCGCCAAAGCCATGATAGAAATAGAGCACCGGCAGCGGATCGCCGGTTCCGCTATAACCCGGCGGCGTCCAGACATAGAGACGACGTTCAGCGTTCAGCGCCTTCGAGTGATAGGTAAGGGTGCGCAGATCGCCGTGCGCGACCGCCCGATCGTCAAGAATACTGCCCGGCACCAGAATCAAACTGGTGTTCACCTGGCGCTGCGGCTTCTGATAGCGGCTGCCGGTATCTACCGAGCGGAAGCCGTCCACATCAAAATAGTATTCATAGAGATTGGGCTTCATCGGCTCGCTTTTCCATGTCCAGACCCCGTGGTCCGTTTTGGTCATGTCGTGCGAGACAAAAGTGTCCGGCGTGGCACCGGTGACTACCGAAACCCGCCGGGCATCAGGGGCAAACAGGCGGTAAGTGATACTTTTATCCGCGTTAACTTGGGTGATAAAGTGGCTCACCGGCAGGGAGGGGTCCGGCACCGCGGGCAACGGTGCAGCCTGAATGGTGAACGCCGCGCCCGCCAGCGCCAGGGCGAAATAAATTGCATGTCGTTTCATCGTCATTCCTCTTATGTTGTGTCCGTTCTGTTATCGTCTCACCACCAGATTTCCGCCTGCGCCCCTACGGCAAATTGATCGTTTTTACCGTCTTCAAAAATGCTGGTGGTGTTATTCGCGGCCTTATCCAGGTCGATATCCTTCGCTTTAATATAGGTGGCATAAAAGCGAATTTCCGGGCGCGAGGTCAGCATACTGGTATTAACTTTGAAGGTATGGAACAGCGTCGTCTTATAGCCGGACTCGTTATATTTTTTGCCGGTAACATCTTTGTTTTGCTGCTTGAAGTACCCCAGTTCGACGCCGGTCTGGTTATATTTATTCCAGATATAAGCCGGTCGCAGGACCGTACGGATGGATTCAAAATCGGAGTGGGCCCCGGTCTCGTAGCTGTAAACGTCGTTACCAAAAGAGTAAACGATGGCATTCGCCATAATAATGTCATCACGTAAATAGGTTTCCCCTTGCGAGGTTAAGCGCACGGCGGTGCCATTGGTATGGTCGCCATAATAGCGGCCGTTAAAGGTGGTATAGGGGCTGGATCCGGCATAGCGCGAGAAGCTGCTGGCAATGGAGTTATTCGCCAGTAAGAAAGAGAATTCGTTAAAGCCGCCGTTAGCAAATTTTTGCGTTAACGAGGTGCCGGCCATCCAGGTATCTTTCCATGGATAATAGCCTTCATTGCCCTCTTTATATTTCTCAGAAGAACTTTGGTTGGCAGCGACATAGCGTCCGCTGACCATCAGGCTGGCTTTATCCCACAGCGGGATCTCTTTGTAACGGATATCAAGGGTATTGGTGTTTATTTGCTGCTTATTGCTCAAGGAACGATCGTAGTCATCAACATCTTCCCGCACCAGCGCGATATCGAATTTCCCGACGCCAACCTGCCAGTTTTCCAGCCCCACGCCAGCCGCCGCATCGGTTCTCTGCGTTTTCCAGTCCAGCATCTGAATCTCGATTTTTGGCGCACCGTGTTTGCCGACCCAGAAATCGGCCTCCGGGGCAAACGGCAGGAATCCTTTGGTGTTAACGTACATATCCGAGAATTGGATGTAGTTTTCGCCGCCGGCATTGTCGCCAAACCAGCCAGTGGAATACTGCTGGCCAACGTTCCCGTCGAGCATCACAACGGCGTCGACGCGTTTATCGCCTTCCTGAAACACCCGCTGCTTCAGCTGCAGATCGAACCAGCCGGAATATTCATTGCCCAGACGGCCAAGCGAGCCGATGGCCCACGATTTTGGCGAGCCATGCGAGGCGGTTCCCCAGCCCGAGCGGAAGTAGCCGTTATAGCTAAAGCCAATTTCATCTTTGACGAACCTGCTAAAATCTTTCAGCGTCATCGCGCTGTAGGCTGGTGCACTGTCTGTAGCAGGTTGTTGATTTTTGACCAGTACCGCATCCGGTTTCACCGCTGCTTTCGGTCCGGCTGCCGCCGCGACGTTGCGCTTCTGGCTCTCTGCAGGCGGAGACCATGAGGCCCAAATCTGGTCTCTTTTTCTCTCCTGGTCTTGATATTTTTTGAGCTCTTTTTGCGTATCGCTGAGCGCTTTTTCCAGCAACTCAAGCCGTTGCTCTACCGTCAGCTGGCTCGCGATCAGGGAGGTTGAATAACAAAGCGGCGCCAGCAAGGCTATCGCCGAAGCGATCCTGGTTTTTCTCATCATAATATTCCCTTATATAAGTATTGGCATTAATAAAAACGACAGCGACAAGCATCGCGCGGGTTCAAATAGCTTTATCCATACCGCTTAAGGGCGCGGGGACTGTTATTTTTGCGCCTGGAAAAAAGCAAAAAAACCCGAAGAAGACGATCTGCCTTAACAGATAATCCTCTTCAGGTTTTGCCCGCGCATCGCGGTAGCAACCCTTATTAAGTCATTCTTCGCACGCATAAAAAAACCTGATATCGCCGCCGTGGGGGCAATATCAGGTTTTGCCTGCTGTCGCAGTAACAATCCGTTTAAAACATTTTGAGCTTGCGCGCTCAGTCAGTGGATGCTGATTGTTACGCGATAAAATGAAGAACTCAAACGGGCAGCCTGTTAATTGTGACGATAATCTCAGCAATATCGCTGCCGGTGGAGGAATCATATCTAATTCTGATAAATCCATTCATCAGAATTAGACAAAATGATTATTACTCTTTCGGATCTTTACCAGCGAGCAATTTATCCAGTTCATCGCCGCCCACATGACGGAAATCCTGGCCTTTGACGAAGTAGAAAATATATTCGCAGATATTCTGGCAGCGGTCGCCGATACGCTCGATGGAGCGCGCGCAGAACAGCGCCGTCAGGACGCTGGGGATAGTGCGCGAGTCTTCCATCATGTAGGTCATCAGCTGACGTACGATGCCTTCATATTCCTGGTCGACTTTCTTGTCTTCGCGATAGATACGTACCGCCTCGTCGAGATCCATACGCGCGAAGGCATCCAGCACGTCATGCAGCATCTGCACCGTATGGCGGCCCAGCGATTCAAGGCTCACCAGCAGCGGCTGATGCTGCTGGGAAAACTTCTCCAGCGCGGTACGGCAGATTTTATCCGCCACATCGCCAATGCGTTCCAGCTCAGCGATAGTCTTGATGATCGCCATCACCAGGCGCAGGTCGCTGGCGGTCGGCTGGCGCTTGGCGATGATGCGCACGCAGGCTTCATCGATCGCCACTTCCATCATGTTGACCTGTTTGTCGCCGTCAATCACGCGTTTCGCCAGTTCGCTGTCCTGGTTATGCATGGCGGTGATCGCATCAGAAAGCTGTTGCTCCACCAGCCCCCCCATGGTCATCACCTGGGTGCGGATATACTCCAGTTCAGCGTTGAACTGGCCGGAAATATGTTTGTTAAGATTTAGGTTGTCCATGGTGTCTCCTGATTGCCCAACTGGTGAGAGCCTGAAAGCACAAGGGCAAATCAACCGTAGCGGCCAGTAATATAATCTTCAGTTTGTTTCTTCGCGGGCTTGGTGAACAGATCATCCGTATTGCTGAACTCAATCAGCTCGCCAAGATACATAAATGCCGTATGGTCGGAGCAACGCGCAGCCTGCTGCATGTTGTGAGTCACGATAACGACGGTGTAGTCCTGTTTCAGCTCGGTGATCAGTTCTTCGATACGCCCGGTGGAGATCGGGTCCAGCGCGGAGCACGGCTCATCAAGCAGCAGCACTTCCGGGCGGATCGCGATACCGCGGGCAATACACAGACGCTGCTGCTGACCACCGGAGAGAGAATACCCGCTCTGGTGCAGTTTATCTTTGGTTTCGTTCCATAATGCGGCTTTGGTCAGCGCCCACTGCACGCGCTCGTCCATATCGGCACGGGACAGTTTTTCAAACAGGCGCACCCCGAAAGCGATGTTGTCGTAAATGGACATCGGGAACGGCGTTGGCTTCTGGAACACCATGCCAACCTTAGCGCGCAGCAGGGCGATATCCTGGGTGTTAGTCAGAATATTGTCGCCATCCAGTAGGATCTCACCTTCCGCACGCTGCTCTGGATACAGTTCAAACATTTTGTTGAACGTGCGCAGCAGGGTGGATTTACCACAGCCTGACGGACCGATAAACGCCGTTACCTGGTTTTTGGTGATATCCAGGTTGATGTTCTTCAGGGCATGGAATTTGCCGTAGTAGAAGTTCAGGTTACGAACTGAAATCTTACCCGGAGCTGTATTCACCATACTCATCTCAATCTCTTCCTCATTCAGCGCAGCCGTGGCTGCGCCGCAAAAAATTAACCGTGTTTCTTCTTGGCGAAGATAACGCGCGCCAGGATGTTCAGCAGCAAGACGCACAGGGTGATAATCAATACCCCGGCCCATGCCAGTTGCTGCCACTCCGCAAACGGACTCATGGCAAATTTGAAAATGGTCACCGGCAGGTTGGCAATCGGCTGCATCATGTCGGTGCTCCAGAACTGGTTAGACAACGCGGTGAACAGCAAGGGCGCCGTTTCCCCAGCGATACGGGCGATAGCCAGCAGGATCCCGGTCATAATCCCTGAGACGGAGGCTTTCAGGGTGATCGCCGAGATCATCTTCCACTTCGGCGTCCCCAGCGCATAGGCCGCTTCACGCAGGCTATCCGGCACCAGTTTCAGCATGTTTTCGGTGGTACGAATAACGATAGGCACCTGCAGCAGCGCCAGGGCGATAACGCCCGCCCAGCCCGAGAAGTGCTGCATCTGCGCCACCACGATGGTGTAGACGAACAGGCCGACCACGATAGACGGTGCGGAAAGCAGAATATCGTTGATAAAGCGGATAATTTCAGCCAGCACCGACTTGCGGCCATACTCCGCCAAATAAATTCCGGCGAGGATACCCAGCGGCGTACCAAAGACGGTTGCCCACAGGATCAGCAGGCCGCTGCCGGCGAGGGCGTTGGCCAGACCACCGCCCGCGGTATTCGGCGGCGGCGTCATTTCGGTAAACAGCGCCAGACTCATACCGTCGAAGCCGCGGGTTATCGTCGCCATCAGGATCCAGATAAGCCAGAACAAACCAAACGCCATGGTGGCCATCGACAGCGCCAGAGCGATACGGTTCTTCATGCGGCGTTTGGCCTGCATCTTGCGGCGGGACTCCGCCAGCTCGGCGGTGCTTTGCATTTCAATGGTCGCCATTAGCGTGCCCCCTCATTCTTCGCGAGGCGCATAATCATAAACTTCGACGCCGCCAGAACGATAAAGGTGATAACGAACAGGATCAGGCCCAGCTCCATTAGCGCCGCCACGTGCAGGCCGGTTTCCGCTTCGGCGAATTCGTTGGCCAGCGCGGAGGTAATGCTGTTCCCCGGCATATACAGCGATATGCTGTCGAGCTGGTAGGTGTTGCCGATGATAAAGGTGACCGCCATGGTTTCACCCAGCGCGCGGCCCAGACCGAGCATCACGCCGCCGATCACCCCGTTTTTGGTGAACGGTAAAACGATGCGCCAGATCACTTCCCAGGTGGTGCAGCCGATGCCATAGGCCGACTCTTTCATCATCACCGGCGTCTGTTCGAAAACATCGCGCATGACCGCGGCGATATAAGGGATGATCATGATGGCCAGAATGACGCCAGCGGCGAGAATGCCAATCCCAAACGCCGGACCGGCAAACAGCGCGCCGACGAACGGGATGGTCGACAGGACGTTCCCCACCGGCTCCTGGAAGTAAGTCGCAAACAGCGGGGCGAAAATAAACAGGCCCCACATGCCGTACACGATACTCGGGATTGCCGCCAGCAGCTCAATCGCAATGCCCAGCGGGCGCTTGAGCCAGGCGGGGGACAGTTCAGTCAGAAACAGCGCGATGCCGAAGCTCACCGGGACGGCGATCAGCAGCGCGATAAAGGAGGTCACCAGAGTTCCGTAGATCGGCACCAGCGCGCCGAAGATTTCGTTGGGCGCATCCCACTCTTTGGTCCACAAAAAGGCAAAGCCAAACTTTTGAATGCTCGGCCAGGAAGAGATGATCAGGGAAACGATGATGCCGCCCAGCATCAATAGCACAATCAGCGCAGCCAGTTTTACCAGCGCACTGAAAATTATGTCACCCTTTTTCCCCGGAGGGGTAAATGCAGGCTTGGTTGCAGCCATAGATTACTCTTTACGTATTAAAACTTGTTCGAATAAATGCCCGGTGGCGTTGGCTCCCGGGCCTACAGTCTGAACCGTAGGGCGGGCAGCGCCTGAACGCCCCCGCCATCTTCGTCAAAAATCTACTGTTAGTACAGCGCTTTACCGCTGCTGTCTTTGACGTTGGTTTTCCATGCCGCACGAACCTGCTCTACCACGCTTTCCGGCAGCGTCGCGTAATCCAGCGCATTGGCTTCTTTCCCGCCGTTTTTATACGCCCAGTCAAAGAACTTCAGCACTTCTGCGGTCTGCTCAGGCTTGTTCGTCGCCTTATGCACCAGGATGAAGGTGGTTGAGGTGATCGGCCATGCGTTTTCACCTTTCTGGTTAGTCAGGTCCTGAGCGAAAGACTTGCTCCAGTCAACGCCTTTTGCGGCGTTAGCGAAGTTGTCTTCAGTCGGGCTAACCGGCTTGCCGTCGGCAGAGACCAGTTTGGTGTACGCCAGGTTGTTTTGCTTGGCGTAAGCGTATTCGACGTAACCAATCGAGCCCGGCAGACGCTGAACAAAAGCGGCGATACCGTCGTTGCCTTTACCGCCCAGACCGGTTGGCCAGTTAACGGTAGAGCCTGCGCCGATTTTCGATTTCCACTCTTCATTCACTTTGGACAGGTAGCTGGTGAAGACGAAGGAGGTACCGGAACCATCGGCGCGGCGAACCACGGCGATATTCTGCGACGGCAGCTTCAGACCCGGGTTGAGCTTAGCGATCGCTTCGTCATCCCATTTTTTAATTTTACCCAGGTAGATATCGCCGAGGGTTTTGCCATCCAGCACCAGCTCGCCGGATTTCACGCCAGGCAGGTTAACCGCCAGCACCACGCCGCCAATCACGGTCGGGAACTGGAACAGGCCTTCCTGGGTCAGTTTGTCATCAGCCAGCGGAGCATCAGAAGCACCGAAATCCACGGTGTTGGCAATAATCTGTTTAACGCCACCAGAGGAACCAATACCCTGGTAGTTCACTTTATTGCCAGTTTCTTTCTGATAGGTGTCAGCCCATTTGGCATACACCGGCGCAGGAAAAGTTGCACCTGCGCCAGTCAGGCTTGCTGCTGCGAAAGCAGAGAAAGCGCTCATCGATAAGGTCGCGGCGACAACTGTTGCGACGGTGGTACGCATAACGTTCATAATGTCTCCTGCTGGGATTCGTAAATCATTGTTTCGAGGCTATGGTGAGCAAAATAGGTCAAAGAGGTGACAGTAAAATGTACGAATTATGACAGTTTTATGACACGCCGGAAGGGGGGATTTTACGTCAAATAATACGCTTATAACTCAAATGGTTATCTACTAGCATGACCACACAATGACAGAATAATTTTCTTTTTATGACAGCGAAATCGCAGAGCAAAACGATCGTTTGTCGTCTATCGCCTCCCCAGATATTGCGCACAAGATCGGCGAAAAACAGCAGGTAAAAATAAAAAAGGGCCGCCGCCGGCAGCCCTTTGCAAAAGAGATAATACGTTACTCAACCGTGACCGATTTCGCCAGGTTACGCGGCTGATCAACGTCAGTGCCTTTGATCAGCGCAACGTGATAAGCCAGCAGCTGCAGCGGTACGGTGTAGAAGATAGGCGCGATGCTCTCTTCGACATGCGGCATCTCAATGATGTGCATGTTGTCGCTGCCGTTGAAGCCGGCGTCACCGTCGGCGAAAACGTACAGCTCACCGCCGCGGGCGCGAACCTCTTCGATGTTGGATTTCAGTTTTTCCAGCAGCTCATTGTTCGGCGCCACTACGATCACCGGCATTTCCGCATCAATCAGCGCCAGCGGGCCGTGCTTAAGCTCGCCTGCCGCGTAGGCTTCCGCATGAATATAGGAGATCTCTTTCAGCTTCAGCGCCCCTTCCATAGCGATCGGGTACTGATCGCCGCGGCCAAGGAACAACGCATGATGCTTATCAGAGAAACGCTCTGCCAGCTGCTCAATACGCTTGTCCTGGGAGAGCATCTGCTCGATACGGTTCGGCAGCGCCTGCAGGCCGTGGACGATATCATGCTCAATGGACGCATCCTGGCCTTTCAATCGCGCCAGTTTCGCCACCAGCATCAGCAGCACCGTCAGCTGAGTGGTAAAGGCCTTGGTCGAGGCCACGCCAATTTCCGTTCCGGCTTTGGTCATCAGCGCCAGATCGGATTCACGCACCAGCGACGAGCCCGGCACGTTGCAGATGGCCAGCGAGCCGAGATAGCCCAGCTCTTTCGACAAACGCAGCGCCGCCAGGGTATCGGCGGTTTCACCAGACTGGGAAAGGGTGATCATCAGGCTGTTACGACGCACCGCAGACTTCCGATAGCGGAATTCGGAGGCGATTTCCACATCGCACGGCACGCCGGCTAACGCCTCGAACCAGTAGCGGGAGACCATCCCGGAGTTATAGGAGGTCCCGCAGGCAACAATCTGAATATGTTCAACCTGAGCCAGCATTTCATTGGCGTTCGGCCCCAGCTCGCTGAGATCGATTTCGCCGTGGCTGATACGCCCGGTTAGGGTGTTCTTAATCGCATTCGGCTGTTCGAAAATCTCTTTCTGCATATAGTGGCGATAGATACCTTTATCGCCGGCGTCATACTGCAGATTGGATTCGATCTCCTGACGCTTCACTTGCGCAGCGGATTTATCGAAAATCACCACCGAGCGACGAGTCACTTCCGCAATATCGCCTTCTTCAAGGAAGATGAAGCGGCGGGTAACCGGCAGCAGCGCCAGCTGGTCGGAAGCGATAAAGTTTTCACCCATGCCCAGACCAATCACCAGCGGACTACCGGAGCGGGCCGCCAGCAGGGTTCCCGGGTCGCGGGTATCCATGATTACGGTGCCGTAAGCGCCGCGCAGCTGCGGGATGGCGCGCAGCACGGCTTCACGCAAGGTTCCACCTTGTTCCAGCTCCCAGTGCACCAGATGGGCGATAACTTCGGTATCGGTCTCAGTGACGAAGACATAGCCGCGAGACTGCAGCAATGCGCGCAGCGGCTCGTGGTTTTCGATGATCCCGTTATGGACCACCACAATGTGTTCAGAAACATGCGGATGCGCATTGCTCTCAGACGGTTCGCCGTGCGTCGCCCAGCGAGTATGGGCGATCCCGGTACCACCGTGTAACGGTTGCTCTTCGACCGCCTGAGCCAGCATCTGTACCTTACCCAGGCGACGCACGCGGGTCATATGACCTTCGCTGTCGACTACCGCCAGACCGGCAGAGTCATAGCCACGGTATTCCAGACGACGTAAACCTTCGAGAAGGATTTCAGCAATATCACGCTGCGCGACTGCGCCAACAATTCCACACATAGTTAAATTTCCTGATAATGGCGATATGCCATGCGTTGTCGCTGACCTGTATTTGCCCGTTTCCCGGGCGCCCCGAGCCTTGTAGAGAGTGGGGTTATTGTTATGGTACTGCCTGCGGACGGGGATCTATGTTGACCCTCTCATCCTGGTTCGCCGGGCGTTGTACACCCCCGGCGACAATTCTGTTCATTTTTTCTTCACCGGACGCTGCCAGCCCTGCTTATGGACCTGCGGCACGCGGCTCAACACCAGTTCGTTATCGGCGATATTGCGTGTGACGGTGGTGCCGGCGGCGATAGTGACACCGTTGCCTACCGTAACCGGGGCCACCAGCTGGGTATCCGAGCCGACAAAGACATCGTCGCCAATAATCGTTTTGTGTTTGTTCGCGCCATCGTAGTTGCAGGTGATGGTGCCCGCGCCGATATTGACGTTATCACCGATCTCCGCATCGCCCAGATAGGTCAGATGACCCGCCTTGGAGCCTTTGCCGAGACGCGCCTTTTTCATTTCCACGAAGTTGCCAACGTGGGCGCCTTCCAGCAGTTCGGCGCCCGGGCGCAGACGGGCAAATGGGCCGATGGTGCAGGCCGCCTGCAGCTGGGCATCTTCCACCACGCTGTAGGGGCTGATTTCGCAATCATCGCCGATGGTGCTGTTTTTGATCACGCAGCCGGCGCCGATTTTCACACGATCGCCCAACACCACGTTGCCTTCCAGAATAACGTTAGTATCGATCTCCACATCGCGCCCGTGCTGCAGCGTACCGCGCAGATCGAAACGCGCCGGATCGCGCAGCATCACTCCCGCCAGCAGCAGCTTTTCCGCTTGCTCAGCCTGGTAGACGCGCTCCAGGCGCGCAAGCTGCAGGCGGTTGTTGACGCCTTCGACTTCGCTCAGGCGCTGGGGATGCACGGCAACGATCTCGCGACCTTCCTGATGCGCCATGGCGATGATATCGGTGATGTAGTATTCGCCCTGGGCGTTGTTATTGGTGAGATTCGCCAGCCAGCGCTTGAGGTCCGCTCCGCCGGCGATCAGGATCCCAGTGTTAATTTCCTGAATCTGGCGCTGCGCCTCGCTGGCATCTTTGTGCTCAACGATACCCGTCACCTGGCCATTCTCACGGGTAATGCGGCCGTAGCCGGTTGGATCATCCAGCTTCACGGTCAGCAGACCAATCCCGCCCTGCGGCTTCGCGGCGCGCAGGCGCTGTAGCGTCTCGACGGAGATCAGCGGCACATCGCCGTAGAGCATCAGGATGTCTTCATCATCATTGAAGAACGGCGCCGCCTGCTGCATGGCGTGCCCGGTTCCGAGCTGCTCGGCCTGCAGCACCCAGTTCAGGTTGTCTTCATGCAGCGTCTGACGCAGCAGATCGCCACCGTGGCCATACACCAGGTGTACCGCACATGCGCCTAAATCGTTAGCGGCATCAATGACATGCTGCACCATTGGCTTCCCGGCCAGGGTATGCAGCACCTTAGGTAGATCGGAATACATGCGGGTCCCTTTGCCTGCGGCAAGGATAACCACGCTCATCGCACTATTTGACATACTCATCCTGACGGTAGTTAGAACGAAAAGTAAAAGCCTTTCACGTTGAAATTTCTACATATTTTTCATCATAAAACGAGACGTGGAGAAAACGTCCAGGCTCACTGCTATACACCATTTTATGACGCTATTTTTAACCACTGCAAATCAGTTTAACGCTGAAAAAGGAGGGCGGGGAGGATAATCATTGACTATCTCACTGCTTTTGCTGTTTTTTCGCCACCTGAATAAAGCCGCTGCGGAAAGCGATTTTCAGTACCCACAGCGGGAAGAACCAGGATAATCGTTGCCAGTCGCTGGCGGGGGAGGGCGGCAAAGTGATTGATGTAGCGATAAAAAACGAAAGGCCACCGTCAGGTGACCTTCTTTGCCCGGTTTCACATCGCCAGTGTTGTCGTTTTGATGGGCGATACGTCGTGTCAGCGGGGGGATAGCGCGGAGCTTAGAAGCTCAGGACGCTAAATTTAGCGATGATTTTATGGAACAGTTTCATGATGATTTCCTGACGCAGGTGCAGTTTGATAACGCTATTTTATGTGATATGCACCACATAAAATAGAGTCTACGCTTCATCATTTAACTAATCAATAACAATTAAGGGTGAATTCTGTTTTCACTTCATCCGCTCGTCAGCAGCTGGGCATAAAAAAAGCCAGCCTGGAAACCAGACTGGCTTTTTACGTTCAAGCCGGTGTTACATCGCTTTTTTGGTCAACTCGATAACGCGCAGTTTAGCGATCGCTTTGGCCAGTTCCGCAGACGCCTGAGCGTAATCCACATCGCCGTGAGAGCTCTTAATGTGCTCTTCCGCTTTGCGTTTCGCTTCCAGCGCTCGCGCTTCGTCGAGGTCCTGACCACGAATTGCGGTATCCGCCAGGACGGTCACGCTGCCAGGCTGCACTTCAAGAATGCCGCCGGACAGATAGATAAACTCTTCATGACCGTGCTGTTTAACGATGCGAATCATACCAGGCTTAATGGCGGTGAGCAGCGGTGCGTGTCCCGGGTAAATACCCAGTTCACCTTCGCTACCCGTTACCTGGATTTTTTCGACCAGACCAGAGAACATTTGTTGCTCTGCGCTGACGACGTCCAGGTGGTAAGTCATTGCCATATCACCCTCCGATTAAGGCGTTAAAGTTTTTTGGCTTTTTCCACGGCTTCGTCGATGGAACCGACCATGTAGAACGCCTGCTCTGGCAGGTGATCGTATTCGCCTTCCATGATGCCTTTAAAGCCACGGATGGTGTCTTTCAGCGCCACGTATTTGCCCGGAGAACCGGTAAAGACTTCAGCCACGAAGAACGGCTGGGACAGGAAGCGCTGGATCTTACGTGCGCGAGCTACCACCAGTTTGTCTTCTTCAGACAGTTCGTCCATACCGAGGATGGCGATGATGTCTTTCAGTTCCTGATAACGCTGCAGGATGGACTGAACGCCACGCGCGGTGTCGTAGTGTTCCTGACCAACAACCAGCGGATCCAGCTGACGGCTGGTGGAGTCCAGCGGGTCAACAGCCGGGTAGATACCCAGGGAAGCGATCTGACGGCTCAGTACTACGGTTGCATCTAAGTGAGCAAAGGTAGTGGCTGGGGATGGGTCAGTTAAGTCATCCGCCGGTACGTATACCGCCTGTACGGAGGTGATAGAACCGGTTTTGGTGGAGGTGATACGTTCCTGCAGAACGCCCATCTCTTCCGCCAGGGTCGGCTGATAACCTACCGCTGAAGGCATACGACCCAGCAGTGCGGATACTTCCGTACCGGCCAGGGTGTAACGATAGATGTTATCGACGAACAGCAGTACGTCACGACCTTCGTCACGGAATTTCTCAGCCATGGTCAGGCCGGTCAGCGCAACGCGCAGGCGGTTTCCCGGCGGCTCGTTCATCTGGCCGTACACCAGGGATACTTTATCGATAACGTTGGAATCGGTCATTTCGTGGTAGAAGTCGTTACCCTCACGAGTACGCTCACCTACGCCCGCAAACACGGAGTAACCGGAGTGCTCGATCGCGATGTTACGGATCAGCTCCATCATGTTTACGGTTTTACCGACACCCGCACCACCGAACAGACCGACTTTACCGCCCTTCGCGAACGGACACATCAGGTCGATAACTTTGATGCCGGTTTCCAGCAGTTCCTGAGAGCTGGACAGCTCTTCATAGGACGGTGCTGCGCGGTGGATAGCCCAACGCTCTTCTTCGCCGATGTCGCCTTTCATGTCGACCGGTTGACCCAGTACGTTCATGATACGACCCAGCGTAGCTTTACCAACCGGGACTTCGATCGGGTGCTCGAGGTCTTTTACATCCAGACCGCGGCGCAGACCATCGGAAGAACCCATGGCGATGGTACGCACGATACCGCCGCCCAGCTGCTGCTGAACTTCCAGCACCAGAACTTCATTACCATTCTGTACCTCAAGGGCTTCGTACACGCGTGGTACGGCATCCTGAGGGAACTCGACGTCGACCACGGCGCCGATTACCTGGACAATCTTTCCAGTAGCCATCTTAAATCCTCTACGAAATAACCTGGTTAAACCGCGGCGGCCCCCGAGACGATCTCGGTGAGTTCCTGAGTAATGCTGGCCTGACGAGCTTTGTTGTATACCAACTGCAGCTCTTTAATCAGGCTGCCGCCATTATCGGTCGCGGCTTTCATCGCCACCATACGGGCGGCCTGCTCGCTGGCCAGGTTTTCAACCACGCCCTGATAAACCTGAGACTCGACGTAGCGGCGCAGGAGGGTATCCAGCAGCGCTTTCGGATCGGGCTCATACAGGTAATCCCAGGATTTACGTTTCAGATCAGCGTCTTCTGATGCCGGTAACGGCAGCAGCTGAGTGATCGTCGGAACCTGAGACATGGTGTTAATAAATTTGTTGCTGACAACGTACAGCTTGTCCAGACGGCCTTCATCATAGGCCTGCAACATCACTTTTACCGGGCCGATCAGTTCGGACAGGGATGGGTTATCCCCCATACCGGTCACCTGTGCAACAACGTTGCCGCCAACGGAGTTAAAGAAAGAGACGCCCTTAGAGCCGATCATTGCGAGGTCGCACTGAACGCCTTTATCGGACCATGCTTTCATTTCCGCCAGCAGTTTCTTGAACAGGTTAATGTTCAAGCCGCCGCACAAACCACGGTCGGTCGACACCACCAGGTAGCCCACGCGCTTAACGTCGCGTTCTTCCAGGTAAGGGTGCTTATATTCCAGATTACCGTTCGCAAGGTGACCAATCACTTTGCGCATAGTATCTGCGTAAGGACGGCTGGCCGCCATGCGCTCCTGCGATTTACGCATTTTGGAAGCGGCGACCATCTCCATCGCTTTAGTGATCTTTTGCGTGTTCTGGACGCTTGCGATCTTACTACGTATCTCTTTTGCGCCGGCCATGAGCTTCTCCTCAATGCCTTGCGGCCTGCCCTAAGACAGACCGCCAGACGTTACCAGGACTGGGTTGCTTTGAAGGAATCGAGGATGCCTTTCAGCTTTCCTTCGATTTCGTCGTTATAGCCACCGGACTGGTTAATCTCTTGCATCAGCGGAGCGTGATCACGGTCGACGTAAGCCAGCAGTGCGGCTTCGAAGCTACCGATTTTCGCCAGTTCTACATCAGCCAGATAACCACGTTCTGCTGCGAACAGAACCAGAGACTGCTGCGCGACGGACATCGGCGCATACTGTTTCTGTTTCAGCAGTTCGGTCACTTTCTGACCGTGGTCCAGCTGTTTGCGGGTTGCATCGTCAAGGTCGGATGCAAACTGGGAGAACGCCGCCAGTTCACGATACTGCGCCAGCGCGGTACGGATACCACCGGACAGTTTCTTCATGATCTTGGTCTGCGCTGCACCACCCACACGGGATACCGAGATACCCGGGTTAACCGCAGGACGAATACCGGCGTTGAACAGGTTGGTTTCCAGGAAGATCTGACCATCGGTAATGGAGATTACGTTGGTCGGAACGAACGCGGAAACGTCACCCGCTTGCGTCTCGATAATCGGCAGCGCGGTCAGAGAACCGGTTTTCCCTTTCACTTCACCTTTGGTGAAGGCTTCAACGTATTCGGCGTTAACACGCGCAGCACGCTCCAGCAGACGAGAGTGGAGGTAGAATACGTCGCCCGGGAACGCTTCACGTCCTGGCGGACGACGGAGCAGCAGGGAGATCTGACGATAAGCAACAGCCTGTTTAGACAGGTCATCGTATACGATCAGCGCATCTTCACCGCGGTCGCGGAAGTATTCGCCCATTGCGCAACCGGCGTATGGCGCCAGGTATTGCAGTGCAGCAGATTCGGATGCAGTCGCTACCACCACGATGGTGTTAGCCAGCGCGCCGTGCTCTTCCAGTTTACGCACCACGTTAGAGATGGTGGACGCTTTCTGGCCGATAGCAACATAGACGCACTTGATGCCGGAATCACGCTGGTTGATGATGGCATCGATAGCCAGCGCAGTTTTACCGGTCTGACGGTCGCCGATGATCAGTTCACGCTGACCACGACCGATTGGGATCATGGCGTCAACGGATTTATAACCGGTCTGTACCGGCTGATCGACGGACTGACGTTCGATTACGCCCGGCGCGATCGCTTCAACGGCGGAGAAACCGTCGTTTTCCAGCGGACCTTTACCATCAATTGGCGCGCCCAGGGTGTTAACCACGCGGCCCAGCAGGCCACGACCAACCGGAACTTCCAGGATACGGCCAGTACATTTCACCTTCATGCCTTCGGCGAGGTCAGCGTACGGCCCCATCACCACCGCACCTACGGAGTCGCGCTCCAGGTTCAGTGCGATAGCGTAACGGTTACCCGGCAGGGAGATCATCTCACCCTGCATACATTCGGCAAGGCCGTGGATGCGGATAACACCGTCACTTACAGAAACAATAGTACCTTCGTTATGAGCTTCGCTCACAACATTGAACTGAGCAATGCGCTGCTTGATCAGTTCGCTGATTTCGGTGGAATTCAGTTGCATGCTCCAGTCCCCTTAAGACTGCAAGACGTCTGCAAGGCGATCAAGACGGCCGCGTACGCTGCCATCAATGACCATATCACCCGCACGGATGATAATACCTGCCATAACAGACTTATCGATTTTGCAATTCAGCTTAACTTTGCGTGACAGACGTTTTTCCATCGCGCTGACGATCCTGGCAAGCTGTTCATCACTCAGTTGGTTGGCAGATATGACTTCTACCTCTGCGATGGCCTCACTGGCCGCGCGCAGGTGAATGAATTGCTCAAGAACGTCCGGGAGCACCTTCAGACGATTATTTTCCGCCATCACCTTAATCAGGTTCTGGCCGTTTTCGTCAAGTTGCTCGCCGCAGATAGCGATAAACGCTTCTGAGAGCGTTTCCGGCGCCAAAGCACCGGAGAGAAGCTCTGCCATTTGATCGTTTTTGGTCACTTCGGCGGCAAACGCCAGCATATCCTGCCAGCGTTCAACACTGTTGTGTTCGACGGCAAAGTCAAAAGCTGCTTTGGCGTAGGGGCGAGCTACCGTTACAAATTCAGACATCAGCCCCTCCCTCCTTACAGTTCAGCGACAAGTTTATCCACGATGTCGCTGTTAGCAGCTTCATCCACGGAACGTTCGATGATCTTCTCGGCGCCAGCAACAGCCAGGATAGCGACCTGCTTACGCAGCTCCTCGCGTGCACGTTTACGCTCAGCATCAATTTCAGCCTGCGCTTGTGCAACGATTTTGGTGCGTTCCTGTTCTGCTTCAGCTTTAGCTTCGTCCAGAATCTGAGAGCGGCGCTTGTTCGCCTGCTCAATGATTACCTGGGCTTCCGCTTTCGCTTTTTTCAGCTGGTCGGTCGCGTTGGCCTGTGCAAGGTCCAAATCTTTCTTAGCGCGTTCTGCAGAAGCTAAACCGTCAGAAATCTCTTTCTGGCGTTTTTCGATGGCAGCCATTAAAGGCGGCCATACGTACTTCATGCAGAACCATACGAAGATAACAAACGCGATGGCCTGGCCGAGGATTGTTGCGTTCATGTTCACAGCACAATACCTCTTTAATTAACTCTGTGGCTTAGGTTTCTAACAACTTACTACGCGACGGCGAACATCACGTACAGACCCAGACCTACAGCGATCATCGGGATAGCATCCACCAGACCCATAACGATAAAGAACTGAGTACGCAGCAGAGGGATCAGATCCGGCTGACGCGCTGCGCCTTCCAGGAATTTACCTCCGAGGATGCCGATACCGATCGCAGCACCGATTGCCGCCAGACCCATCATCACAGCGGCAGCCATGTACAGCAGATCCATATTCAGGTTTTCCATGACAGTCTCCAGTTTGTTTCAGTTAAAACGTAGTAGTGTTGGTAAAAATCAATGCTCTTCAGACGCCATCGACAGATAGACAATCGTCAGAACCATGAAGATGAAGGCTTGCAGCGTAATAATCAGGATGTGGAAAATGGCCCAAGGCACATTCAGAACCCACTGTGACCACCACGGCAACAGACCAGCAATCAGAATGAAAATCAGCTCACCGGCATACATGTTGCCGAACAGTCGCAGACCGAGAGAGACCGGTTTGGACAGCAGGCTTACCCCTTCAAGGATTAAGTTGACAGGAATGAACGCCCAGTGATTGAACGGCTGCATGGTCAGTTCTTTAACGAACCCACCCACGCCTTTCATTTTGATGCTGTAGAAAAGAATCAGGATGAACACGCCAAGCGCCATCGACAGGGTGATGTTCACGTCAGCAGACGGAACCACGCGCAGTGCAGGCAGGCCGAAAATGTGTTCGCCGATATAAGGAAGCAGGTCGATTGGCAGCAGGTCCATCAGGTTCATCAGGAAGACCCAGACGAACACGGTCAGCGCCAGCGGCGCGATAACCTTGCTCTTGCCATGGTACATGTCTTTGACGCTACCATGGACGAAGCCGATGATCATTTCGATGAAGGTCTGGAATTTCCCTGGTACGCCGCTGGTCGCTTTCTTAGCAACGCTACGGAACATGGCCAGGAACAGCAGACCGAGAACCACCGAGAAGAACATGGAGTCAATGTTGAGCGTCCAGAAGGTGGCCGGGGGGTTGTGCGGATCCACCAGCGAGAAAGTACGCAGGTCAATCTGAAGGTTGTTCAGATGGTGACCTATGTATTCCTGCGGCGTCATATTTTCTGAAGCCATGATGCCTTTTACCCTTTGTTGTTGATTACAGCTGGCGCCAGAACTTGTACCACCAGCACCAAAACCCACGTCACGATCAGTGGCAAAAATACCACTTTTAAAACGGCCAGCGCCACCGCCAGGAGGGCGAAGGTCAGCAACACCTTGAAGGCTTCACCGAAGGCGAAGGTCCAGGCCACACGGCCTTTTGCTGGTGTATGCGCCTGATGACGCCAGGCAAAAATCATAAACATCAGATTTGGCAAAACCACTGCCAAACCGCCGCATACCGCGGAAATGCCCCAGAAGGGGTCTTTGAGGCTGAACAGCAGTCCACTTGCCATTACTGCCAGTAACTGAATAAACAGAAGCTTGCGAGCAACGTTTCGACTCAAGAGCGACACTGACATCACGTTTTTACTCCTGCTCCCTTTGAGGTATGTCGCGTGTCGTATAAAACGTCCTTTAAGACGAAGAGTCAAGCATCAAAAAGCGGACAAATTATACGGTGACGCCCCGTGATTTCAAACAATAAGTAGCAAAATAGTGAATAAATGTTTAATTATTTTCCAACGGACAACTTTCCGCGCATTTCAGCGTTCTGTGAGCGGTCATACAAAACTGCAAATAACGTGGAAACACGGCAATTAAAGCGTGCATTAGATCACATAATAAACATTTCAAGCGCCCTTTAATGAATCAAGGACATAAAACACTATTTTTCATGCTTTTGATATTCAAGATAAAAAGTGAGGACATTATCTAAAACAACCCCACATACAATAAAAACCTTTTATTGACATTTATAATAAAAATTTAACATCGCTATGCTGTTTATCGTTGTCGATTTTTAGCACCCTGATATTTTCAAAGTTGACTATTTTGTCAGTGAATCAGTTACGCTAAGTTAACCGCAAGAAAAACCATAGTAAAAACATGGTTAAATGCAGCCCGATAAGAACGGGAGGTGTCCTTTATTTTTGTAACATTCACGAGCCACATTTTTTCCACATTTTTTGATAAAAATTAACTCGATTTTGGCGTAATCACCACCAGGTGCCGCTCCCCTTCCAGCTGAGGAACATGTAGCTCAATGACCTCGGCTATGGCATACCCTTCCGGCAGGTTTTCCATTTCGTCTTTTTGCGCTAACCCTTTGAGCGCATAGAAGTGACCGTTCGCGGCCGGCAAATGATGGCACCAGCTCACCATATCATTAAGCGATGCGAAGGCGCGGCTTATCACGCCATCAAACGGCGGCTCAGCCGGGAAAGCTTCCACGCGGCTCTGCACCGGGGTAACGTTATCCAGCTTCAGCTCATGCTGCACCTGACGCAGGAAGCGCACGCGTTTGCCAAGGCTGTCCAGCAGGGTGAAATGCGACTCCGGGCGCACGATAGCCAACGGGATCCCAGGCAGCCCCGGTCCCGTACCGACATCGATAAAGCGCGAGCCCTGCAGATAAGGCGCGACGACGATGCTGTCCAGGATATGACGCACCAGCATCTCATTTGGATCGCGAACGGAGGTCAGGTTATAGGCTTTGTTCCACTTATCGAGCAGCCCGACGTAAGCCACCAGCTGATTTTTCTGGTGATCGGTGAGCAAAATACCCGCTTCATCCAGCAGACGAGAAAGTTTGTTGAGCACGGTAAGTACCTTCAAAAAATAATGAGCCCGGAGGCGCTAACGCTTACCGGGCCAGGAATGATAAAGGCGAACGCTGATTATGCAACTGGGAAATCAGCGCGGCAGGCTGCCGCAATCAGGCGCTGCGACGCAGCATCCCCTGCTTTTTCAACCAAACCAGCAAAATAGAGATCGCCGCCGGGGTGATCCCGGAAATACGTGACGCCTGCCCTATCGACGACGGTTTATGGTCGTTTAGTTTAGCGATCACTTCATTAGACAGTCCGGTGACCTGACGGTAGTCGAGTGTCGCCGGTAACAAGGTATTCTCGTTGCGCTGCTGTTTCTCGATCTCATCCTGCTGGCGCGCGATATAGCCTTCATACTTCACCTGGATCTCAACCTGCTCAGCCGCCTGCCGATCTTCCAGCCCCGGCGCGAACGGCGAGAGCTGAACCAGCTGCTCGTAGGTCATTTCCGGACGACGCAGCAGATCTTCACCGCTGGCTTCGCGCGACAGCGGCGCGGTCAGGTGAGCGTTCACTTCGTTAGCGCTCTCAGCCTGAGGGTTCACCCAGGTCGATTTCAGGCGCTGGCGTTCACGCTCAATGCTTTCCAGCTTCTCGTTGTAACGCGCCCAGCGTTCATCATCCACCAGACCCAGCTCACGCCCCTGCTCAGTCAGACGCAGGTCGGCGTTGTCTTCGCGCAGCATCAGACGATATTCTGCACGAGAGGTAAACATGCGGTACGGTTCTTTGGTACCCAGAGTACACAGGTCATCCACCAACACGCCGAGGTAGGCCTGATCGCGACGCGGTGCCCAGCCCTCTTTTTCCGCCGAGAAACGAGCAGCGTTAAGACCGGCCAGCAGACCCTGAGCCGCAGCTTCTTCATAACCGGTGGTGCCGTTGATCTGACCGGCGAAGAACAGACCCTGAATGAATTTGCTCTCGAGCGTCGGCTTCAGATCGCGCGGGTCGAAGAAATCGTACTCAATAGCGTAGCCAGGACGGACGATCCGCGCATTCTCCATCCCCTGCATTGAGCGGACGATTTGCATTTGCACATCGAACGGCAGGCTGGTGGAGATGCCGTTCGGATAAATTTCGTTTGAGGTCAGGCCTTCCGGTTCGAGGAAGATCTGATGTTGGTTGCGATCGGCAAAGCGCATGACTTTGTCTTCGATCGACGGGCAGTAGCGTGGACCGATCCCTTCGATCACCCCGGCGTACATGGGGCTGCGATCGAGGTTATTGCGGATCACGTCATGGGTTTTCTCGTTAGTGTGGGTGATATAGCACGGCACCTGACGCGGATGCTGATCGGCAGATCCCATAAACGAGAAGACCGGCATTGGGTTATCGCCATGCTGTTGCGCCAGCACGCTGAAATCGATGGTGCGCGCGTCAATGCGCGGCGGGGTTCCGGTTTTCAGCCGGCTGACGCGCAGCGGCAGTTCACGCAGGCGACGAGACAGCGGGATCGACGGCGGATCGCCGGCGCGTCCGCCGCTGTAGTTATCCAGACCAATATGGATTTTGCCGTCAAGGAAGGTCCCGACGGTCAGTACCACCGCTTTGGCTCGGAATTTGAGGCCCATCTGGGTGACCGCGCCTACGACACGATCGTTTTCGACAATCAGATCTTCCACTGCCTGCTGGAAGATCATCAGGTTCGGCTGGTTCTCCAGCGCAGTGCGTACCGCCTGACGGTACAGCACGCGGTCAGCCTGGGCGCGAGTGGCGCGCACCGCGGGGCCTTTGCTGGCGTTTAGTATCCTAAACTGAATGCCTGCCTGATCGATCGCTTTGGCCATCAGACCGCCGAGCGCGTCCACTTCTTTTACCAGGTGTCCTTTCCCAATGCCGCCAATCGCCGGGTTGCAGCTCATCTGCCCCAGCGTGTCGATATTGTGTGTCAAAAGCAGGGTCTGTTGACCCATACGCGCTGCGGCCATTGCGGCCTCAGTGCCTGCGTGACCCCCGCCAATGATAATGACGTCAAAAGGATCCTGATAAAACATGGTGGTCTGCCTCGCATAACGCGGTTTGAAAATGGATTGAAGCCCGGGCCGTGGATTCTACTCGGCTTTGGTCTTTTGAGAAAGACTCCGGGATCCTGAGTATTAAAAAGAAGATCTTTATATAGAGATCTGTTCTATTGTGATCTCTTATTAGGATCGACTCTCTTTGTGGATAAGTCGGATCCACGAAGTAAGATCAAAAGCTTAAGAAGGATCACTATCTGTGAATGATCGGTGATCCTGGTCCGTATAAGCTGGGATCAGAATGAAGGGTTATGCACAGCTCAAAAACCATACTCCGGTTATTCTTTGGATAACTACCGGTTGATCCAAGCTTTTAAGCATGGTTATCCACAGAAGAACGGACGATCTTTACAATTCTCAGAGCAAATTTTTCCAGGATCCCAGCCAGATTTCCGCCGGATCCTCCGGAATTTCATGTTCCAGCACGTTGATCTTCAGGGTCTCGCCGATCTGTTTTGCCCCGCAGGCCTTCAGCGCCGCTTCTAATTTATCGATCGCGCCGCAAAAAGTGTCGTATTCACGGCTGCCGATCCCGATGGCGCCAAAGCGCACGGCGGAAAGATCGGCCTGCTGCGCCAGCAGTGCGTCATAGAAGGGAACCAGGTTGTCGGGAATGTCGCCGGCGCCATGGGTGGAAGAGATAACTAACCAGATCCCTTGCGCCTGCAGATCGTCCACCAGCGGGCCGTGCTGGATTTCAGTGCTGTAGCCTGCTTCTTCCAGCTTTTCTGCCAGATGCTCCGCTACGTATTCCGCACTGCCCAGGGTGCTGCCGCTGATAAGTGTAATGTCTGCCATAGATCGCCGATCGCCCGCTCAACTGTTCAGAGTGGCGTATTGTACGCTGTGAGCGAGCTGGGATCTACCTGTGGAAAAATGTGGGATTAAAAAAAACGATCAGGGCTTAATGGTGCGCATGATCGGGTTCTGCAGCACGATCAGGGTTTCAGTGGACTGAATTTCATCAATTGTTTGGATCTTGTTGATAAGTACCTGCTGCAGGGCATCGATGGATTTACACATCACCTTAATAAAGATGCTGTAGTGGCCGGTGGTGTAGTAAGCCTCGGTCACCTCCTCCAGGCTTTCCAGGCGGGCGAGGGCGGAGGGATAGTCTTTGGCGCTCTTGAGAATAATGCCGATGAAGCAGCCGACGTCATAGCCCAGCTGTTTGGGGCTGACGTCAATGCGCGCGCCAGTAATGATGCCCGCCTGTTTCATCTTTTCGACGCGCACATGAATAGTACCCGGGCTGACGCTGAATTGTTTGGCCAGTTCGGCATAGGCGGTACGGGCGTTGGCCATGAGCGCATCGAGAATGCCGCGGTCCAGATTGTCGATCTGATAATTTTCCATATCTTTTTCTTATGAAGTTTGACGGTTCTTACTATTTTAGCTCTATATTTTGTTGAATTAAAAGTTGTTGAGCCTTTTTATTGATTGATTATTGTATTGGCGGCCTGTTTTGTTGCTTAATCAATGGCAACAGGACGCAGGAGTCATAAAAATGAAAACCGCTTATATCGCAAAACAACGCCAGATCAGTTTCGTTAAATCCCATTTTTCCCGTCAGCTGGAAGAGAAGCTTGGCCTGATTGAAGTCCAGGCGCCAATCTTAAGCCGCGTGGGCGATGGGACGCAGGATAACTTGTCCGGCTGCGAGAAAGCGGTTCAGGTGAAAGTGAAAACACTGCCCGACGCCCAGTTCGAAGTGGTTCATTCGCTGGCGAAATGGAAGCGTCAAACCCTGGGACAACACGACTTCAGCGCGGGCGAAGGGCTGTACACGCACATGAAGGCCCTTCGCCCCGATGAAGACCGTCTTACGCCGATCCACTCCGTCTATGTCGACCAGTGGGACTGGGAGCGGGTGATGGGGGATGAAGAGCGCCACGTCGGCACGCTGAAGGCGACCGTCGAAGCGATCTACGCCGGGATCAAAGCCACCGAGCTGGCGGTCAGCCAGGAATTTGGCCTGACACCGTTCCTGCCGGAACAGATCCACTTTGTTCACAGCCAGGCGCTGCTGAGTCGCTATCCGGCTCTTGATGCCAAAGGCCGCGAGCGAGCGATTGCCAAAGAGCTGGGCGCCGTCTTCTTAATCGGCATCGGCGGCAAACTCTCTGATGGCAAGCGCCATGATGTACGTGCCCCGGATTATGATGACTGGAGCACTGAGGTTTCTGAAGGCTTTGCCGGACTGAACGGCGATATCCTGGTATGGAACCCGGTGCTGGAAGATGCGTTCGAGATCTCATCAATGGGGATCCGCGTTGACGCCGCGGCGCTAAAACGCCAGCTGGCGCTGACTGGCGACGAAGATCGCCTGCAACTGGAGTGGCACCAGGCGCTGCTGCGCGGCGAGATGCCGCAGACTATCGGCGGCGGCATTGGCCAGTCTCGCCTGACGATGTTGCTGCTGCAGCTCGACCATATCGGCCAGGTGCAGTGCGGCGTATGGCCGGCACAGGTTCGCGAAAGCGTTCCCGCGCTGCTGTAACGATTAGCGCCGCCAGCGTCGCAGCAGGCGGCTACGCAACCCGGTATCAAAGCGCCAGATATGATCGAAGATGCGCATGATGCCGGGTTTGCCGTGTACCGACATCGCCACCGCGTGAAAACGGTGCTGATGCTTTCGCTGTAGCTCCCCCACCTGCGCAATCACCTCATCCGGCAACCGCTGGGCAATAAAGTCGGAGATCACCACGGCGTCCGCATCCACCCACTGCGGGTTTTGCAGACGTTCAATAATGGCGCGAAAACAGCTGGCCAGATCGGTGCCGCCGCGAAAGCGCTGGCTCAGAAAGCGGATCGCCTGCTCCAGGCCGCCCTCGCAGGTCAGTTCGTAGTGCACCACTTCGCTGGAGAACAGCATAATAAAGCAGCGGCGGTTATCCGCCAGCGCGACGCGCATCAGGGCCAGACAAAAGGCTTTGGCGTACTGCTCGTTAAAACCGCCCATCGATCCTGACGTATCGACGCAGACAATAAAGGGCCCGCGAGGCTGTTCATCAAAATCCTGCCGCGTCACCGGGCGTTCGGTGATTTTTTCGCGCCAGGCGTCACCGTGCAGCCGGTAAGTCAGGAGCTGTTTCTCCACCAGCTTGCGATAAAATTCAAACTCCAGCTCCGTGATGCCGAGCGTCGCCAGCTCCGGCGGCAGCAGGCGCAGAATGTCATCGCTCTGCTGGAGGCCGTCGACCTGTTCCGGCACCGTCGCTGGCTCGCGCACCAGGCTACGGAAGGTCTCCATCGGCGCGTCTTTCTTCGGCACGGATTTCGCTTCCCGTGAACGCCCTAGCTGTTCCGCCAGCTGCAGCAGCTCCGGCTGCTGGTTAAGAAAATCGCCATAGCGCACGATCAGCTGATAGTCGCCACGTTTCAGTTCGCCGGCACTCATATCCCACAGGCGTCCGGCGGCGGTGTCATTCTCCGCCAGCACCGGATCGAGCTGACCGCTGAGTGTCATTCGTTCCTGGACCTCACTGAGCAACTGATCGCGCTCCTCATCCAGCAACTGCTGGTTAAGGCTGGTGGCTTGCACCACCAGGCTCAGGCGCCAGCGCTGTAAAAACAGCGTATGCAGCGCCGGGGTAAAGGTAGCATTGTCGTCCACCAGCTTCTGCGCCTGGGCGGCAAAAGGGGACTGGAGCTGGTGCAGCTTGCCGAGGATCTGCGGTAGCTGGACGATAAACTGTGAGGTAGAGAGCAGTTGAGCCTGCTGATAGGTTTGTACTTCGGCGTCCAGATCCGGCGGGATGTTAACCTCTTTTAAGCGGGCGCGAACGGCTTCCCGCCAGCGCGGAATATCCGCCGCGATGATGTTTTTCAGGCGGGGAAATTTCTCAAAGAAAACCGCCAGCTGCGGAGAGGCCAGCAGCGCCAGCAGCATCTCCTCGATCATTCCCTCTTCGCTGACTGCCAGCATGACATTCAGCATATCCAGCGTCATGGCTGTTTCGCCTGTTTAATCTGCGCGCCGACGTCCTGCAGGCTGGCTTCGATTCTTCCCAGCCACTCGACCGGGATAAACAGGCACTTCTGCTGCTCGCTGAAGCGGTTATGTTGCTGGTGCCACTCATCGTCCAGCGCCTCCAGCTGCTGGCGAATTTCCGCCGGCATGTTCTCCTGCGACGCGCTGCCGGGCAGCGCGAGGCGTGAGCCCTGCAGGCTGACGTCGCGAACGACCAGATGCTGGCTGGTGTCGACATCCATATTGAGCAGTTGGGCAAAGCCGATCCCGTTGAGCTTGCCGCGGATCTCGCCGCCTTTTTCCAGCCAGCTGGCTAACGCCTCGCGCTCAAAAGTAATGTGGATCACTTCCATATCGTGAAGTTTGAGCGGCTGCTGCAGCAGCAGGGTCAGGGTGGATCCCTGGATCTCCGCCGGCAGCTCATAGTGCGGCTTGCGGCTAAACATGCCGCCAAGGCGGGTGACCTTTAGCGCCGTTTTGTCACTTTGCTGCTGTTGGATCTGAATGCGTCGCTGCACAATCGCCCCGAGCCGCGTCAGCATTGCCTGCTGCTGCCAGGCGTGGCAGGTCATCAGCGTTTCCAGCTGCTGCGACATCAGGTGCATGCTCTCGACGTTGTGCCACAGACAATCTTTCAGCAGGATAAGATCTATCGGCGCGATGCTGTCGCGGCCGCTGAAGAAGGCGCTGGCCTGCAGCAGGCGAATGGCCTTTTTCCAGCGGCGATCTGAAACGTACGGCGCGTTTGGCAGGGCATCCAGCTGCTGGCGCAGCTGGAATATCAGCTCAAACACCGCGTCCGGTAGTTTGATATTGCCGATCTGCTGCTGCCATTGCGTAAACTCCTCGTCGCTTACCTGCAGCGCGCTGGGCACCGGATTGCTGTTTTCATCCTGCTGGCTGACCAGCATCGAACGGAAATTTCCTTTATCCTGCACTTTATCAAGCCACAGACGGATCAGCATTCGGTCATACAGCGCTTCCAGGCTGCTGTCGGCTTCGGGGAGTTCGTTCGAGGCGGCCACCAGCAGGCGCATCGGGATTTTCTCTTCGTGAGCGCCATTGCGGAAGTGACGTTCGTTAATCGCCGTCAGCAGGGTGTTGAGGATAGCCGGACCCGCTTTCCATATTTCATCGAGGAACACGATTTCTGCTTCCGGCAGGTAGCCGGCGGTTAAACGCTCGTAGCGCCCTTCATCTTTCAGCGCCTGAATGGACAGTGGGCCAAAAACCTCTTCCGGGGTGGAAAAGCGGGTCATCAGGTATTCAAAAGCGCGCGCCTGCTGGAAGGCGAACTTGAGGCGGCGGGCAATCAGGCTTTTGGCGATCCCCGGCGGACCGAGCAAAAATACGCTCTCGCCGCTGAGCGCCGCCAGCAGGCACAGGCGTATCGCGTGGCTGCGTTCAAAGAGTCCTTTTTCGAGTGCCGCGCTGAGTCGGGAAATTCTTTCAGCCAGTAAATGTGTTTGAGCCATAATTGAGTTGCGTGCTTTGTCATGTATCGTTATTGGGACGAGTATAGATGTTAGAGCAGGGGCGGTAATAGCCTGAAGAATCGATTTATTTTTTTTGAGCCAGGTTAATATGGTGTCTGTTAGGGGTACGATTTCACAAATAATCGTGCATACTGTGCGCTTTTTGTGGGCCAAGGGACTAGGCACACATTTGTTTTATAAACGAAAAGACTAGTCTATGAGCACTGATAATAAACAATCGTTGCCGGCGTTAACGCTGGCGGCCATCGGCGTGGTGTACGGTGATATCGGTACCAGTCCACTGTATACCCTGCGTGAATGCCTGTCAGGTCAGTTTGGCTTTGGCGTTGAGCGCGATGCCGTTTTTGGCTTTTTGTCGCTGATTTTCTGGCTGTTAATCTTTACCGTATCGATTAAATACATCACCTTCGTGATGCGGGCGGATAACGCCGGGGAAGGCGGGATCTTAACGCTGATGTCACTGGCCGGACGCAATACCTCGGCGCGGATGACCTCTGTGCTGGTGATCCTCGGCCTGATCGGCGGCAGTTTCTTCTATGGCGAAGTGGTGATAACCCCGGCGATTTCGGTCATGTCGGCGATAGAGGGGTTAGAAATTATCGCCCCGCAGCTCGATAGCTGGATTGTGCCGATCTCCATTATCGTGCTTACCCTGCTGTTTATGATCCAGAAGCACGGGACCGGGATGGTCGGCAAGCTGTTTGCGCCGATTATGCTGATCTGGTTCCTGTTGCTGGCGGTGCTTGGCGCGCGAAGCATTTACGCTAACCCGGAAGTTCTGCAGGCGCTGAACCCCTACTGGGCGGTGCACTTCTTCCTACAGTACAAGACCGTTTCCTTTATTGCGCTTGGCGCGGTGGTGCTGTCGATTACCGGGGTGGAAGCGCTGTACGCCGATATGGGGCACTTCGGCAAACTGCCGATCCGCGTCGCCTGGTTCTCCGTCGTACTGCCTTCGCTGGTGCTGAACTATTTTGGCCAGGGGGCATTGCTGCTTAAGCATCCGGAAGCGATTAAAAACCCGTTCTTCCTGCTGGCGCCGGAGTGGGCGCTGATCCCGATGCTGATTATCGCCACGCTGGCGACGGTTATCGCCTCGCAGGCGGTGATCTCCGGGGTCTTCTCCTTAACCCGTCAGGCGGTGCGTCTGGGCTATCTGTCGCCGATGCGCATCATCCACACCTCGGAAATGGAGTCCGGGCAGATCTATATCCCGTTTATTAACTGGCTGCTGTATGTCTCGGTAGTGATCGTCATCGTCAGCTTCGAGCACTCCTCTAACCTGGCGGCGGCGTACGGTATCGCGGTAACGGGCACCATGGTGCTGACCTCCATCCTTTCGGCAACGGTGGCGCGCAAAAACTGGCACTGGAATAAGCTGTTCGTTGGGCTGATGCTGGTGGCCTTCCTGTGCATTGATGTTCCGCTGTTCTCGGCGAACCTCGATAAGATTGTCTCCGGCGGCTGGCTGCCGTTATCCCTGGGTCTGGTGATGTTTACGGTGATGACCACCTGGAAGAGCGAGCGCTTCCGCCTGCTGCGTCGGATGCACGAGCACGGCAACTCGCTGGAAGCGATGATCTCTTCACTGGAGAAATCGCCGCCGGTACGCGTCCCGGGTACCGCGGTGTATATGTCCCGCGCCCTGAACGTGATCCCGTTTGCCCTGCTGCATAATCTGAAGCACAACAAGGTGCTGCATGAGCGAGTGATCCTCCTGACCCTGCGCACCGAGGACGCGCCTTACGTGCATAACGTTCGCCGGGTGCAGATTGAGCAGCTGTCGCCCTCATTCTGGCGGGTGGTGGCCAGCTACGGCTGGCGGGAAACGCCAAATGTCGAAGAGGTGTTCCATCGCTGTGGCCTGGAAGGCCTCAGCTGCCGGATGATGGAGACCTCGTTCTTTATGTCCCATGAGTCGTTGATTATCGGCAAACGGCCGTGGTATCTGCGTCTGCGCGGCAAGCTTTATCTGCTGTTGCAGCGTAACGCCCTGCGCGCGCCGGATCAGTTTGAAATCCCGCCAAACCGGGTTATCGAGCTCGGTACTCAGGTCGAAATCTGATGTCAAAAAGCCCTTCCGTTGCGAAGGGCTTTTTGTTTTTCACTCCGTTTGTCATGTCCTGTCGCTGTCTCGCGAAACGTTTCGATGGCGATCACATTTCTCTCTTCTGGTGATGGTTTTCTGCTCACACATTGATAATAATTATTGTAGCGAAACGTTTCGCTAGTGGAGCAAAAGAGAAAAAATGAAAAAAGGCACCGTACTTAACGCTGATATTTCCGCGGTCATCTCCCGCCTGGGTCACACCGATACGCTGGTGGTCTGCGATGCCGGATTGCCGGTTCCCCGCAGCAGCGCGCGCATCGATATGGCGTTAACCCAGGGCGTACCTTCATTTATGCAGGTTCTGGAAGTGGTGACGACGGAAATGCAGGTTGAAGCGGCTGTCATCGCGGAGGAAATTAAGACGCATAATCCGCAGCTCCACGCGACGTTGCTCAACCATCTTGAGCAGCTGCAGCAGCACCAGGGAAATACCATTGAAATTCGTTACACCAGTCATGAGCAGTTCAAAAAACAAACCGCAGACAGTCAGGCGGTAATTCGCAGCGGGGAGTGTTCCCCGTTCGCGAATATCATTCTCTGTGCCGGCGTTACGTTCTGAGGTCGCCGTCATGGAAGCCTTATTGCAACTGAAAGGGATCGATAAAGCGTTCCCTGGCGTCAAGGCGCTCTCCGGCGCCTCGCTGAATGTCTATCCTGGCCGGGTGATGGCGCTGGTGGGTGAGAACGGCGCCGGTAAATCCACCATGATGAAAGTGCTGACTGGGATCTATACCCGTGACGCCGGCGCTTTATTATGGCTCGGTAAAGAGACCACCTTTAACGGCCCAAAATCTTCCCAGGAAGCCGGGATCGGCATTATCCATCAGGAACTGAACCTGATCCCGCAGTTGACGATCGCCGAGAACATCTTCCTTGGCCGCGAGTTCGTTAACCGCTTTGGCAAAATCGACTGGAAGCGGATGTATGCCGAAGCCGACAAGCTGCTGGCGAAGCTGAATCTCCGTTTTACCAGCCAGAAGCTGGTGGGCGATCTGTCGATTGGCGATCAGCAAATGGTGGAGATCGCCAAAGTGCTAAGCTTCGAGTCGAAGGTCATCATTATGGATGAACCGACCGACGCGCTGACCGATACCGAAACCGAATCGCTGTTCCGCGTGATCCGCGAACTAAAATCGCAGGGGCGCGGCATCGTCTACATCTCCCACCGCATGAAAGAGATCTTCGAGATTTGCGACGACGTGACCGTGTTCCGCGACGGGCAGTTTATCGCCGAACGCGAGGTCTCCTCGCTGGATGAAGACCGTCTGATCGAAATGATGGTTGGCCGGAAGCTGGAAGATCAGTATCCGCATCTGGCTAAGGCGCCGGGCGCGGTGCGTCTGAAAGTCGATAATCTCTGCGGCCCGGGCGTGGAAAACGTGACCTTTACCCTGCGCCAGGGGGAAATCCTCGGCGTCGCCGGGCTGATGGGCGCCGGGCGGACCGAGCTGATGAAAGTGTTGTATGGCGCGCTGCCGCGCAGCAGCGGCTCTGTGACGCTCGACGGTCACGAAGTGGTGACCCGTTCGCCACAGGATGGCCTGGCGAACGGCATTGTCTATATATCCGAAGACCGTAAGCGCGATGGCTTAGTGCTCGGGATGTCGGTAAAAGAAAATATGTCCCTGACCGCCTTGCGCTACTTTAGCCGGACGGGAGGAAGCCTCAAGCATAAAGATGAACAGCAGGCGGTCAGTGATTTCATCCGGCTGTTTAACGTGAAAACGCCGTCCATGGAGCAGGCGATCGGCCTGCTCTCCGGCGGCAACCAGCAAAAGGTCGCCATCGCCCGCGGGCTGATGACCCGGCCGAAGGTCCTGATCCTCGATGAGCCGACCCGTGGCGTCGACGTCGGGGCGAAGAAAGAGATCTACCAGCTCATCAATCAGTTCAAAGCCGATGGCCTGAGCATCATTCTGGTCTCCTCCGAGATGCCGGAAGTGTTGGGCATGAGCGATCGCATCATAGTGATGCATGAAGGGCATCTCGGCGGTGAATTCACACGCGAGCAGGCCACCCAGGAAGTATTGATGGCTGCCGCTGTGGGCAAGCTTAACCGTGTGAATCAGGAGTAAGAAAGATGACAACCCAGGCTGTTTCTGGTCGCCGTTATTTCACGAAAGCGTGGCTGATGGAGCAAAAATCGCTGATTGCCCTGCTGGTGCTGATCGCGGTGGTATCGACCATGAGCCCCAACTTTTTTACCGTCAATAACCTGTTCAATATTCTGCAGCAGACCTCCGTTAACGCCATTATGGCGGTAGGGATGACGTTGGTCATACTGACCTCGGGGATCGACCTGTCCGTCGGTTCCCTGCTGGCGCTCACCGGCGCGGTGGCGGCGTCGATCGTTGGCATTGAGGTGAATGCGCTGGTGGCGGTCGCTGCTGCCCTCGCATTAGGTGCGGCGATCGGCGCAGTCACCGGGGTGATTGTGGCGAAAGGCCGCGTGCAGGCTTTCATCGCCACCCTGGTGATGATGCTGCTGCTGCGCGGCGTGACCATGGTGTACACCAACGGCAGCCCGATCAATACCGGCTTTAGCGATAATGCCGATCTGTTCGGCTGGTTTGGTATCGGGCGTCCGCTGGGGATCCCGACGCCGGTATGGATCATGGCGATTGTCTTCCTGGCGGCCTGGTACATGCTGCACCATACTCGCCTGGGCCGTTATATCTATGCCCTTGGCGGTAATGAGGCAGCGACGCGTCTGTCCGGGATTAGCGTCAATAAAGTCAAAATTATCGTTTACGCGTTGTGCGGGATGCTGGCGTCGCTGGCAGGGATTATCGAAGTGGCGCGCCTCTCCTCCGCACAGCCAACGGCCGGGACAGGCTATGAGCTGGACGCCATTGCGGCAGTCGTGCTCGGCGGCACCAGCCTGGCGGGCGGCAAAGGACGCATTGTCGGCACGCTGATTGGCGCGCTGATCCTTGGCTTCCTGAATAATGGTTTGAACCTTTTAGGCGTTTCTTCCTATTACCAGATGATCGTTAAAGCGGTGGTGATTTTGCTGGCGGTACTGGTAGATAACAAAAAGCAGTAACTAAGAACTCTACAGGACATCTTAACTATGAATATGAAAAAACTGGCGACCCTGGTCTCTGCTGTTGCGCTAAGTGCGACCGTTAGCGCGAACGCGATGGCCAAAGACACCATCGCTCTGGTTATCTCTACTCTCAACAACCCGTTCTTCGTGTCTCTGAAAGACGGCGCGCAAAAAGAAGCTGACAAACTGGGCTACAACCTGGTGGTGCTCGATTCCCAGAACAACCCGGCGAAAGAGTTGGCTAACGTTCAGGATTTAACGGTGCGCGGCGCGAAGCTGTTGCTGATCAACCCCACCGACTCTGATGCCGTCGGCAATGCTGTGAAGATGGCGAACCAGGCGAAAATCCCGGTCATCACCCTTGACCGTCAGGCGACAAAAGGCGATGTCGTGAGCCACATCGCCTCTGACAACGTGCAGGGCGGAAAAATGGCGGGCGATTACATCGCGAAAAAGCTGGGTGAAAGTGCGAAAGTCATTGAGCTGCAGGGCATTGCCGGGACTTCCGCGGCGCGCGAGCGTGGCGAAGGCTTCAAACAGGCTGTGGCGGCGCACAAGTTCAATGTTCTGGCCAGCCAGCCGGCCGATTTCGACCGTACTAAAGGGCTGAACGTGATGCAGAACCTGCTGACCGCCCATCCTGACGTCCAGGCGGTGTTCGCGCAGAATGATGAAATGGCGCTCGGCGCCCTGCGCGCGTTGCAGACCGCAGGCAAGTCCGATGTGATGGTGGTTGGATTTGACGGCACTCCGGATGGCGAAAAAGCAGTAAACAGTGGCAAACTGGCGGCGACCGTCGCACAGTTGCCGGAGCAGATCGGCGCGAAAGGCGTTGAGACTGCTGATAAGGTACTGAAGGGCGAAAAAGTGGAGGCTAACTACCCGGTTGAGCTGAAGCTGGTCGTTAAGCAGTAATATGCGATTCGGACTGGCAACGGTCCGAGGGACAATATAAAAAAGAAAAGCAGGGCATGCGCCACCGGATCCCGGTGGCGCGCTTTCCCGGGAACAGAAACGATGAAAACTGCAGGCAAACTTGTCGTCCTTGGCAGCATCAATGCCGATCACATTCTCAACCTTGACGCTTTCCCGACACCGGGTGAAACCGTCACCGGCAACCACTACCAGCTGGCGTTCGGGGGGAAAGGGGCCAACCAGGCAGTGGCCGCCGGGCGCAGCGGGGCGGATATCGCGTTTATCGCCTGTACCGGCGATGACGACATCGGTGAACGCATCCGCCGCCAGCTGGCAAGCGATAAAATCGATGTGGCGCCTGTGCGCGCGGTCGCCGGGGAAGCAACCGGCGTGGCGTTAATCTTCGTTAACGCCGAAGGTGAGAATGTCATCGGTATTCATGCCGGCGCCAATGCGGCATTATCCGTCGCTCAGGTAGAGGCGGAAAAAGCGCGGATCGCCAGCGCGCAGGCGTTGTTGATGCAGCTCGAGTCACCGCTGGAGAGCGTGCTGGCGGCGGCGAAAATCGCCCATCACCATCAGACCACCGTGGTGCTTAATCCCGCGCCAGCGCGTGAACTGCCCGATGAACTGCTGGCGCTGGTGGATATCATTACCCCCAACGAAACCGAAGCGGAAAAGCTGACGGGTATTCGCGTTGAGAGTGACGAGGATGCGGCAAAAGCCGCCGACGTGCTGCATGCCAAAGGCATTGGTACGGTGATGATCACCCTCGGCAGCCGCGGCGTCTGGCTCAGTGCCGAAGGCGAAAGCCGCCGGATCCCAGGGTTTCGTGTGCAGGCTATTGATACTATCGCCGCTGGCGACACCTTCAACGGCGCGCTGGTAACCGCGCTGCTGGAAGGAACCGATCTGCCGGAGGCGATCCGCTTTGCACATGCCGCGGCGGCGATTGCCGTGACCCGCAAAGGCGCGCAGCCTTCCGTGCCGTGGCGCACAGAGATCGATGAATTTTTAGCGCAACAGGGGTAATGCTTGGCTACGATGAAAGATGTGGCCCGCGTAGCGGGCGTTTCCACATCGACGGTGTCACACGTCATCAATAAAGACCGCTTTGTCAGCGAGGCGATCACCGCCAAAGTCGACGCCGCGATCAAAAGCCTTAACTACGCCCCCTCTGCGCTGGCGCGTAGCCTCAAGCTTAATCAAACCCGCACCATCGGCATGCTGATCACCGCCAGTACCAATCCGTTTTATTCGGAGCTGGTGCGGGGCGTGGAGCGCAGCTGCTTTGAGCGGGGTTATAGTCTCGTACTCTGTAATACGGAAGGTGATGAGCAGCGAATGAATCGTAATCTGGAGACGTTAATGCAAAAACGCGTCGATGGATTACTGCTGCTGTGCACTGAGACCCACCAACCCTCTCCGGAAATTATGCAGCGCTATCCGTCGGTTCCGACGGTCATGATGGACTGGGCGCCGTTTGATGGCGATAGCGATCTGATTCAGGATAACTCGCTGCTCGGTGGTGATATGGCGACCCAGTACCTGATCGATCAAGGGTATTCACACATCGCCTGCATTGCCGGCCCGCTGGATAAAACCCCGGCGCGTCTGCGCCTTGAAGGTTACCATGCTGCGATGGCGCGCTGCGGTCTGCCCGTAGCCGAGGGATATGTGGTGACCAGCGATTTTGAGTTTGGCGGCGGGTTTAGCGCGATGCAGCGGCTGCTGGCGTTGCCGCAGCGGCCGCAGGCGGTGTTTGTCGGTAACGATGCCATGGCGGTTGGCGCTTATCAGGCGTTATACCAGGCCGGGCTGCAGATCCCGCAGGATATGGCGCTGGTGGGTTACGATGATATTGAACTGGCTCGCTATATGACGCCGCCGTTGACCACCATTCATCAGCCAAAAGATGAGCTGGGGGAACTGGCCATCGACGTGCTGATCCATCGCATGGCCGACCCGCAGCAAAAACAGCAGCGCGTACAGTTAACCCCGGAGCTGGTGGTCCGCGGTTCCGCTTAGCGTTTGTGCCGCTCGCTAATCAGGTTGCGGCCATCCTTCGCTCTTAACAGCATAAACATCAGCGCCGACACGATGGTTATCACGCCCATGGTAATAAAGGTGTAGTGAAACTGCTCTACGGTGCTGGCGCTGTCAAAACCTTCATAGAAGCGCAGCACCGCAGCGCTGATGGCCACCCCGAGACTGATGGAAAGCTGCTGGGTGACGGCCAGCAGGCTGTTGCCGCTGCTGGCATTGTCATCCGTCAGATCGGCCAGGGTAATGGTATTCATGGCGGTAAACTGCGTGGACATCGCCATCCCCAGCACGAACAGCGGCAGAAGAAGCATCCACAGCGGCATTTCTGGCGACTGCAGCGAGAACTGGGCAATCATAAGGCCAATAAACACGGTGATCCCCACCAGGGTCTTACGATAGCCAAACCAGCGCAGCACCTGGGTAACGGTAGATTTCGCAATAATCGAGCCGATAGCGGTGGGGGCGATCATACAGCCGGCGATAATGGCCGGATAGCCGAAGCCAACCTGTAGCATGAGCGGCATCAGAAACGGCACGCAACCCGTACCCAACCGCGTGGCAAGGTTGCCGGCAATGCCAACCGAGAACGTATGGGTCTTAAATAAAGAGAGCGAGATAAGCGGCGCAGGATGGCGGCGCGCGTGACGGACATAGGCCAGGAGCAATATCAGACTGACGGCGATCACCGCCAGCGCCAGCCATGTCGCCACAATTTTTTCGCCAAACAGTTCAATACCGCTGGAAAATAACACCAGGCTTAAGCCAAATAACAGGAAACCGGTTATATCGAAGCGTCGGCGCGGCGTTGTGAAATTTGGCATGTATTTACGGGCGTACAGAATGCCGATCACGCCGATGGGAATGTTTATCAGGAAAATCCAATGCCAGCTGGCCCAGGTAACAAATACCCCGCCGAGCACCGGACCCAGAATCGGTCCCACCAGTCCTGGCATGGTGACAAAGTTCAGAACCGGCAGCAGTTCGCTGCGCGGATAGGCGCGCAGGAGGGCCAGCCTCGCCACCGGCATCATCATCGCCCCGCCGATCCCCTGAATGACGCGAAAAATGACCAGTTCCGTTAATGAACTGGAGAGCGCGCAGGCGAGGGAGCCGAGAGTAAACAGGCTAACGGCGATGATAAAGACCCGACGCGTGCCGAAGCGATCGGCCAGCCAGCCGCTGACCGGGATCAGCATCGCCACCGTCAGCGTATAACTGATGATGGCCGACTGCATTGCTAACGGGGAACGATTCAGGCTGTGGGCGATAGCCGGGAGGGCAGTGTTAAGAATGGTGGCATCCAGCGCCTGCATAAAGAAGGCCATCGCCGCAATCCACGGCAGGCCGGCCATGCTGCGCCCTTTTTTTCCGCTCATGCCAAATCCTTGTTATTGATTTACGTGGTGGGGGGCGTTTAGCAGCGCCTGGCAGGCAAGTAAGGCGCCCGGCGCATCACTGTTGAGAATGGCATCGACAATCGTCTGGTGGAGATCGAGCTTCACCACTTCATTTTGCGTAATTGATGTGAAGTAAGTGTGATAGACCGAATGAAATAAAGAAGCGAATGAGCTGAGGAAAGGATTACCGCTCATTTCATAGATATGTTCATGCCAGGCCATATCGACTGCAATCCAGCGATCGCGCTGAAAATGGCGTTTCAGAGCAATCATCTCTTCCATTAATGTATTGAGCTGCGCTTTTTGCCCGGCGGTGCCGTTGGCGGCGGCGAGAAAGCAGGCCTGTGGCTCCAGGCTGCTGCGCATGACGAGAAAGTGGCTCACCACCTCTTCGAAGTTATCTTCTGTTAGCCACCAGGAGAGCAGTTCCTTATCAAGGAAATTCCAGCTGCTGCGCGGCATGACCCGGGTGCCAATGCGAGGGCGGGGCAGCAGCATGCCTTTTGCAGTAAGCGTCTTCACCGCTTCGCGGACGGCGGTACGGCTTACGCCGAACTGCTCCCCCAACTCCATTTCGCCGGGAAGAATGCTTTCCGGCTGATATTCGCCAGTCAGTATTTTTTGGGCGAGCTTTTCGGCCAGTACCCAGGAGATGTTCTTTTGTGCCGCCAGTTGCTGTGCGCTTAAAGACATAAATGCCGTTCCTTTCTTTCCTCTACTCTAACAGTATGCCACCAGGCGCCCCGTTTCGTCGGTTAAAACGGCAAAACGGCGGTTTTTTGCGACATTCCTCGCCGCATTGTTGAAAAAAGAGACGGTTGAAAACTTTTTTTGCATTTCCCCTTGTCACCTCAGAATTACTCCCTATAATGCGCCTCCACTGACACGGAACAACGGCAAGCAAGCCGCCGGGTCAGCGGGGTTCCGGTGAGAACCTCGCAGAGAAAAGCAAAAATAAATGCTTGACTCTGCAGCGGGAAAGCGTAATATGCACACCCCGCGCCGCAGCGAAAAACGAAGCGGCACTGCTCTTTAACAATTTATCAGACAATCTGTGTGGGCACTCAAAGTGACATGGATTCTTAATGTCTTCGGACAATAAATGAATACCAAGTCTCAAGAGTGAACACGTAATTCATTACGAAGTTTAATTCT